>JAPPIE010000349.1 GCA_028874765.1 Gemmatimonadota bacterium
CGCTCTGTACTCCGGATACGTATTGTGGTATGCGGACTACGCCGTGCGAGTCGTGTCCCGCGAGATTGGAGGCTACGAGCAGATCGGCCACAATTTGGGCTTCTTCGGGCGTTGCGCCTATGCGTTCGAAGACTTCGCGGCCAATGCGCCGCAGTTTATCGGGGTTTAAAATTGGCATAAAAAGCATCCGCAGATAACGCAGATGACACAGATGACACAGATAGCAGGGGGGTACTCAATTAGCTTATTCGCCTTTGCCTTTTATCTGCGTTTATCTGCGTCCATCTGTGGATCCATAAGGTTTTGGGTTTATCCATCATACGCTGCGGCGATTTCGTTTGCGTAAATTTCTTCTATTCTACCGGGTACGACCTTTTTCAGTCCCCGCGTGAGGGTTCCCGTTTCTTCGCTTAACTGGTCTGGCAAGATCAGTACTTTTTGCGGGCGCTCGTGCGCGGGAAGGCCAGATGCCGTGGCTTCTTTTAATAATTGCTCGCGAATGCGTTCGGCTATTGCGGGGTGGCTGCACAATGCTTCCTCGTCGTCTGTGGGCAGATCGGGAATATCTGTTTGCAACTGCGCTTCTTCTACATTTACGGTGACGACGGGTAGGGGAAAGGTGCGGGTCTGGTCGCCGCAGATTAAGACGTGTTCGATGAGCGATGCGCGAGCGAATATGCGTTCGAGGCGTTCTGGGTTGACAAATTCGCCGTTGCTCAATTTAAATTGCCGTCCAACGCGCCCCTGGAATGTCAAAAATCCCTCGTCGTCCATGCTGAACACATCACCTGTGCGATACCACACTTTGCCGTCTTCATCGGTTACGAGTACTTCGGCGGTGCGTTCGGGGTCGTTGAGGTACCCCGTCATGACGTGGTTGCCGTGTACCCACAATTCGCCAATGCCATCGCCGCTGCCGCGATAGGTTTTTGTTTGTGGGTCTCCGTGAGCGATTTCCTCGCCTGTTTCGGCGATGATTTTTATTTCTTGTAGTGGCTGTCCAACGGTGCCTGTTTTTTGTCCGTTCAGGACATTTGCCGCGATCAGGGGGCTGCATTCGGTGACGCCATAGCCTTCGAGCGAGGTGATGTCCAGTACGTCCTGAAAAAAGTCGAGGGCTTCGGGGTCGGCTTTTGCCGAGCCGACGATTAACAATTCGAGATGGCTGCCCACGCGCTGCGAGAGCTTTTCTTTGATTTGTCCGACGACCTTTTTGCCCAGTGTGGCATTGACGAGGTGGTCAATGACTGACGCTTCACCGCGTGCGACGCGCTGTTTGGCGCGTACTGACCGGGCGACCAATGCGCCTTTTGCACCACCTGCCTCGATTTCTTTTCGCACGTTGCCAAATACTTTGTCTAAAATTAGGGGAACTGTTAAAAAGCCGTGGGGTTCTGAATATCGGATATCTACGAGTACGCGATCCGGTGACCGCGCCAGGTCTAATGTCCAGCCTTTTGATAGGGGGTAGTAGATATTTAATATGCCCATGGTGTGATAGTCGGGCGCGGATTTGAATAAGATGACCGGGTCTCGGTTGCTGATCGTATCCCATACGGACAGGATATTGCCGACGAGATTGCGATGGGTTTGAACCACGCCTTTGGGCAATCCCGATGATCCCGATGTGTACACGATTTTCGATTCGTCGTCGGGTTCTATTGCTATGTCTGGGGGCGGTGATTCCGCGCCTTTTTGACTTAGTTCAAAAAATGAGCGTGCGTTATCGCCCTGCCCTTCTGTCAAGATGATATGAGGCGGGTTGTTCAGTTGCCCGCGCACGCGCTCGACCTGTTCCAAACTTCTCGCGTCTGTGAACAAATAGGCAATGCCGGAGTGGTTGATGCTGTGTACCAGCAGATCATCGGGCAATTTGTTGCAGATTGGCACTGCGGATAATCCCAGCATATCACAGGATAGAAAGACCAGGACAGATTCCAGACCGCCATCGGTCAACAGCCCGATGCGCTGTCCTTTTTCCAATCCTATTTGCGCCAGGCCCGATGCCAATCGGTCTCGCTGTGCCTTCAATTGCATATATGTCAACGGCACATATTGCAATCGCCTTTCGCCAGGCTCCTCTGGCTGGCGCAATACGCGAACCGCCGTGCGATCCGCATGCCGTTCAAAACTGTCGTTCAATAAGTCCTTGAGTGTCTGGCTCATGGTTGGTCCTCCCATTTTTAGCCATTATTTTTCGGCATCAATATACCCCTCAGCGACCATTTCATCAACCAATTCTTGTACGCGATTCCATAGAACTGGCGCGCCGATTGAGATGTGGCTGTTGCTTTGCAAGACGCGGTCGGCTGTGATTCCGTGCTCTCGCCAGGCGCGTCCCTGGGTGTTGCAATTGTGCAGAAAGGGTTGGAAGCGGTCCAGCGCGCCCGCGAATTTTGCTTCGGGCGTTTCTTTTGCTTCAAATTCTTCCCATAACGCGCGTATTTCTGTGCCCTGTTCTGCAGGCAAGAGCGCAAAGATGCGGTCGGCGGCTTTTGCCTCGCGCTCGGCTTTGTCGGCGTTGCCCGATTCGTCGTAGAGAAAGGTGTCGCCCGCGTCGATTTCCACGAGGTCGTGTACCAGCGCCATTTTGATTACTTTCAGGATATCCACTGGCTCGGGCGCATATTCCACGAGGATGAGTGCAAACATGGCAAAATGCCACGAGTGTTCGGCGTCGTTTTCTTTTCGCGTTTCGTCGAGCAAATAGGTTTGCCGAATGATTTGTTTGAGTTTATCGATTTCGAGGAGAAATTCAATTTGTTGTTGTAATCGGTCGGTCATGATAAAAGCTTTCAGCGATCAGCGGTAGGGGACGGCCCCTGTGCCGTCCCAGCGGTCAGCGGGCGACCACAGGGGGTCGCCCCTACAATAATTCACCTACAATCCGCATTATTCCAGTTAGTTTTTCACCGGGTTGGAGGCGTATCAGGCCCGCGTCGATGTCTTGGTTTTCCAGGTTGAAGGCGTTGGTGACGCAGGTGTAGGGTTCAAAGCAGATAATGGGACGGGTGTCGGGGGCGTAGAGGACGAGTTCGCGGAATGCGTCATTGGCTTCCATTGCGATGGTTACGCCTTCAGTTGGGTCGGTGTATTCACATCGGCTCCATCCGTCGGTCAGAGATACGCCGGACCAGACGTTGTCGTAATACCGGTCTTTTAAGGGGGTGTTTTTGCGTACGTCAAATACGGTGCCGTCAACGGGTAGTATTTCTCCTGTGGGTATCGGGTCGTCGCGCAAGGGCCAGTAGGTCGATGCGGGCATGTGTACGGTGCATAAATCCCGGTTGCCGTTTTCAGTGAGGGGTAGGGGGAAATAGGGATGGATGCCCAGGCCAGCGGGCATGTCGCTGTCGCCTACGTTGGTGCTTTCAAATTCGAGGTGTAGTATTCCGTCTTTCAGTCGATATGTTACCCGCGCTTCAAAGGGGAAGGGATAGTGTGCGCCGATTTCGGGGAAGTCCGTTGATGTGAAGACGCTTGTTATCCAGGCGCTTTCTGAGGTGCCGGATTCGACTACGCGCCAGGGGCGTTCGTAGACGTAGCCGTGAGAGGCGTGTTCGCCCGGGGCAGGGGTTTGGAGCTGGTATTCTGCGCCGTCAAATGTGAATTTGCCGCTGTCTATGCGGTTGGGCCAGGGATATAATATGGGCGTGCCGTATCCGCTGGCGCGGCCTTGCAGGGTGTCGGGATCGGGTGGGGCGTAAATGAGTTCCAGCAGGTCATCGCCTTTTGGGATTTTGTACGAGATGCAATTGTTGCCCACCGAGGGCAAAATACTGGCTTCACAATTGGCTTCAATATCCCGCAATACGTAGAGCGCGTGTCCGTGGAAGTTTTCTTGTTGTACGCTGTATTGTGCCATTGTTCTCTCCCTTACTCCGGCAAGGGCCAGGCTTCGCCGGCCATGAATCCACCATCTACGTAGATGGATTGTCCGGTGACGTAGTCCGATGCGGGCGCGGCGAGGAATACGGCTGTGCCGACGAGGTCTTCGGGTGTTGCCAATCGCTTTATGGGCAGACGGGATTCGCCCCATTCGCGCATTGTATCATTTTCCCAGAGTCGCTCGGTCAATGGCGTGACCACAAAGCCCGGGCATATTGTGTTTACCTGGATGTTGTGTTTGCCCAGTTCTAATGCCTGAGCTTTGGCGAGTTGCCCAACGGCACCTTTGGTGGCGGTATAGACCGAAATTTGCGATAAGGACCAGTCCGTTGTCAATGAGCCGATGTGGATGATTTTGCCCTGTTTGCGCGAGATCATGTGTTTGACTGCGGTCTGTGTTAAGAAGTAGAGGCCCTTCAAGTTGACGGCCATGATTTCGTCGTAGTGTTCTTCTGTTACGTCTTCAAATGGCTCGCGTATGTTCATGCCCGCGTTGTTGACGAGGATATCGATTTGTCCATACGTTTCGAGTGCTGTATCGACGCCGCCGCGCACGGAATCCAGGTCTTTCATGTCCATTTCATAGGCGATTGCGTCGCCTCCCGCATTTCGAATTGCCGCTACGACTTCGTCAAGTTGAGACCGCGTGCGCGCAGCACATACGATTTTCGCGCCCTGTGTAGCCAATCCCTCTGCAATACCGCGTCCAATACCACGCCCCGCTCCAGTTACTATGGCGACGCGATCTTCAAGTGAAAACAATGACATTAATGCCTCCTGAGAATACAAATTAAAATACCGTATATGAGCCTGTAACAGATACCATATCTTCAGGCGTTCCGCAAGCAATTAAATCGCTATCATTTTTTTTCAAACTGCCGCCGCAGTATTTCCCACAAGGGGTTCGGTCCTCTCGGTTTGAGAGGTTCGGGATCTTTGCCCTGTTCAACAGCTTGCCAGTAACGCCATCCCATTTTTTGACCTGGCGGAATTTCGTAATCGAGTCCGGTCCATGTGCCACTGCCGCGAAATGCATAAAAAGCCCAGTGCCAATTGCGCTGGTTATAGATTTCGATGAGGTCGGCCATATATGCTGCTGCGCCTTCAAGGCGACGGTCGTACCAGAATTCCGAGGCGATGATTCGATGTGCGGGTATGTTGTATTGTTCGGAAAATTGTTGAACTGCGTGCATTTGCTGGGCAAGGCGATCAATGGTCCAGGATTCTGTTGGTCCGTTCCACGATTTGGGCACGCGGTCTGGATAGGCGTACCTGCCTTGATTGACGCGATAGGTTACCATTTGCCAGGGTCCGGGGTTGTGAAAGGCGTATAAGACCTTGTCATCGTCAACGGGTCGATTGTAATCGAATGCCCTAGGAGATGCATAGAACCAGCCGTCGAGGATGATGGGGGTGTGTGCATCTACGGAGCGGATTGCTTTGACCATTTCCCGGTTGAATTGGTTGAGGTCGGCTGACGTATTCTGGATGCGCTTGAACCACTGGGCGAATTTTTCGTCTGGCGCATCAAAGCCGAAGGCCTTGTCCGGGTGTGGTTCGTTGAGGGGGTTGTAGGCGACAATGGCGGGGTGTGTTTTCAGGCGTGCGGCGAGTTGACGCCAGAATTCAAAGGCTTGTAGATGATATTTTTTGTCTTTCCAGAGCCGCGCATCATCCTTGTCATTGTTCAGTTGTTTCCAGCGGGCGCCGGGTAGGCTGACCATTGTAAGGACGACTTTAATGCCGTTGCGTTCGGCTTCGTCGAGTGCTTTGATCAATAGGGACAGATCGGTTTCGTTGATTGCTTCAAAGTTGTCCGCATTGCCTATCAGGAAGTCCCTGCCCTCGGCGGGCCATGCATCGGGTAAGATGCGCACATAGTCCAATCCCAATTCCCCCGCTGCAACGTACCATTCGGGACGGTGTTGCGCATTTTGTTGATTGGCGCCTTTGCGCTGCACATTCCAAAAGGCGATTTTGGAGGGGTCGGCAATAGTGTTATTAAAAAGTAATGCCGACAATGCGACGGATATTAATATGCGAAAGGTCATTGCAGTAGTGATGTGTGGTGGTTCCATTTGCTCAAAAAACGAAACCACCTAAGTATGTTAGGCGGTTTCTACAGGTGCATAGATATATTCAAAAAAATAAAGCATTTTTACTAATCACGTATCGTCCTTATCTATTTTCAGGCTTACCAATATTCTGAGAATATTGTTCGTAGAAATCTCTTACATCTGTTGATGTAAAGGGTGACCTGAGAAGCCCTTCACCAATTTTCCGCAATAGTTCTTCAGAGGCTGATGGCTGTTTCTTTCCGTTAGATAAGAGATGTTCGACCTGCCATTCTGCAAGTAAGAGGGCATTATCATAGGCAACGACTGATTTTTTTATGATAAAAGGATGCTCCCCTGGGTAGAGTATGAGCGTTTGTTCTTTTCTTGAAGTCCACGATGTGACATTCACAATGATGGTTTTTGGTTCTCGTCTTTTGTCATTTACAAAGTCTGTCAGAAATATACATAAATGCTCGCCTCCCCAATCAGGGCAAATAACGCAGGTGCCGCTAATCCCATGCTTATCTCGCCCCGACAAAGGTTTCAAATTTCGCTTTAAATGTGAGATCTTTTTTTACTTCCTCTAAGTCTTCACCTGTCCAGCCTACGGCCTGAAGGAGTGTTTCCCATTTTATTGGCCCAGACGATTCTTCTGTATCTTTAGACTCGGGTAAGGCCTGAAGGTATTCTTTTAATTCTCCAAAAGTTTTATGTCCAAATTCCTCAAAGATTTCATGGATCAAACCGATCTCCGCAGGGGAGAGATCCCCTACACCTGGAAATAAACCAGGTAGACTAACGGTGCCTCCGTGGTTTGAGAAAAATTGAGACCAATAGCTGGAGGTAGAAGAGGTCTCCTGTAGATTTCTCTTTGGTGGATCAATAAGATCATACGTATGGCTGGGGGTGGGACCAGTGGGACCATACGGAAAATTCGCTGGTGTGTCATAAGTTACAGAGTGTCCCCAAAGCTCCAATGCCTTTCTATCGACAAGGTAGATCAGTTTGAGGAGTTTGTACTTGTCAATGCATTGACCGCCATTGTGCTTTATCAGTAAGGCGGCAACTTGAGTAGCCTTCCGCTCTTTGAAATGGGGAATCTGCATGGCAGACATAAATACCTCCTATTATTTATGTGTTACATAAATAATATATACTATTTTTTTATATAGCAAATTTTTTGTTATATAAAGGAGGTCTATGGATTTTCTTGAGCTGCATTATCCTGTTTCAATACCTGCCAACACATCTTTCAAAAATCGTCCGGTATGAGAAGCGGTAACAGATACCACATCTTCGGGCGTGCCGCAAGCGATTAAATCGCCGCCGTCTTCTCCGCCTTCTGGTCCCAGGTCGATGACCCAATCGGCGGTTTTGATTACGTCCAGGTTGTGTTCGATTACGATTGCGGTATTGCCCGCGTTGACGAGGCGGTTGAGTACGTCGAGTAGTTTCTGGATGTCGGCAAAGTGCAATCCCGTTGTGGGTTCGTCGAGGATATATACGGTTTTGCCCGTGCTCGGTCGCGCCAATTCGCGCGCCAATTTCACGCGCTGGGCTTCGCCGCCTGAGAGCGTGGTCGATGCCTGTCCCATTTTGATATAGCCCAGGCCCACGTCAAATAGCGTTTGGAGTGAGCGCTGGATGCCGGGTATATGGGTAAAATGCGATAGGGCTTCGGCTACTGTCATTTTTAGCACATCGGCAATTG
>JAPPIE010000083.1:0-32385 GCA_028874765.1 Gemmatimonadota bacterium
CTGACGCCACATCTGTAAATCCAGTCCCATCGTTGCGATATAACCGATTCGGTTCTCTGCTACGCACGAGGTAGAGATCGAGATCATTGTCGTTGTCATAATCTGCCCACGCCGCGCCAAATCCCGCACCCGTATCGCCCAAACCCGCATTGGGGGCCTCATCGACAAACCCGCCGGGTTGGGCACTTTCCCCAATGCCCTGTAATTGGAGTGTGGCCGCGGGGTTGGCAGGTGCGTTGCTAAAAATGGTGAGCGTGGCTTCTTGCTGGCCCTCGGCTTGCGGGCGAAATGCGATGGAAAGCTGCTGGCTTTGCCCCGCGTCAATCCGCAAGATATCGGTTTGTTCCACCACAAATTGCGAGTCGGTTGTCGTGGCGTTGGGAACGATCAGCACACCGGCGCCGAGGTTGTCAATGCGAACCGACAATACTTGAGATCGCCCCATAAACGTGGGATCAAAAATTAAGACATCCGCAGGAAAAAGTCCGATACTGGGTTCAGCCCCCAGACCTCGCACCGTTACAGCGACAGTAGGGGTGCGCGAATCATCGGTGGTGAGAGTGATAACCCCTTCTATAGAGCCAGCTTGTACAGGATCAAACACAATTTCAATATCAGCGGTTTGGGCAATGCCGATTTCGAAGGGCAATGCCGACAAAACGCGAAATGCGGAGTTATCGGAAATCGCTGTTTCAACGCGAACGGGCACATTGCCCCGATTTTCAACGCTCAAACGGCTCACGGTGGGATCGCCAACGCTAACCTCGCCAAAATCGATATTCTCGGAGAGAACATTGAACAAGGGCATGCGGAATGTGGAATCGCGCAATTTGCGGATGCGATTGTTGGCGGCATCAATAAAAATGAGATCCCCATCGCCATCAATCAGCAAGTGCGTGGGCTGCCCCAGATCAGACAGAAGACCGAGTGTACCTTCAGGCCCCGCACCCGCAATACCCGTTCCCGCGATAGTCAATACAGTGTCCGTTTCCGCTTCGACCACGCGAATGCGATTATTGCCCGTATCGCCGATATAGATATTGCCAGCTTCATCGACAGCAACGCCCGAAGGAGAAAAAAATAAAGCACCTGTCGCTGGCCCACCATCGCCCTTGTAGAGATCTTCTGATAGATTTTCCGCAGAGGTCGCTCCCCGCCCGGCCACAGTATTGATCTCGGCAACAACCGTCGTATCTCGCGTTGCCCTGCTAATGCGGCGAATGCGTCCATTATTAAAATCCGCAATCAAGAGATCGCCATTACCCGTCACAGCCAATTGTCCAGGAGTCAAACCCGCCCGAGTTGCCAGCCCGCGATCCTGAATACTCGACGCCTGGGCACTGCCGTTGCCCGCGATTGTACCTATGGTATTATTCGCAAAGTTAAATTGCCGCACGCGATTGTTGCCCTGTCCATCCTCATCGAGACTATCGGAGATTAAAAGAGCTATATCGCCCAACATCGTCAGTGCGACAATTTCGTGGAACGTAGCTTGTAGTGCAGGGACCAGATCGTTGAAACCACCTGCGCCCGTACCCGCGACCGTAGTGATGATACCAAAAGCATCGATGCGCCGAATGCGTCGATTGTGAACATCACTTTCACTCGCGCCACCGCTGCTGACATAAATATTGCCCGCGCTATCGATCGCAATAGCATTGGGGGTATTGAGCAACGCACTTGTCGCCGGTCCACCATCGCCCGAGAATCCCGGTTCCCCAGTACCCGCGACCGTAGTGATGATACCCGTTATCGCATCCACCCGTCGAATGCGGTGATTATCCGTATCCGCGATATAGAGATTGCCCTGTATATCGAGCGCAATTCCGAGCGGACGATTGAGCGCAACATCCGTTGCCAGCACATTATCGCCATCTTCCAGGCCACCACCGGCAATCGTGACAATCGTACCGCGTGCCTGAGCGAAAACACCTGCGTCCAAGATCAGAAAACTAAAAAAAAATATATAAATATATCGCATGGTAAAATTATAGGACGGAATACTACTACCGATCTTCACACTTCACACTTCCCAAATAGAGATCTCTACCCTGTACGAGAGCTGCGACCTTGAGATCAGCTACCGAGCGTTTGAGCATCCAGAACCCGCAATCGGGATGAATAAATGCGATGCGCCCCGGGCCGAGTTCTTTTTCGGCGTGATCGAGGCGTCGGGCAATCTGTTCAGCAGTTTCAACGTGATTGATTTTGATGTCAACCACGCCAATGCCGAGTTTGATGCGCGGATCAATTTCTTTCAGAGCAACCAGATCATCATCCGGGCGATGGGCGAGTTCGAGAACGAGGTGATCGGTGTGCAGATCGTTGAGGAAATCGATAAGCGCGCGCCATGTGCCGCGTTGAATGGTTTGCCCACCGTAATTTCCAAAACAAAAATGAACGGCTTTTTCAGTATCGGAATCAATCGCATCGAGTACCGTGTTAATCGCCTTCGCTGCGATGGGCGCGTCTTCAGGATTACCCGGAATATTGGCTTCATCGATCTGTACACAGGCACATGGCAGGCCGCGTACCTGATCGGCCAACACATCGGCCACCCCCATGAGCAGGGCTTCAAAATCGCCGTAGTAATTGTCGAGCAAGGTGCGGGCAAGCATATAGGGGCTGGTAAGCGTAAATTTGAAGGGACCACCTGCGACGGTTGCTGCACGCAAACAGTCGGATAACAGGTCGAGCGACCCCTCTGAGAGCACGTCATCGACAACAGCAGCGGGTTTGGCGCGAAAGTCCATGGATTGTCGTTGGCGAAATGTCTCGACCTCAGTACGCCCAAAATCGGCGCGCGTACCGCCCATAGGGCGCACAAAATATTCGATCATACCATTGGTCTCGGGATGGTTGATGTCAAATCGGTAGAGTTCGCCATCGGTAGGCAGATCAATTCCAGCCTGACGCTGCGTATCGAAGATAACGCGCGTGGCATCCACAACAGCGGTTTCACTCGGCGCTGCCACGAGCCAGTCGGGCAGTGGATAAGACCCCACTGTAGTGGTGAGAATTGTATCCAGGTTTTCAGACATGGAAATACCTCGCTTACTCACAATTCCTCTGATATGGCATCGATTTTGACACGATTCTCCGGAGTCAGATTCCTCAAAGCTTCAAATACAAAGGCAAACAAGCAACTCAATACCAGGCTGAGGCCTCCCGCAACAGCGACCATGAGGCTGCGGCGCGGATAGCTACGCGTGTCAGGCGGTCGCGCATAATCCAGGACCGTGACAGTGTGTGTGCCTTTTTCATCTTCAAATCGCGTTTTTTCATATTCCTGTTTGATAAACTGATAGATGGCATTTTGTATTTCAACATCGCGGATGAGTCCCAACGCGCCCAGGCCCAATTCGGGCAATTGTCGGAAGGGTTTGAAAATCTCTGGCAATCGTTTGCTCGAATCGCCCTTGTGCAAGCTATCGGGAAATTGGCCCATAAGTAAATTGTCGAGAACTTCGCGCGTGGTCTGGATCTCCATATCGAGTTTTTTCAGTTCGGGATTGTCTGCGGTCATCAGTTTGGCCTGAACATCGCGCTTGATAATCAGTTCTGCCAGCAAGCCGAAAAGATTGGAAGTCGTTTCCAACTGCGTTTTGACCTGAGTTTCAACATCCAATACCATGTGCTCGTTCTGAAAATCCCGATAGCGCCGCTCGGCTTCGAGCATGTCCTGTTCGGCTTCTTTGAGCCTCTCTGTGAGATAGGCCAGATAGACACGCGTTTTGTCTTGATTGCGTCGCTCAAGCGCATTTTTGAGCTCTTCAACAAAAGCATTGGTCAATTCTGCCGCCAGTTCTGGGGTATCGGCTTCGTAGGAAATCGTGAGAAATTGCTCGCGAGAGAGATCGACTTGCAGGCGATTGGATATCATATCGAGCAATTCACTTTGATGGTTGGCACCATACCGCGTGGCGAGATCAAACCGCCTGGCAACGGAAAGGCGCACGCTTTCGCTTTCAACGACCGGAACAAATTCTGTGGCAGATATGGCCTCACTACCCAGTCCCATCAAGTTAAGAGGTAGCTCTTGCAAAAGATTAGACAGTCCCCCGAGACTGCCGTTGGTATCTTGCGGTGGATAAACTCTGGCATACGCGCGGTAGGCTTTGGGCAAAATTAGAGAAATGCCCACGGTCGCCAGCGTGACGGCAAAGAAGCACGTGAGAATCATGCGCCGCCAGCGCACGAGAACATAAATGTGATCGAGGATATTGCGTTCAGATTCCATATTCAGTTAGTCACTTCCCTGGCAATGACAAATATAGTCAGAACAACCGATGCCGCAGAACCGATCATCGCAATAGCTTCTCTCAAAATCCGATAGCCCTGCCCGGGCTCTTGTGGGGGGACAAAAATCGCATCGCCGGGACGCACGAGCGATTCTGCGGTGGCGTCTATGGCATTGCCCGTATTGCCCTCAACAATGATGATGTCCTTCCGCTTTGCACGCGTGTTAAAACCGCCGGCGAGGTCGATATAATCACCCACCGTAAGCACCGCGTCATAAGGAATATTTGCCGGCGCGATGACAGCACCTGTCACGCGAACAGAAGGCACAAATCGGGGAATGCGAACCACATCGCCATCTTGCAGGATGATATTGTGCCGCTCGTCGCCAGCCATGAGGGCTACAAAGTCAACGGGCAAACGCCCTGAAAGCTGCTGGGTTTTGAGGGCAATAAGGGCTTCTTTGGCATCGGTGCGCTGTGAGCGAGGGATACCGAGCAACCTGAGCGCGGGATCACCTTCGATGGCCTGTTCTCCAAAATTGACTTTGCGAATAAGAGACGCCTGAACCACGGATGCTTCGGGTGTGAGTTCGGCCTGTTTTAATAATTCTTTGAGACGAAGCCCCTCTTTTAAAAGAAAAGGACCGGGAAATTTTACCTCGCCTTCGACATAAACCCACTTTGTTTCGCCGATAACATAGAGTTTGTCACCCACTTGCAAAGGGAGGTTCGCCTCGGGATCACCTGCAAGAACGCCGGAAAGATCGATGTGTATGGATCTCCACTCACCATCATCCGACAGGCGCAAAAGATCGGCGCGCTTTGGAGGAGAATGGCCGCGCAAACCATTCCCAAGAACAATGAGGTCGGACACGCGATCACCGGGCGCAAATTCATAACTGCCCGGGTATTGTACTGCGCCCGTGACATAGACGGAATCGCTTTGGGCAACGGGCACAAAAATTTGTTCCCCGTCGAGTATGAAGGGATTGTACTGTGCTTTGCCTGTGCGATTCCATAGCTCGAGATCGACCCTGCGTCCCGTATTGTGCCACTGTCCATTTTCATCGAGACACATGATCTGGATATTGCGTCTCGATCCTCTGCGATTGAGGTTGTCAATAAGGCCCCCGGCTTTGGTGATGAGTTGCGATGCATGTTCGACACCCTCAACCTCAACAGCCCCTGGCAGATTCACTTCGCCAACCACGTTGATGGGAAATATTCGCAGGCGCGTAAGACCGATGGAAATATCGAGTTGATGAAAGCGTTTTTTTATCGTCGATTGGATGGCCTGATTGGCTTCTGCAAGCGATAAAAACGCCACTGAAACCGAGCCGATAGACGGAAGGAGCAAACTGCCGCTCACGCCCACGGGAACTTCAAAGGCTTCGATATCTTCCCCGCTACTTACCACAACGGCAAAGATATCGCCCGGCCCAACAATATAGTGCCCCGAGGCGATAACCGCGTCGTAGGCCGCTTTGCCAATGCTTTTGATTTCAATCGGTTGCGTATTTTCTTTTGCTGATTCCCGAGACGTATTATCACGGCGAGATTGCGCGTGTGCAGCAAAAGGGTAAAACGCAAAGTCAAAAATGAGCAAGCCCACAAGCGCGATATAAAAAAGACGCATATAGCGCCCTGGATATGCCATAAAAATAATCATGTGACGGTGGCCCCCGACGGATCAACTTTGAGGATGCGATAACGCGCTTGTATATTTTTCTCTGCCCAAATAGCGATCATAGCCCGCCCAATAGCGTCGGCATTTTGGGTTGTAAGCGCGATGAGAGTCGGTCCCGCGCCCGAAAGCGCGGCACCCCAGGCACCTGCTTTGATCGCTTCTGCGAGTATCTGATCAAAGCCCGGAATGAGTTTTGCCCGATAGGGGTGATGCAATCGGTCCTGCATGCCAACGGCGAGATGCTCAAAATCTCCCGTAATCAGCGCTGCGGTAACAATGCATGCTCGGCTTGTACTGAAAACGGCGTCACGGTGCGAAATCGCGTCGGGCAAGACATTGCGAGCATCTTCGGTTTTGAGTTCAAATTCGGGAATGGCGACCACAGCGCGCAATTCTGGCGGCGGCAGGGCGCGCACGCATGCAACGCGGTTGCCATCCATAGTAGAAGCAGTGAGGCCGCCGAGCAAGCAGGGCGAGACATTGTCCGGATGCCCTTCAATAGCCGTGGCAATATCGAGCATCTCCTCTGGAGAAAAGGGTTCGCACAAGAGACGATTCGCTGCAACAACACCGCCGACAATAGCCGTTGAACTGCTACCCAATCCCCTGGTAAGGGGCACGCTATTGTGCATGTGAATATCGATCCCGGGCAGTGTTTTGCCTGCGCGTTGGGCGGCAAATTGTGCGGATTGATAGAAGAGATTCTCCTCATTAGCAGGCAAGATATCCTTGCCTTCACCCTCAATGCTAAACGACACGCCCGGTCGGGAACGGATTCTTATCCCGATATAATTGTAAATAGACAGTGCCATACCCAGTGCATCATAACCGGGACCGAGATTGGCGGTGGAACCGGGCAGGCGGATGCGAAATTCCATCTATAGTTCTCGAACGAGTTCGGTGCATACCAGATCGGCGAGCAGGAGACCCCGTCGCGTCAGGCGGATGCGGTTATCAATTTGTTCCAGCAAATGCTGATTTACCATCGCGATATACTGTTTGTGGATTTTCGGATGACGCAAAAAATCTGCGCGAAGCCCTCGGCGTTGGCGCAAACCCAGCATAATGCGCTCCAGCAGATGTTGCGTCGGTGTAAGCTGTTCTTCTCTTTCCACCGCAAATCCGGTGTCTTCAATATGCTGCATATAAGTTGTGAGATCGCGCACATTCCAGAATCGCCGATTATCGAGATATGAATGTGCGGATAAACCAACGCCCAGATAGGGGCGATCATGCCAGTAGTTGAGATTGTGACGCGACGCAAATCTCGGTTGGGCAAAATTGGAAATTTCGTAATGTATGTACCCGGCAGCCTCGAGGTGGTCAATAGCATACATATACATCTCGGCCTGGTCGGTTTCAGGCGGCACATCCAATTTCCCCTTCTGAAAGCGGCGCGCAAAATTAGTCTGAGGCTCAATCGTGAGTCCATACACCGAGATATGTTCAGGCCCCAGATCTATGGCTCTCTGAATACTCGTTGCCCATTCTTCAAGCGTCTGTTCCGGCGCGCCGTACATGAGGTCAATACTTATGTTCTTAAACCCCACATCACGGGCGGTTTGAAACGCCTCGATCGCATCTGACGCCGTGTGAAATCTCCCCAGTGCTTTGAGTGCGCGATCTGTAAATGCCTGCACGCCCAGACTCAAGCGGTTTACACCATATTCATATAATTTTTCAAAGTGTTCGCAGTCATTTGGATTGGCCTCCGCCGCAATCTCTGCATCGGGAGCGACCGCGTTTTTCACACTTGTCAGAATCCGATCCAATTGTCCAGGTGGTATTGCCGAAGGCGTGCCTCCCCCAAAGTACAGCGTATCGAACACCGGGACCGTTTCAAAAGACTGCATGCGGGTTTGCATTTCAACAATCACCGCATCCGTATAGCGTTTCGCCATATGATTTTTTCCCACGACAAATGCAAAATCGCAATACGGACAGCGCGAGTGACAAAATGGGATATGGATGTAAAGGCCGAGGTGCATGAAATCTTCACTCCACGAGCATACCAATGCGCCGCCAGCGCACGCGCTCGGGAAAGTGGAACAGATTATAAAGCGCGATACCGAATAGAGACGTCACGTTGCTATATGCGGGGACGCGATCATCAGGTGCCCAGGACCAGTAGAGAACAAATGCTTTTCCCCGAATGAGATCGCGCTTGAGAAAACCCCAGTATCGACTGTCTTCACTGCTGTCGCGGTTGTCGCCCATCACGAAATAACAGTCTTCGGGCACGATCTTAGGCCCGTAGTTATCCCGCGTATTGGCCACCGACCTCCGTTTGAGAATAACAGAATCGATATATTTGGCTCTGGATGGATCAATCGCGCGCTTGTCGTCAACATAAAGGATTTTATCTTTTATTTCAACTTTCTGTCCGGGTCCTGCTACAATGCGTTTGATAAAGTCGCGGGATAGATCTCTGGGATACTGAAAAATAACAATATCTCCGGGATCTGGCGAACGCCACGCGGGCAGGCGAATGTCGGTAAAGGGTATGCGAGCACCGTAAATAAATTTATTCGCCAGCAGAAAATCTCCGATCAGCAAAGTGTTTTCCATCGACCCTGAAGGAATGCGAAATGCCTGCACGACAAATATGCGAATAAAAAGCGCGAGTACAAACGCGAGTAAGATGGCCTTGATATATTCAATAGTCACGGATCTTTTTGGGGGCATTTTCCTCACACTTCCATCTGCAAAACAGCGAGAAACGCCTCTTGAGGGATTTCTACTGCACCGACTTGTTTCATGCGCTTTTTACCCTCTTTTTGGCGCTCGAGGAGTTTGCGCTTGCGGGTAATATCGCCGCCATAACATTTGGCAGTGACGTTTTTGCGGAAGGGCCGCACGGTTTCGCGCGAAATCACTTTGGCACCGATTGCCGCTTGAATAACGACTTCAAAGAGCTGGCGCGGGATCAGTGCTTTGAGTTTTTGACTCAATGCGCGCCCCCATTCATAGGCTTTATCGCGGTGAACAATTGCAGAGAGTGCGTCTAAGGGTTCGCCGTTGATGAGCAGATCGAGTTTGACCAGATCTGCTGCCTGGTGTTTTTTGTATTCGTAGTCAAACGATGCATAACCGCGCGAGACCGATTTGAGGCGGTCGTAGAAATCGAGCACAATTTCGGATAACGGCAGATCATAGCGCAAGAGAGCACGGGTGGGATCAATGTATTCGGTCGTCCGATAATGGCCCCGACGATCTTGTGCAATACGCATAATATTGCCCACATATTCAGAGGGCACCAGAATTTGGGCATCGAGTATCGGCTCGGCAATATCTTCTATATTTCCCGCTGGGGGCATCTCAGCGGGATTTTGCACATTGACCTGCTCTCCACTGGTCAGGCGCACGCGATATTCGACATTCGGCACAGTAGTGATGATGTCTATGTCAAATTCGCGGTCCAGTCGCTCCTGGACAATTTCCATGTGGAGCAGGCCGAGAAAGCCACATCGAAACCCGAAACCGAGTGCTGTCGAAGTTTCGGGTTCGTAGGACAATGACGCATCGTTGAGGTGCAGTTTTTCGAGTGCAGAGCGAAGGTTTTCAAAGTCATCTGATGATATGGGATAAAGCCCGGCAAAGACCATGGGTTTGACTTCCTGATAGCCGGGCAAGGGGTCAGGAGCGGGATTCGCAGAGCCGGTGACAGTGTCGCCGACCCGAGCGTCTTCAAGGTCCTTTATCCCCGCGATAAGATACCCGACTTCGCCTGCGCTGAGGCTTTGCTGTTTGATACGCTTGAGTTTGAGGGTACCGATTTCTTCGGCGTCGTAATTTTGGTGGGTCGAAAAGAGACGGATGGGCATATTTTTTTTTAACACGCCATCAAAAACGCGCACATAAGCCACGACACCGCGATATTGGTCGAAAATAGAATCGAAGATGAGAGCCTTAAGCGGAGCATCCGGATTCCCTTCCGGAGGTGGTATCTCATCGATAATAGCGGCCAGGAGTTTATCGATCCCAATGCCCTCTTTAGCACTGATTTTGACAATTTCCTCTTCTTCTACACCGAGCAAGTCATGGAGTTGCATGACCACGCGATCTACTTCGGCACCGGGCAGGTCAATCTTGTTGATCACGGGAATGATGAACAAGTCGTGCTCCATAGCAAGGAGAACATTGCTAACGGTTTGGGCTTCCACTCCCTGTGCCGCGTCAACGAGGAGCAGCGCACCTTCACACGCGGTGAGACTGCGCGAGACCTCATAAGAGAAATCGACATGACCCGGCGTATCGATGAGATTGAGTTCATAAATCTGACCATCTGGCGCTGTATAATCCATGCGAATGGCGTGCGATTTGATGGTAATACCCCGCTCGCGTTCGAGATCCATGCTATCGAGCACCTGATCTTGCATTTGATATTTGCTCAGAGTTTGCGTCTCTTCGAGCAACCGGTCAGCCAGGGTCGATTTTCCGTGATCAATATGCGCAATGATGGAAAAATTTCGAATATTATGAAGATTCATATTTTTGCGTTGCTACAAGTTTGAGAAGTTGTATATGAAGACGAGTAATGAACTGCTGATAAAGCGTCGCAGTTGTACATCGCTTCGAGCACGACTGCACACGCGCAGCACAACTTCAGTATAACAGTTCAATAAACGCCATAAAGCATGAGAATATACCTTCTTACCACGTTGAGGTCAATCAAAGTGTAGAAACGCAACACCAAACCACCCCATTGCGAGCTGCGAAGAAATGCGATTGATAACCACAAATCTGTAGTTCTATCCGGTTTGATTGACAATAATATGTAAATTGACTATCTTTTTTAGCTATTATTTCAGACATTTTTATTGCATTTGCCAGCAGGTGGGAGTGGGTATGATCGCCAGCATGACCGGTTTTGGAAAGGGTATTGCAGAAGGGGATGTGGGCCGCGTTATTGTTGAAATGCGGTCGGTCAATGGGCGCTATGGCGATGTGATAGTACGCATGCCCCGTTCTTTGTCTGAGCTTGAATCTCGCATCAAAGAACGGGTTTTATCGGTCTTTACAAGAGGGCGACTCGATGTGAGTATAACTTTACAGGGTACTGCATCGGAGCAGGGTCTTCCTGTACTCAAACCCGAAATTCTATCCGCGTATCTCAAAGGGATCGAAGAAATTCGCGCGGACATATCGGGCGATATCGATCTGATGCAAATTGCCCAGTTACCTCAAATATTCGCATTTGAAATTCCCGAACTCGATTCTGAAGCCCTCTGGAAGGTGGTATCTGTAGCACTCAGTCAGGCTATTGACGCCTGTCGGGCCATGTGTCTGGCAGAAGGTGAAAAACTCGCCCGTGATCTCCATACGCGCATTTTAGTGCTCAATAAATTTCTCCAGCGCGTCGAAGAACTCGCACCCGAGCGAGTAGAAACTGTTCGGACGCGATTAGAGGAAAAATTGGCGCAATTATTAACGCCCGAACAAATTGATGAGAGCAGGCTGTTGATGGAAATTGCTCTCCTGGCCGACCGCAGCGACATAACAGAAGAATGCGTGCGTTTTCACAGTCATAACGCACAGTTTCTCGATATGCTCGACCGCAAAGAAGCAGTTGGCCGGCGTCTCAATTTTTTGTTACAAGAAATGCTCAGAGAAGCCAATACCATGGGATCCAAAGCAGGTGACGCGACGATAGCCCATGTGGTCGTAGATATCAAAGAAGAAATTGAAAAACTCAAAGAACAGATTCAAAACATCGAGTAAAAGTCGCGGATGATTAAATCAGAAAAAACGGATGTTAAAAGAATTCGGCAAAAGTTGAGCGATAGTCCCGACGCATTTGCCGTGGTCGTCGCCGGGCCATCGGGAGTGGGAAAAACGACGATATGCCAGGGAGTTTTGCGTGCAGATTCCCGCGTGCGGCGGTGCGTGACGACAACGACGCGACCACCACGCGATGACGAAGTAGAAGGTGTTGCCCGTCATTTTGTGACAGTTGCACAATTTGAAGCCATGCAAAAACGAGGTGATTTTGTCGAGTCTGCCGAAGTACACGGACATCTTTACGGTGCAACATTCGACGCGGTTGTAAAAGCCATGAGCGGCGGACAGGTGATGTTAATGGACGTGGATGTGCAAGGCGTAGCCGCGTGGAAAAAGGTCTTGGGAGATCGCTGTGTGACCGTATTTGTCGTGCCGCCATCCCTCGATGTGCTTGCAGAGCGACTCAATGCGCGACAGTCTGAAAGCACATCGGCCTTTCGCTTGCGTATGGAAAATGCAGTTTCTGAACTTGTCCAGGCCAAAAACAGCGATTACGTTGTTGTAAATGACAAATTGGAACAAGCCATCGCCGATTTACTCGCAATTATTCACGCAGAGAGACGGCGCACACATCGGATGTGTTTGCGTGAATTGAATCACTAAAAATCTAGCCAGGCTCCCTACCTATTCCCGTCCCGTTATTGAGGTACGAGAATCCCATTTCTAATAAGGAGTGCATTATGTCAAACGTATTTTTCACTGAGGAATTAACAGTTGAAGAAGATATGAATTCCTATCAAGCTGTATTGCTGGCATCAAAAGAAGCGCGAAGGTTGAATAAAGCCCGGCTGGTTGCGGGTGTGCCCGAAGGTGAAGAAAAAATAACAACCATTGCACTGGACCGAATTGTAGAAAAGAAAATTCAGGTGACCTATGCTGACGGGAAAGAGGATTCTTCTGGGCGTTAGCGGTGGCATTGCCGCCTATAAAAGTGTATTCTTATTGCGCCTTCTTCAGAATGCAGGCGCAGAGGTTCGGGTGGTCATGACGCCCGCTGCACAAAAATTTGTGCAGCCCCTCACTTTTGAAGCACTCTCACACCATCGCGTCTATACGGATTTGTTTCCGTCGGATGGCGACCCCGATGTTATCCATGTGCATTTGGGCAAGTGGGCCGATCTAATCATTGTCGCGCCAGCAACTGCAAATTGCATGGGCAAATTGGCCCAGGGGTTGGCCGACGACCTGTTGACCTGTGCGTTGTTGGCGGCAGAAGCACCTGTTTTACTCGCCCCGGCAATGGAAACCCAAATGTGGGAACGCGGTGCTGTAAGACAAAATATCGAGTTCTTAAAAAAAGACGGCTATCGGATGGTTGGGCCGGGGACGGGATTGCTCGCCTCCGGTGCCGAGGGAATGGGACGCATGGCCGAACCCCATGAGATTGTGGATGAAGCCAGTAGTATGATAGGCGCGACACAATCACTTGCCGGGAAACGCATTGTAGTGACAGCGGGCAGGACAGAGCAACCCATTGATCCCGTGCGTTTTATTACCAATCGCTCAACGGGTAAAATGGGCTATGCTATTGCCGAAAAAGCGCACCGCCGAGGGGCTGATGTCGCGTTGATCAGTGGACCGACGGAACTCACCGCCCCCGCCGGTGTACAGGTCGAATCTATCCGCACAGTTGCCGATTTGAAAGCAGCGACCGTCCGCGCATATCAGCATGCCGACGCACTAATTATGACCGCAGCCGTACTCGATTTTCGCCCCGAACATGTGTCCGAATCAAAAATAAAAAAACGCGATGGTGGTCTTTCGCTTCACCTTCTGCCCAACGAAGATTTTTTAATTCCCCTGGGACAAAACAAGGGTGAGCGAGTCGTAATCGGTTTTGCGATGGAAACCGATCACGCGCTGGAGAATGCCCACAAAAAACTCCACGAGAAAAACCTTGACCTGATTGTGTTAAACGAATTGAATGTGGAAGGTGCGGGATTTGGCGTCGATACCAATGTCGTGACTTTTATAGAACCCCATCGAGAACCTGTCGCATTGCCCTTGATGTCCAAACGCGATGTGGCAGATCGCATTTTGGATTGGCTGGTGTCGCGTTGGGAGAACGCGCATGAATGATTCCCCCGACCTGTTGGAAACCCTCGCGCTTGCACGCGATTTTCTATCGCGAGAAATCGCTTATGCCCCCGTCTCGGTGGCGCGGATGGATGACCGGAAATCAGACGCTGATTCCCTGACTATTTTGGGTCAAGAGGTTTCCAACTGTCAAAAATGTGGACTGGCGCAAACGCGCACCTCAGTCGTGTTTGGAAGCGGAAAAACTAATGCAGACCTCATGTTTGTCGGTGAAGCACCCGGTGCGGAAGAAGACCGGCGGGGGTTGCCTTTTGTAGGGGCTGCTGGAGAACTGTTGACGCGCATGATCGAAGCCATGGGTTTGACGCGCGAAGACGTCTATATCGCCAACATTATCAAATGCAGACCCCCCAATAACCGGGATCCCAAACCCGATGAAATTGCCGAATGTCAGCCTTATCTACTACAACAAATTGATTTGATTGCGCCGGTTGTAATCTGTACTTTGGGACGTTTTGCCGCGCAAACCCTGTTGCAAACCACCGAGTCGATGGGGCGTTTGAGGGGAAAAATTTTTGAATACCAGGGCGCGAAATTAGTCCCCACATATCACCCTGCTGCCCTGTTGCGAAATGCACACTGGAAGCGCCCTGCCTGGGAAGACTTGAAACTCGTTCGCAAACTTTACGATGGAACTAAAATCTGATGGCCTCCCAAAATTCGACATTGAACACGGCTGAACGCGCGCTACCCCAGGCACTCGAAGTCGAACGCGCTGTATTGGGCGCCATGTTGATTGACAATATGGCAATCAATCGCGTGGTAGAAGTACTGGGGGATGAAACGGCTTTTTATCATACACCGCATCGAAAAATCTATGCGGCAATTCAAAAATTATCTGAGCGCGGCGAGCCCGTCGATCAGGTCACACTCACTGCAGAACTCTTGCGGCGAGGACAACTCGAAGATATCGGCGGTGCGGTTTTAATTGCCGAACTGGCCAGTGAAATGGCGACGGCGGCCAATGCCGAATACCACGCGCAGATCGTTCTGGAGAAGGCGCAGAGGCGGCGGTTGATATCCGCAGCGACCCAAACGCTTACCGAAAGCTATGAAGAAACCGAGGATGTGCGCGAACTCATCGACCGTGCCGAACAACGGGTCTTTCAAATTGCCGAAGGTGAATTGGGCAAAGGCGTCATGTCCCTTGCATCCGCAATTGAAGAGGCTTATGTAGCGATTGAGCGCGCGCACGAACAGCCCGGCGCGCTGACTGGCGTGACCACGGGATATACGGACCTGGATGAAATCACAGCAGGCTTGCAGTCTTCGGACATGATCATCCTCGCATCGCGTCCATCGATGGGCAAAACAGCACTCACATTGTGCATGGCGCGCAATGCCGCCGTGAAGGGCAGTACACCCGTGCTGTATTTTTCTCTGGAAATGTCAACAGAGCAACTCGCACAGCGACTTTTGTGTGCAGAAGCGCGCGTGAGTTCGCACCGTTTGCGAACGGGCAGGCTATCAGAAGAGGAATGGCAACGATTATCCGAGTGGACGGGAAAGCTCATTGAAGCCCCCATATACATCGATGACACACCTGCTATTTCCGTCATGGAACTGCGTGCCAAAGCGCGACGCGCAAAATCCGAATACAATATTGAGTTAATCATTGTCGATTATCTACAACTGATGACCGCATCTGAAAATTTTGGCAGCCGCGAACAAGAAATCGCCTATATTTCGCGGTCTTTGAAAGCTCTCGCCAAAGAACTCGATATTCCGATCGTTGCCTGCGCGCAATTATCGCGGGCTGTGGAAAGTCGCACGGATAAACGACCACAATTGGCTGATTTGCGTGAGAGTGGTTCGCTGGAACAGGACGCGGATGTGGTGATGTTTCTCTTTCGCCCCGAAGTATATGGCATTGTAGATGAAGAGGGCAATACGCAAGAAGGTAGAGCCGAGATCATTTTGGGCAAGCAGCGCAGCGGGCCGATTGGCAGCGTTTTTTTAGTCTTTCAGGCAGAGTTCCTCCGCTTTGAAGAGCCCGAAATCTATCGCGATTTTCCCTGAGGAATATAGCCCATGGGCAAAGTGCGCGTGCGGTATGTATGTCAGCAATGCGGTGCTGATTCGGGACGGTGGTTTGGTCGGTGCGTATCCTGTGGCGAATGGAACACCTGTGTCGAAGAACAGGCATCGCCCGAGGAAAAACAAAACAGACGCGCGGACGAATGGGTCAAAGCAAATCCGCCGCAACCGATTACGGAAGTGGTGGGGGGCAGAGAAGACCGCATTGAAACGGCCATCGGCGAATTTGACCGCACATTGGGTGGCGGCATAGTGCCCGGCATGGCTGCGCTTGTTGGCGGCGATCCCGGCATTGGCAAATCCACATTGCTGTTGCAAGGGGTCGCACAACTCGCATTTTCGGGTATGAAGGCACTGTACGTATCCGCAGAAGAATCCCCTCGCCAAACGCGGATGCGCGCCCAAAGAATCGGCGCGTTATCCGATGAATTGTACTTGATTTCTGAATCCAATCTCGATCTGATTTGCGGCTACATCGAAGAAATGCAGCCCATCGCAGTTGTCGTCGATTCGGTGCAGACCATTTTTAGCCCAGATCTACAAAGCGCGCCGGGAAGTGTGGCACAGGTCAGAGAATCTTCTGCAAGACTGGTCGCACTGGGCAAACGCACGGGCACATCGATTTTTTTAATCGGACATGTCACCAAAGAAGGCACCGTTGCAGGGCCGCGCGTGCTCGAGCACATCGTCGATACCGTACTTTATCTGGAGGGCGAACAACACGGTGCGTTTCGCATTTTGCGGGCGGCCAAGAACCGGTTTGGATCGACAAATGAAATTGGCATTTTTGAAATGTGTGATCGGGGAATGGTCGAAGTGGATAATCCCTCACAGGTATTCTTGCCCGAGCGCGAGGCCGAGCGCGAAGGCACAGCCATTGTTTGCACAATTGAAGGTACACGTCCCATTTTGGTCGAAGTGCAAGCACTGGTCAGCCGCAGCAATTTCGGATACCCGCAGCGCGTGGCCACGGGATTTGATGCCCGGCGAATGGCGATTTTAATTGCCGTGCTCGAAAAACGGTCGGGCCTGCAATTGGGAACTGAAGATATTTTCTTAAATGTCGCAGGGGGCTTGCGTATCGACGAACCCGCTGTCGATCTGGGTGTAGCTATGGCTATGGCGTCGAGCTTTCGCAGCAGACAGATGTACCGCGATACGGTTGTAATTGGCGAAGTTGGGTTGGGTGGAGAAGTGCGTGCGGTTGGTCAAATTGAACGCAGAATGACCGAAGCGCGCAAACTGGGCTTCACGCGGTGTATTGCCGCCAAAGCAAATTTGAGTGGCGCGCGCATTCCCGATGGCCTGTCGTTGATTGGCGTTCAGGATGTGGATGCCGCGCAAGATGTGGTGTTTTCATAGAGATTATTATTACGGAGAAAGCGCATGGCACCGAGAATTGTACACATTTCCAAATTGTTGTCATTGATGTTGCGACACAGGCCCGATGAGTTTGGACTACAAGTCGATCGCTATGGTTTTGCCGACCTCGATGCGGTTTTAAGTGCATTTCAAGACCGAAATTCGACATTTACTCTTGAAGATATTGAAAAAGTGGTTTATGATGGAGAAAAGCAACGTTTCGAGATTGTGGAAAACCGCATTCGAGCGCGTTATGGACACAGTTTTTCCATTGATCTGGGTCTCGACCCGTCAGAACCCCCCGAATTTCTGTATAAAGGAGTAGATTCTGCCGATGCTGAGCGATTATTATCCGAAGGCTTGGCACCAGATGATCGCGATTATGTACATTTGTCGTTTGATGCCGATGTCGCCGCGAGGTTAAGCGCCAGACCCGGACGCCGAGGGGCTGTCATACGCATTGCTGCGACACGCGCCCATCAGAGTGGCGTGCATTTATACGATTGTGGCCCAACCGTATTGACCAAACATATTCCTGGGGAATTTTTGGATTTAGAACGGGGAGGGGGCATAACATCACATAACATATCCCAGGAACGAGAGAATGTAACTTATGGGCGGCGGCGACGCTTCTCATCCCGGCGGTAGTAAATAGTTGTTTTGGACATGTTCACAAGGCCAGAATGACCTTCTCACAAAAGCGTTTTATGGCTAACTCCCACAAAAACCACACGCAGTCCTTGCTGAGTACCGCCAAAAATTTGGCTCGGGAAACCTGCGCCGATATGATCCTGCTCGTGGCCGATTCCGACGTGAGCCACACTGATGTACTCAAGTTAAACACCACCTGCCAGGTCCTGATTGTTACGCGGGAAAAACACTTTTTGAAAGGTGTTGAAGAGAAGGGTGTACAGCGTTTGACTTATGATTATCGCCTGGGCAATGACACGCACTTCGAACAGTTGCGACAATGCGTTATCAGAGGCATGGAGAATGGGTATATTCGCCGAGATACGCGACTGGTATGCCTGAGTCATATGCTGGCTTCTCGGGGTGTGGATGCGATAACGATGATGGATACCAGTATTGGGTTTGATATATACGATTCGGCAAAAATCTCAGCCATAGCAGGCGATCTACCACTCAAAGTTGTCAAAACCACGCTCGATCTTTCCATCGATATTGGTAAGGAAGGTCGCGAAGGCGAACCGGTTGGCACCTTATTTGTCATAGGCGATTCCAAGCGGGTTTTGCACCATTCGCGGTCCATGACATTTGATCCTTTTCGTGGATATTCCGATAAAGAAAAAAATATCTGCAATCCCGATGTTCACGAAGGTGTCAAAGAAGTATCGCTAATGGATGGTGCATTTATCATTCGGGAAGATGGGGTTATCCTATCTGGAGGGCGCTATATTTCAGCGAGTGCACGCGGTCTCACCTTGCCCAAGGGGTTGGGCGCACGGCATGTGGCGGCGGCGGCGATTACCAAAACCACCCGGGCCATCGCCCTGGCTATTTCTGAGTCAACCGGAACGGTTCGAGTATTTAAACAGGGCAAAATCGTTTTGCAAATCAACACACACCGGTGGCACATTGGACAAGACCAGCGGTAACGAATAGACGGATCAACGGACCCCGCCCATCCTCCCAAAATCAGTATGTATTTCCATTCGTCCATTCGTCTATTCGTCTATTCGTCGAGAGATACTTATGCAGCGGTGGATCGTGCCCCTTTTGATGGGGTTGGTCATGACGAGCAGTTTTGCTGCGATGCCGGCATTGGGCCTGCCGGTTTTTTTTGTACTTTTTGGCATTGCATCTGTGGCCTATCTCATTGCAGTCTGGCATTGTGAATATATGCCATTGACGGCTATTGTGATCGCTGCCGCTGTGTTCCGGCTTAGCCTTTTGTTTTCCTTCCCAGCGCTGTCCGATGATATTTATCGCTATGTATGGGATGGACGCGTACAGTGGGCGGGTATCAACCCCTACCGGTTTGCACCTGCAGCACAAGAACTGGCGCATGTACGAGACGCGCTCATTTTTCCTAAAATTAACCACCCCGAATTGCCGACCATTTATCCGCCCATCGCTCAAATAGCATTCTGGGTGGGATATGGCATTTCGGGTGGCATACTGGGTATCAAGGTGCTACTCGCAGGTGCCGACCTGATTGCGGGATGGCTTATAGTCTGTTTGCTCAGGCATTTTGGGCAGCGGACACAATGGGTTTTGATTTACTTCTGGCATCCGCTGGTCGTAGTGGAAATTGCTGGCAATGGACATCTCGAATCGCTGGGCATTGTCGCTTTATTGGCTGCATTGTATCTATTCTTAAAAGGGCGAGACCGCATCGCGCTAAGTGCGCTGGGTGGGGCTGTTCTGGTGAAATTCTTCCCCCTTGTTTTTTTTCCGAATCTCGTGCGTTGGAAAGGGTGGCTGCCAACCAATTGGCCCGCTCTGCTCATGGTACCCTGTGTCATACTTCTGGGATATTTGCCCTATGCGTGGACCGGCGTGCCTGTTTTGGGTAGCCTGGGTACTTATGCACAACACTGGTCATTTAACAGCGCGGTATTTGATATACTCATTCAGCTTTGCGGCAATGGACAGATAGCGCGTGGCATTATTGGCCTGGTCTTTTTAAGTGTTGTTCTGTTTCTGGTCTGGAAGCGGATTCCCCTGTTGCGCTGCGCATATTTGACTGCGGCGGCCTTTGTTCTACTCACCCCCACGCTCCATCCGTGGTATGTCTTGTGGTTAATTCCATTTCTCGTTTTCTTTCGGCATCCGCCCTGGATCGCTTTCTCACTCTTGGTGGTCTTATCCTATCACATATTGATCCAATACCAGGCCCGTGGTATATGGGAAGAAGCCGCATGGGTCCAATGGGTAGAATATGGTGGATTAATACTGGTAGGTATCCTGTCTTTGCTTCTCAAGCGCACAGAAATCTTGACGAAAATAGGACGTTTTTTTAATATACACCGTCCAATCTGATCGCACTGTCTAAAAAGAAAAAACGGAACTCGAATTGGGCAAAAACGTTTTGAAAAAGTATAAATAAGCAAAGGAGGTCGGCAAAGATGCACAGATTTCGATTCTTATTCTTTTTGCCACTATTTGTCGCCTGTGGGGCACAAGAACAATCTGCGGATTTACTCTTTCGAGAGGGCGAACAGGCCACACACGATATGGCGTCGTATCCCGTGGCTGAAGTCAAATTGGCGGAATTTTTGACGCTTTTTCCCGACGACCCTCGTGCAGAGGTGGCACTACAGGCCCTGGCAAGGGTATTGATGAATCAACAAAAGCACAAAGAAGCCATTGCGCGATACGAAACCCTGATCGCGCGATTTCCACAGAGCCGATATTGTGTACAGGCACAGTTTATGATTGGCTATATCCACGATCAACTCGGCGATTACGAACAAGCGCGGGTAGCCTATCAACAGGTGATTGATACCTATCCAAACTCTGAGTTAGTGGATGATGCCAAATTTTCAATCGAAAATTTGGGCAAAGTGCCCGATCAGTGGTTGCGTACCAAACCAATAAATGCCATTGAGGAGTGAGGGCGGGACACGCACAAGCAGGAGGCAAACAGGTACATCGCTTCCTAATTTTTAATTTTTAATTCCTAATTCCTAATTCAATAGTAGAGAGTGATGCAATGACAGTTGGACAAGATATTCAATTAATCAATGAACGGGTTGGGCGCGAAAGCGCGTTTGTCGATCGATTATTGTCCGAGATCGGCAAGGTCATTGTCGGACAGCAGGACATGATTGAGCGATTGCTAATCGGCTTATTGTGCAACGGCCATGTCCTGCTCGAAGGCGTGCCCGGTCTTGCTAAAACTTTAGCCGTCAATTCATTGGCTCAGGCGATTCAGGCATCTTTTAAACGCATTCAGTTTACGCCCGATTTATTGCCCGCAGACCTGATTGGCACAATGGTCTATCACCGGGAGACGGGCGAATTTATGGCTCAAAAAGGGCCTATTTTTGCCCAACTCGTACTCGCCGATGAAGTCAATCGCGCACCGTCAAAAGTGCAAAGTGCCATGCTCGAAGCTATGCAAGAGCGTCAAGTTACCATTGGAAACGAAACATTTGCCATGCCCGATCCCTTTTTGGTGCTGGCCACGCAAAATCCCATCGAACAAGAAGGGACCTATCCACTACCCGAGGCCCAGGTCGATCGCTTTATGCTAAAAGTACGGGTAACATATCCCAATAAACAGGAAGAACGCGCCATTGTCGATCGCATGAGCCGCGATGCACCCCCTCAAATTGAGACCGTCATAACAACTGACGATCTCATTCGCGCGCGAAGCGTAGCCGACGAGATTTACGTGGATGATAAAATCAAAGATTATATCGTCGATCTCGTGTTGGCAACCCGCGATCCAGAAGCTTACGGTTTGGGTGATTTGCGCGCTCTGATCGAATTTGGTGGATCGCCACGCGCGTCTATCGCCCTGACCCGTGCTGCCAAAGCGCATGCGTTTTTGCGCCACCGCGGCTATGTTACTCCCGAAGATGTGAAAGCCATTGGCCTGGACGTATTGCGCCACCGCGTATTGGTAACTTACGAGGCAGAAGCCGAGGAAATTAACTCCGAAGAAATCGCACGCCAAATATTCGATCACGTTGAAGTGCCGTGATAATTTTTCCCATGATTCCAACTGAAATTTTAAAAAAAGTGAAACGCATTGAGTTGCGCACGCGCAATCTGGTAAATACAATATTTGCCGGCGAATACCATTCGGTATTTAAAGGCAAGGGCATGGCGTTTGCGGAAGTGCGAGAATATCAGCCCGGTGATGATGTTCGCACAATTGACTGGAATGTGACAGCGCGTATGGGAGATCCCTTTGTCAAAGTGTTCGATGAGGAGCGAGAACTCACCGTAATATTGATGGTGGATGCGAGTGCCTCGGGTGACTTTGGAACGGTGGCGCAAATGAAAGGCGAGATAGGTGCTGAGATTTGTGCTTTGCTCGCCTTTTCCGCAATTCAGAATAATGATCGTGTGGGACTGATCATTTTTACCGACGAAGTCGAATTATTTATTCCCCCCAAAAAGGGCAAAAAGCATGTGCTGCGCGTAATTCGAGAGTTGTTGTATTTCCAGCCCTCAGGACGCAGTACAAATATCGATACGGCATTGGAATATTTAAATCGCGTGACCTATCGGCGCAGTGTCGTGTTTCTGGTATCGGATTTTTTCGCTTCTGACTATGAGAAAGCATTGCGCGTTGCCAATCGGCGTCATGATCTGGTAGCGATAGCACTGGAAGATCCGCGGGAGTACGATCTGCCTGCAATTGGCATTGTGGAGTTGGAAGATGCTGAGACGGGCGAAGGTATAATGGTCGATTTTGGCGATGCAGCAGTGCGCGAGGCATTCCAAAAGCTGACAAAAAAAGAGCGCGATGACCGTGAAGCGTTATTTCGACGCATGGGCTTAGACGCCGTGAATATTTCGACTCAGGGAGCGTATCACGAACCGTTGATGCAATTTTTCAGAATGCGGGCAAAAAAAATTAAAGGATAAGGAGCAAGACGTGATAGAAGTTGAACGCCTGACAAAGCGATACGGCGCATTTACGGCTGTTGACGACATTTCGTTTCAGGTAGGTAAAGGCGAAATTGTCGGTTTTTTGGGGCCAAATGGCGCGGGCAAAACCACGGCCATGCGCGTACTCACCTGTTTTTTACCCGCCACAGAAGGCACAGCGCGCATTGCCGGCTACGACATTTTTGACAATCCATTGGAAGTCAAAAAACGCATTGGGTATTTGCCCGAATTGCCTCCCCTATACCGCGATATGCGCGTGCGTACATATCTGGAGTTTATCGCTAAAATCAAGGGCGTTGCGACAAAAGAATCCAGACGGCGAATTGATGAAGTCATTGCCCAATGCGGGCTTGTGGATCGCACCGAGCAACTCATCGGTCATTTATCCAAAGGATATCGACAGCGGGTAGGGCTTGCACAGGCGATATTGCACGACCCTGAAGTAATCATCATGGACGAGCCGACTTCGGGCCTCGATCCCAATCAGATCATCGAGGTGCGACAATTGATCCGCGAACTTGCCCAGAAGCGTACGGTAATTTTGAGCACGCATATTTTGCCCGAAGTTGAAATGACCTGCAATCGCGTAATCATTATTCACGAAGGGAAAATTGTCGCTGTTGATACCCCTGAAAATCTCACGGCTCATACGCGCGATACAACGCGATTTTTTGTTCGGATATCGGGCGATGTGGATATTGCAGCCAAAGCCATTGCCACTATTGAAGGGGTTAGCGACGTGACGCACGTGAACAATGGGCTGCATGTCCATTGGCCAGCTAAAGCGGATTTGAGTGCCGCAGTATCGGCTCGCATTGTCGAATTGGGCATGGGACTGGTGGAAATGAAGCGTGAGGCCATGTCTTTGGAAGAAATTTTTCACGCGCTGACCATACACGAGGAGGAGGTGTAATGGGCAATATAATGGCGATTTTTGACAAAGAGATGCGGTCGTATTTTGGCTCGCCAATTGCATACGTGATGGCTGGCGTGTTTTTGCTATTTAGCGGCTTTGTTTTTCGCAACCAGTTGCTCGAATTTCACGATATGGCCGTATATCTGAAATTGGCAGAACGCGAGGAAAAAATTCTGCTAAACGTCAATACAGAAGTCGTCACGCCATTTTTTGAATTTCAGACTTTTATCTGGATGATCGTGATTCCAATGCTCACGATGCGTCTCTACGCCGAGGAAAAACGCGGGGGCACGTATGAGTTATTGATGACCTCGCCGATTACTTCAGCACAAATTTTGATAGGAAAATTTCTCGCTTGTTATGTATTGTATTTGCTAATTGAAGCAATGGCCTTCGGCTATATTGGCGTGTTGTCTATGCACGCGCAATTGGACTGGGGGCCCATTTTTTCCGGTGCGCTGGCTGTGGTGCTGATTGGTGCCACATTTATCAGCGTGGGCATTTTGGCGTCGTCTTTGACCGAGAATCAGATTATCGCAGCTGTGTTGTCTTTTTTCTTTTTAATTCTATTGTGGATTATCGACTGGGCAGCGCGTTTTGCCAGCGACATATTCTTTGTTATTTTGAGATTTCTCTCCCTTATAGAACACACCCGAGATATGATTCACGGTGTTGTCGATACGCACGATGTGGTATTTTTTCTTAGTGCTGCGGCTTTTTTTCTCTTTTTAACACATACGGTGCTCGAATCACGCAGGTGGCGAGCGTAGGAAGGACACTATGATGAAAATCGGTATTATGGGCATGCACTACGGACATATAAGCGGTATGTTTCACTCGGCGGTCAACGCGCCAAATGGTGAAATCGTCGGCATTGTAGAATCCGATGACGCACTTTGCAAGAAATATACCGCAGACCACAACATCACCCGCTTTGCCACACTTGAGCAGATGCTTGAAAAAGCAAAACCCGACCTGGTAATTGAGGGTCTCGAACATCACGAAAAAACGCCTGCCATCGAAACGTGTGCGGCAGCTGGCGTCCATATGCTACTCGACAAACCGCTCTGCCGAACGCAGGAAGAATTACAACGCATCAAAACTGCTGTTGCAAAAAACAACATCAAACTTTCCACCTTTTTCACCTCTCGCAGTTATGGAGCCTTTATCGCATTGAGACAGGCGATTCAAAACGGCGATTTGGGTGACCTCGTAAGCCTCATCACCACACATCCGCACAAACTCGGCGTCAATCCCCCCGCACTCTACTTCGATGCTGACAAATATGTGGGTACATTCCACGATTTGGCAGGCCACGGCGTGGATCAAATTCGCTGGCTCACTGGCGCAGAATACACGGGTGTTCACGCGCTCGGCACACTCAAAAAACACATCGACACGGGCCTCACATTCGATCACGTCCAGGCTTCGTTTCAACTCGACAATGGCGCACTTGCCACCGCCACTGCCGATTGGCTCACCCCTAAAGATGCGCGATCTTTTGGCGACACGCGATTCATTATTATGGGCACCGAAGGCTCGGCACACTTGCGCGCCTATGCCGACGATCACGTGCTCATTGTCTCCAACAAATCGGGCACTTACGAACCCAAACTCCCGCCCTCAACCAATCACGCATTTGTTGAAAATATGATCGATGCACTCTCGCGTGGCGAAGAAAACTCGATCTCAACAGACGACACCCTCGCCGTTGCCAATGCCTGTATTACAGCCGAAGAATCGGCGAGAAAAGGTGGAAAATTTCTACCGATCAGATAGGGATGCATACAAAAAAACAGTAGCAGGACGTTGCCTGCTACTGCATGTTCAGCCCACTGCCTTCACCTGGCTCCTGTCCTAATTATCATCATCCCGCTCGCTTAGCAGTTCCCCGCGCTGCAGTCGCTCCGCGTTCTCCGTGGACCACAGAATCCCCTTCATCACCTTCTGGGCGGTAATATACCGGGTCGCCGCGAGCAGGTGCATACGCTTCTCCTCCGGATCGTCCGACAGATCGTAGTGTCGGAACGCCACTTCCAGCACCTGGAACATGTGCAGCTCTGCATCTTCGCGCAGCATAATATGGGCCAAAGTATGCCTGAGCTTCGTGATATCGTATCCTTCCTCCAGGTACTGGCTTACCAGCACCTCAGCCTCGAAGACCTTCTGGAAATCCGCAAATTCCTGTAGCCGGTCCAACATCTCGTCCTCAGACGCGAACGGCTCGTCCAGCCGCTGTCCTTCCCTGGGCAGACGGGCCGCTGGCATGTTGAGCCAGCGCAAATAGGTCATAAACACAGCGCCGTGAAAAATGCCGCGCAAAAGCTCTTTGCTCGGCGCCAGGTGGAAAGCGCGATAGAGGGCATGGGCGTAAGAGTAAATATTCGCCACATCGTGCCAGTCTCCCTCGTTCTTGAGATGGAATCGCGCCGTGCGGATGGCCCCGGCATAGGTCATCGCCCGGCAGATATCGGTGGGCTTCACACCCTCGCGCAGTTTATCTTCAATCTCGGCGACAATCGGCTCGAACTCCTCCTCCAGCAGCGTCTGCGTAAAAGCAGAAATATCCAGCGGTGCCTCATTCTCCTGGTTCGCTTCCCACATCTCGTCCAGACGGGTGAAAATATCTTCCAAGACCGGCACGCTGTCTTCCCACCGGGCGGTCTCCTCGTGTCGTTCTCTGCCCACTAAATCTACCACAATCGGTCTCAAAATTTCATTTGCCCCTTCCCAATCTACATAATCTAAGGCCTCGAACATCTTATTCGCGAAATCGAGCGCGTGACCGTCCCCGGTAAAATAAAAGTCCGTCGCCGTGGTAAAAACGATATCTGCAATCTCTTCAGATGAATATCCACGGTCGTACATGGTCATCAGAATACGCTGTGCAGCGCTGCTGCTGCGCTGATCTACCAGCCGCCGAAACCAGCGTTTGAGGGTCGCCAGGTCCGGTTCGTCCGATGTTTTGGGCAAAGGGAAACCCTGCCGCCGCGAACCTCCTGATGTGCGTCTGGAAATCTGCGTCAGCCCGTGAACCAAGAAAAGATTGTGGTCCTTCTCATCTACATCTTCCCACATATTTGCAGCCAATGTTAAAATGGCCACCCCCGATGACCAACCCTCATTCGACTTATATGCTCCGTAAAAAAGTCCCTGCTGGATCATCTCCTGCGGCGTGGCACCCGCAGCCCTTAGCGCGGTAATCGCCTTGGCAATCAGGAGCGAGCTCCGATCTTTCAGACCTTGCTCAAGAATATATTTCCCCCGGTCAATCCGCCGACGTCTGGCCGCCTCTTTTTCGCCCGGCGCAAGTCCCACGTACAGACACCCGTCGTCTCGCACCTCCACGGGAAAGCTCTTCAGATCGTTTCCAGCACCGGAGGTTATGAAACAGCCGCCCGTCTTAAGGTCGAACTCCCAGTGGTGCCAGTGACAGATCAGGACCCCGTCCCGAACACTGCCCTCGGACATCGGATATCCCATGTGCGGACAGCGGTTATCTACCGCATTGAACTCCCCCTCGTAGCGGAAAACGGCGATGTGGGTGCCCTCCACCGTAAACGGCTTCCCTTCGCCTTCTTCAAAATCATCAGCAGAGCACAATTTGTAATACACCAGATTGCTCGGATCCACCTCTGGAGAAACATCCAGGGTCATATCCCCGTCCTTGAGTCGTTCCTGGAAACTTTGAGTAGCAATAGCCATAACCATACCTCCTCAAAATAATGGCCCAATTTTACGATTTAATAGAAAATATACTGCAATTGTAATACGTGGTCAATTGCATCTACCTGCGGACACCTCGCTCCTTTCACCCAAAAAACAATTGACAGGTGCTCTCCATCGGCTTATTATTTTTTTTCGCCACGTCACATAAGTCATTCTTTCGCTGGATGGTGAACACATGGACTTCTCATCTTATGAACTCAGCGGATTTTACGACGAACTCTTTGAATCTCCGAACAGTCCCCATCCCGGCGCGCGAGTACTCCTCGAAAAACTCGGCGAACTCTCCAAAGACGAACTCCAAAAACGCCATCAAGCCGCCGAACTGGCCTTGATGAACATGGGCATCACGTTCAACGTGTATGGCAGCGAAGCCGGCGTTGAAAAAATTTTTCCCTTTGACATCATTCCGCGTATCATTTCTCATACCGATTGGACATACATTGAAAAGGGCCTCGTGCAGCGCATCCAGGCCCTCAATCTGTTTCTCTGCGACATCTACGCCGATCAAAAAATCCTCAAAGACGGCATCATTCCCCGCTACGTCATTGATACAGCTAAAGAATTCCTGAAACCCTGCATTGGCCTTTCGCCGCCCAAAGATGTGTGGTGTCACATTTCCGGCATTGACCTCGTGCGCGATAAAGACGGTCAGTTTTACGTCCTCGAAGACAACCTGCGCTGTCCTTCGGGCGTGTCTTATGTGCTTGAAAATCGCGAGGTTCTCAAACGCATATTCCCGGAAGTATTTGAAGCTTCTCATGTGCGACACGTCGATGACTATCCCGCTCAATTGCTCAACACATTGCGTTCTCTATCTCCTTCCCATGTCACATCGCCAACGGTCGTTTTACTCACACCCGGCATCTACAACTCGGCCTATTTTGAGCATGCCTTTCTCGCCCAACAAATGGGTGTCGAATTGGTCGAAGGACGAGACCTCGTCGTTGCCGATGGCTCTGTGGCGATGCGAACGACCCGCGGATTTCAACGCATCGACGTTATTTATCGGCGCATTGATGCCGAATTTCTCGATCCAGCAGTCTTTCGCCCCGATTCTATGTTGGGCGTACCCGGACTCATGGAGGTCTATAAAAATGGTCAGGTCGCCATTGCGAATGCGCCCGGCACAGGTGTTGCCGACGACAAGGTCGTATATGCTTATGTGCCGCAGATCATCAAATATTATCTCAACGAAGACATCCTGCTGCCCAATGTGCCCACTTATGTTTGTTGGGAAGACGACCAGCGCCAGCATGTACTCGAAAACCTGGACACCCTTGTGGTCAAAGCCGCCAATGAGTCGGGTGGATACGGCATGCTCATTGGCGTAAATTCCACACGATCCGAACGCGAAGACTTTGCCAACCGCATAACCCAAAACCCACGCAATTATATTGCACAGCCCACCATTGCACTCTCGCGAAGCCCTATTCTGGTAGATGACCACTTTGAAGGCAGGCATGTCGATTTGCGGCCCTATGTCCTCTACAATGGCGAAGATATTTATGTCTTGCCCGGAGGACTCACGCGCGTGGCATTAAAAAAAGGATCTCTGGTCGTCAACTCTTCGCAAGGCGGGGGTAGCAAAGACACCTGGGTATTATACGATAGTGACGATCCATTTGTCCCGTCCAGGTACCTTTCACAAACGCACTAACGCACGAGTCATATTATGTTAAGCCGCGCAGCAGAATCCATTTACTGGATGAGCCGTTATCTTGAACGCGCCGAAAATGTCGCCCGCTTTATCGAGGTCAATTGCCACTTGATGCTCGACTTACCCGTTGAAGCCAAAGGACAGTGGGAACCGCTTGTGCTCACCACAGGTGATCAGCACCTGTTCTACGAAAACTACGCAACGGACAATCAAGCCAACGTCATCGACTTCCTGACATTTAGTCCCGTAAATCCCAACTCCATTCTCTCCTGCTTGCAAAACGCCCGCGAAAATGCGCGTTCTATCCGAGAAATTATTTCAACGGAAATGTGGGAACAGATTAACAAATTCTACTTGCAGGTGCAAAACATCGACAAACCCCAGGCACAGGATGCTCCTCATGCCTACTTTACAGATATCATCATGGCCAGTCACCTGTTCACAGGCATTCAGCGCAACACCATGTCTCACAATGAAGCATGGCAATTTGCTCGACTGGGTCGGGACTTAGAACGCGCCGATAAAACCTCGCGCATCCTCGATGTCAAATACTTTTTTTTATTACCCGAAGTTGATGATGTGGGCACGCCCTTTGACGATATCCAGTGGGCGGCATTGCTCAAATCTGCCAGTGCCCTCGAAATGTATCGCAAACAATTCGGACCTATCGAACCCCACAATGTGGTCGATTTCTTGATCTTAAATCGCGAATTTCCCCGCGCCATTCGATACTGTCTTTTCGGGGCCAATCAATCGTTGCGCACCATATCAGGTACACCCGAAGGCTCTTTCCAAAACACATCCGAACAAGTACTGGGGCGCCTGCTCGCCGAACTGGATTACACCAGTATCGATGAAATCATTTCGCAGGGCCTGCACGAATACCTCGACGCATTTCAAACGCGACTCAACCAGCTTGACAACGCAATTTTCGAAACCTTCTTCGCAACTTCGCCCTCCTCCACGACCGTCTGAAATCTTCCTCTTTTTTTGTTGTACGGGGAATCAGCCTTGTCCAAAACCCCATCTAAAATTGCCGATATTATGCCCGAAGGGTACGCCCCTGCCCCCGGTTCTTACGACGAAATGTGGGATCAAAAAGACGGGGTGCGCGCCCATTGGCATCCCTTTTTTTCAGCAATAGAACGCATGGGCAGCAAAGAACTGGCACGCCGCGACCAGGAAGCGCGACTATTGCTGCGCGAAAACGGCGTTACGTATAACGTACCCGACAATCCCGATGGCTTGCATCGCCCTCGGGAACTCGATCCCATCCCCCTCCTGCTTCAGGCAAATGACTGGACCCATATAGCGCGAGGAGTATCCCAACGCGCCGAATTACTCAACCTCGTGCTCAAAGACATCTACGGTCCCCAAACACTCATCCGAGAGGGCCTTTTACCCTTTGAACCCATCTACAATCACGCGGGTTTTTTGAGATCCTGCAAAGATGTCTTTTTGCCTGCTGAACATCAATTGCGCATCTATGCCGCCAATCTCGCGCGAGGACCCGATGGACAAATGTGGGTTTTGTACGACCACACACAGGCACCTTCGGGCCTGGGATACGCGCTCGAAAACAGAACCGCGATGTCGCGCATTATGCCCACCTTGTTCAACGACTGCAATGTGCGGCGTCTGGCCGATTTTTTTCGCACCTTTCAATCTGGCCTGTCTGAAATTGCGCCTCACAACAAAGAAAACCCCCGGATCGTCGTACTGACCCCGGGACCTTTTAACACCACCTATTTTGAGCATGCATATCTCTCAGCTTATCTGGGTTATACCCTTGTGCAAGGCGATAACCTCATCGTGCGCGACGGGCGCGTGTGGCTCAAATCCATCGATGGCTTGCATCCCGTTGATATCATTTTGCGCCGCATCAATGACGATTTTTGCGACCCATTGGAACTCTACGAAGAATCGCTACTCGGCGTTGCCGGGCTACTCGATGCCGTGCGAAATGGGCACGTTGCCATTGCCAATCCTCTGGGCAGTAGCGTACTCGAAAATCCGGGCTTGATGCCTTTTTTGCCCGGCATTGCGCGACACTTGCTGGACGAAGACCTCATCCTGCCCTCGGTAGCCACCTGGTGGTGCGGACAAGCGCGAGAAATGAACTACGTACTCGACCATCTCGACAGTCTGGTTCTCTGTCCAATTGATCAGCAATCAGCTATTCCCCGCGTCTTCGGCGCCTTGCTCAGCCGCGCCGAGCGCGAAGTCTGGCGCGATCGCATCAGGGCAAATCCCACCCGTTACGCAGGCCAAGAACAAGTCAGCTTTGCAACAGCGCCTTCCCTGATCAACGGGCATCTCGAATCTCGCTATACCACCCTCACAGCCTTTGCAGTCTCCCACCAAAATACATACTCGGTAATGCCTGGAGGCCTCACGCGCAGCGCACCCGAACGCGACAATTTTGTCGTTCCTACGCATACGTTTGTACACAGCAAAGACACCTGGGTGATTGACGGTCTCCCACACCGGAACTTTGGCACATGAATTATCGCATCACACATCAGAGCCACTACGAATATGCAGAGACCGTGAGCCTGTCTCACAATCAAGCCCGATTGAGCCCGCGCAGTTTTTTCAATCAGACATGCATGAATAGCCACATCACCATCAATCCACAGCCAGCATCTTTTCGCGAGCGAAAAGATTTTTTTGGCAATCGCACCGCCTATTTTTCCATCGAACAACCCCACAATATCCTTTCAGTCACAGCAGAAAGCGATGTGCATATCGTATCGCAAACCCAATTGACCAGCGATATGCCCTGGGAAACTGTGTATCACATCCTCAAAACCACAACCGATCCCAACCTTCTTTCAGTGCGCCAATTTGTACTCGACTCCCCCAAAGTATCTACCGCCCCCGAGTTGACAAGATATGCAGAACCGTCATTTTCTAAAGACCGTCCCTTTATAGAAGCGGTTAGCGACCTCACCCAACGCATCTACAACGACTTTGAATACGTACCTGGATTCACCACCATATCCACACCATTATCCGATGTATTCAAACACCGCAAAGGCGTGTGCCAGGACTTTGCCCACCTGGCCATCGGTTGCCTCCGCGCTATGGGTCTGGCCGCACGCTATATCAGCGGCTATCTCGAGACCCTGCCCTCCCCTGGAACAGATTACCTGATTGGCGCAGATGCCTCCCATGCCTGGTTCTCTGTTTACCTGCCCAATCACGGCTGGATCGACTTTGATCCGACCAACAATCTCATGCCCGATGACCGGCACGTCACCGTATCCTGGGGCCGTGACTTTGCCGA
>JAPPIE010000083.1:32485-34457 GCA_028874765.1 Gemmatimonadota bacterium
ATCTCATGCCCGATGACCGGCACGTCACCGTATCCTGGGGCCGTGACTTTGCCGATGTCACCCCCCTCAAAGGCGTGGTCCTGGGCGGCGGGCAACACGCGCTCACCGTATCTGTCACCGTAGAGCCGATTGAGGAAAAATTTGCGCCTTCATAACCGTCACTTTCTCCAGACGCTCGGGAACTGGATCGAACCCAACGCCGGGTGTCTCATCCAGTACCACATTGCAGTTCTCATCCTGCTCAATCCACCGATTTGTAATATCCTCAACATAAAACTTGCGGGATGGAAACACATCGGCCGGATAGTTAAATCCCGGCAACGTACCCAACGCCGCACAAATCCCGGCACCAACACCGCTCTCCAGCATTCCACCCACCCACGCATCCACGCCGGCATCGCGCGCCATATCGTGAATTTTCACAGCGTTTAACAAGCCTCCCACGCGACCGGGTTTTACATTGATCACGCGACAGGCGCCAATTTTCAGGGCGAGTTCAAAATCCCGCGGGCGTTTGACCGACTCATCCAAACACACAGGCGTCTCGATTTGGCTTTGCAACTCCGCGTGCTCAATCAGATCCAGATGATCCAATGGCTGTTCAATCATCGCCAAATTGAACTGATCAAATCCCTTGAGGGTATCAAAATCCACGTTCAAATCATACCCCGAATTGCAATCCACATGAATCACGGGATCGGGAAAAGCCGAACGCACGGCTTTGAGCATCTCGATATCCCATCCGTGCCGTACCTTCAGCTTTATCCGAGGATACCCCGCATCTACCGCCTCCTGAATCAGCACTAAAAGGTCATCAATCGTATCCTGCACACCAAAATCAGCACCACACACCACCGTCGGATCAGTCGCTCCCAGTAACTGCCAGAGTGGTACACCCTTCAACACGCTATCCAACGCCCACCACGCAGTCTCCACAGCCGCTTTGGCAAAGGGATTGCCTTTAAACACCGCAATCCGCCCCATCAGTTCCGCCGCTGTCTCTATCTGCTCCCCCACGATATACGGCAAGAAAAATTCCCGCGCCGTTTCATAAACAGATCGGGCCGACTCGGGTGAATAAGTCGGCGCGTAAAACGGCGTAGCCTCACCCCAGGCAGAGGTCCCCCCGCCCGAGAGTTTAACCATCACCGAATGAATCGTCGCATCCTCGCCATAAGCCGTGCGCCATGGCGAAATCAGTGGCAACTCGACATATCGAATTTCCGCGGCATCAATTTTCACCAGAAAACCTCACATCTAAAAAAAAGAGGTTCCAGATACCCATCTGCCTGCACAGGCCCTGGAACCTCCCGAAGAAATTTATCCCAACTTATTCAACCACATCAAAGTCATGGAAATCTTCACCAGCTTCGAGCGATAGTATTTCCAGCGCGGTTGCGGCGCCTTGCCCGGCGGAAATAATCGCCTGCGTGCGGATGAGACGCGTATTCCAACCCACTGCAAAAAGCCCCTCAACGGAAGTGCGACCATCGCCATCGGCAACAATACCCTTATTCTCCTTAGCCAGACTCAGCCCCTCGGCCAATTTGGTATTTGTACCGGTAGCTAAAATGAGATACTTCCCTTCTCTTTGATCTCCATCCCCCGTTGTAACCGCAAACCCCCCATCGGTCTTTTCGGCATCGGTCACTTCTACATCCTCAATTTTGCCGCCCAAATTCTGGACCTGCGCTCGACCTACCCGCTGAAACTCACTCCCCGTCATCTCGGGAATGCCCAGATAATTGTAGAGCATCGCCTTGTGCATCGGCGTTCCATCTTGCCCAAACACCGTCACATTCTGACCATTCTTCGCCAAAAACAACGCGGCACTCAACCCCGCAGGTCCATCGCCTATAATCAAAACATCTGCCATAACATATCCTTTCATTTGGAATTTAGCTGTTAAATTGTTGACGCCTCCGTTCAAATTACTGTCCCAAACTCTATTCATCCAGTAATTTTTCCAGTG
>JAPPIE010000083.1:34557-39159 GCA_028874765.1 Gemmatimonadota bacterium
CGCCTCCGTTCAAATTACTGTCCCAAACTCTATTCATCCAGTAATTTTTCCAGTGCCTCGGCATCTGTAACGGGTTCAGAACAGACAAAATTGCGACATACATAAGCCGTGGCGCGCCCGTCGATCATACCGCGATTTTTCAGAAGCGGAATAGCGTCGGACACGGGATCACTTCCCCCGCACAAAACGACATTGGGTCGCCATGTGTTATTCACCACATCGAGCAGTGCAACCGTATCCGCACTGTCTCGATCGCCCAAAACAGCAACCTCAACTGCCCCTTGCAAATAGAGATCCAGGGCACAAATCATATTGCCAAAACCCGAAGGCACCTCCCGAATATGTCTGCCAAAAAGATGCAAAATACGGGCGGCCATATCCCGCCAATCTCGGCGCTCCAGCAGCGTCCCCAATCGCAGCAGTGCCATCGCCCCTGTTGAATTGCCAGAGGGAGTCGCATTGTCAAAGGGATTTTTTGAACGCACAATCAGCTCCTCGTGATCTCTTCCCGTATAAAAAAATCCGCCATCTTCATCATCCCAGAATTGATCGATCATCACCTCCATAAAATCGCGGGCAGCAATGAGATAAGAAGGCTCAAAACTCGCCTCGTACAGATCGACTAACCCAACGATCAAACAGGCATAATCATCCTGATAGGCATTGAAACGCGCGCGACCATCTTTATAAGTATGCAGCAAAAGCCCGCGATTCGTACACATATTCTCCAGGATAAATTGAGCCGCATCTGACGCACTATCCAGATAAACGGAATCGCCAAATGCCCGATATGCCTGGGCAAAGGCCGAAATCATCATCCCATTCCAACTCACCTGAATTTTTTCATCTCGCCCGGGTTTTACGCGCTCTTCTCGCGCCTCAAACAATATTGCACACCTGCGCGCCATTGCGTCTTCATCTACCTTATAAATACGAGGAATATTCAAAATATTTTTACCTTCAAAATTGCCCCGCTCCGTCACATCGAAATACCGACAAAATATCGCCCCTTCTTCTTCGCCCAATAGATCCACCACCTCCTGCGGCGTCCACACAAAAAACTTGCCCTCTTCTCCTTCGCTATCGGCATCTTGCGTAGAATAAAAACCGCCCTCTGGCGCAGTCATCTCTCGACGCGTATAATCCAGAATTGACCTAACAATGCGCGCAAAAAACGGTTGCCTCGTCACCTGATAAGTCTGTGTATAAAGCTGTGCGAGCAGTGCATTGTCATACAGCATCTTCTCAAAATGAGGTACCAACCAGCGGCTATCCACAGAATAGCGATGAAATCCCCCACCGAGCTGATCGTAAATGCCCCCGCGCGCCATTTTTTCGAGCGTCAATTTTACCATCGCGCGTGCCTCTATGTCCCCCGTACGCAAATAGGCTCGCAAAAACACATCGAGATTCATCGAATTGGGGAACTTGGGCTGTGTGCCAAATCCGCCATTTTGAAAATCAAAATTCGATCTAATCTTTTGAAATGCGCCATCAAAATCCGCCTCAGTCAGGTCATCTGCCAAAGCATCAATATGCGCCATTGCCCGCAAGTGCTCCTGCAACCGATTCGCCACATCTGCGACATTTTCACCTTTTTCTCGATAATGCCTGGCAACGGATTCCAGAACCTGGGGAAAGCCCGGTATGTTGTGCCTGCTCTCCGGCGGGAAATACGTACCTCCGTAAAACGGAACACCCTGAGGTGTTAAAAACACGCTCATAGGCCATCCCCCGGAACCGGTCATAACCTGTACCGCATTCATATAAATTTCATCGACATCGGGACGTTCTTCCCGATCGACCTTCACATTGACAAAATGCGCGTTCATAATCTGCGCAATATCCTCGTCTTCAAAACTCTCGTGTGCCATCACATGGCACCAATGACAGGCCGCATATCCCACGCTTAAAAAAATGGGCTTGTCTTCATCCCGAGCCTTTTCAAACGCCTCTTCTCCCCAAGGAAACCACGCAACGGGATTGTGTGCATGCTGCAATAAATACGGGCTGGTCTCGTGGACCAATCTATTGGTATCTCTTCTATCGTCCATCACATCCTCACCTGAAAGACAACACCGTTGATAACGGTCGTCCCGGTTTCATCTTTTGCAACGTCTCATATTCATACCCCTCCCACCGGTCAGACCACGTATAAATATCTTCGAAAACCAGCGACCGCACATAACGACCACCGGGCAATACCACTTCGAGAACCAGATTGCCAAGCGTTATCTCACTTCCCTCAGCTGGTTCAATACGCACCTTATTTTCCATCTGCAAACAAGCGAGCGCGTTGGGTGGTAAAGACAGACGACTGGGCGTAAAATTATCTGCACGCGGCAAAAGACCAATCTCATATCCATTGAGAAATACGCGCGCATCTCCCATACTATCCCAGGCACAAAAACGGAGGATCCCCTGGCGAATACGCCCTAAATTTGCTTCAATGAGTTGAGCTGGTGGCGCGGGATCCATTGTCCAAAACGTCTGAATGTCTCCAGGGCGAAACCAGCGCACTATGGCTTCGGCCCCGCGGTTAATATGATGCCATTCCACACGCGCCCGGCCCTGTGCAACATATCCCATAAACCACCCCGGAGCCGTATTTTCAATATATCCGGGCCAAACAGCCATAAGATCATCGGACGTGGGTAAAAGGGCCTGAACTCGGTTGAGCGGAAGTGGCGGCGTATCAGACAACCCGACCAGAGCACCCATACACTGCAACACCGGCAAATAGGGCGTGCGGTGCAACACAATGCTTTGATTGTGTGAATGCCCGCAAAAATAGGCATCAATCGCGTGCCGAGACAGAAGATCGACCATATCCGTCTGAAAATCGCGATTATAAAAAAAAGCGCGGGCTACCGGCCATATAGGATGATGCCCCAATAAAAAGGACGGTGCATAAGCATTTTCTTTTAATACGGCATCGAGCCACTGACATTGCTCAGTATTCCAAAATGGCGTATCCAGAATAATAAACTGGCAACCATCCACCTCAAATGAAAAATAATGCGCCCTGGGTGCCTCACCTAAAAACTGTGCAATACGCGGCCCTACAACATCATCAAAAGCCGAAGTACCATCGTGATTGCCACGAGCGACGATCAGGGGAATATCGCATGTGGAAAAAAAATCCAGCGCAGCCTTGAGATTCTCGCGGTGACATTCTGGATCCAACGGGGGTTCGGCCACATCGCCGGTCAAAACTATAAAGTCCGGTTTGAGATGGCGCAGAGCATCCATCATTGGCGCGAGCGAATAGGTTACATTTTCCACATACCCCTCAGTGCTGAGCGGCCTTGTCGCGTCAAATGCCTGCCCAATAAAATCTCGCGTCACAAAATGCGTATCACTCACAACCGCAAATGAAAAAGGCCGCTTGAGATGTTTAATAGACTCAGGTACCACAAAACCCTCCCATTGTAATGGGAGATAATGTAACCCATTTTTTTGTGATAAACAAGCACACCGCAAAAAACAAACGCGGGCTTCTTCAAAGAAACCCGCGTTTTGACATCTCTAACACTGAACAGACGTAGAGTCTTTACTCACCGCCACCACCGCCACGACCACCTTGCCCGCCGCGACCACCTTGCCCGCCGCGCTGACCGCGCTGACCGCGCTGACCCATCCGCTGCATCTGTTCTTGAAATACCTTTGTCTGGTTCTCATTGAGAATGGCTGTCAGGCCCTGCATCATTTCCATTCGCAGAGCGCGCACTTTCTGCATGGCCGCCTGCTGATCATTGCTTCCGCGCAGGCTTCTTTGCAACTCCTGGCGTTTTGCATAAATCCCCTTGAGTGATGCGCGCACCTTGACGAGTTGCTCATCGCTCAGGGCGACATTCTCGTTAAACGCCAGATAGGTCAGCGCCTGTTCAACCGGCAAAAAACGCTGCACCTGAACGCCGCCGCGTTGCCCTTGACCGCGTTGACCTTGCCCTTGACCGCCTCTTTGCGGCTGTGCCCACAAATCGCAGGACGCAACCATAACCATTGCCACTGCCAAAAAACCGAAGAGTCGAAATCTCTGCATAATCTGCTCCTTTGAAAAAGTTAAAAAATGCCTATAAAAATCCGGGCATAAATCGCAACAGATTAGACGACACATGCCCGGATAAAAGTTCCACCCATCATTTTATTTTAGAAAACCACTTGAGACACGGCTTTGGAGATCAGAGCCACGGCAATTGACGTCATGCCAATAAGCCCCATGCCACAGGAATAACCCGCTACTAAAATAGGTGCGTAAGCCTTCCATTTGGACTCGCCAAACCGCTTTTGAAAATGATATCGCCCCAGCATCGCCCCGGCAAAATTCAAAATGACAAAATGCGGCCATTGCGCCAGACCATTCACAAAACCGAAAAATGCCAGCACGGGGACCTTGGCTGCGACCAGTACCAGATAGAGAAGTCCACCAGAAACCAGTCCTGTGAGAATGTATTTGGGAATGATAATTTCTCTTAAAAGATCCATACCTACAGCACCCTGTACTTCTCCGGGCGGCAAAGTCGATTTAAGCCATACGGTTTGCATCGTGGCTTCATAGGGCCAAAATAGCTGGACATAAGGATATGTGGAAGATGGAAT
>JAPPIE010000083.1:39259-53494 GCA_028874765.1 Gemmatimonadota bacterium
ACGTAAAACGGCAGGACAAAACCATACAATAAATGCCCCAAATCCGTTCCTATGCCAAACACTGCAGCAGGCAATATGGTTTTTACTTCGGCGGTAAAATCGATAAATGGAATGGGCAAGACCTGAACAGTCTCAGTCAGAAAAATGCCCGACAACGTGGGCACAACCACATAGAGCAATCCCCACACCAGACCAATACAGGTTCCCGTGCTAAACACGCGCCACCGCCACCCCTCGGCTTTAGCCGATGTTTCAGCCAGTGCGGTGACACCGCGTGCTTGAACAGGCTCCAGCGGAAAAGGCAATTGCTCGATATCGCTGGTAATGCGAAACATCACATACCCAAAAGACAGCCGCGCAGCCTGATTGATAATCATGACCAGAAACAGAATCAACACCGGCAAAATCCAGTCGGGATGCACAAACGTGCGCTCGGCATAAACCGGCGAATCCAGAGGCGGTGTCACCCAATTTGGAATATAACTATCCAGACCTTTGGCCGCGGGTGACTGAATCAAATACTGATCCCAGATCAGCCCCCCAAAAGGTCCACCGTATAGGTGTGCACCAGAACCGAGTTTTACCCCAATGCCCAACAGCCCTGCGGCGACCCAATAGATGATCAAAATTTCCTGTGTCCTGAGCCGAACAAAAGAGCGCTTGGCAATCTCTAAAAAGAGAATAATCGTCACCCACTCAGACGCGCCAGCCATGCTTTGCCCGGTCACCAGGCCCAGATAAATCGCCCCTGGTAACATGACAATCCCAACGAACGCCGTCGCCCATATCGTCTTCCAGCCAAAGCCATCCTCAAAAGGCGCGTCCTCTGGCATAATCTGTTCGTATTCTGTCAGATCCTCTTTTGTTTCTTCTGTATCTCTTGGTTCATCGGTTGCCAAAATTGCCTCCCAGAAGGAAATTCACAAAATCTGCGCGTTATGCTATTGCCGCGACTTCGCCAGACAAAACCCGGCGTCCGTCTTCTGCATAATTGAACTTCATATCGCCCGGAATTGTGCGCCAGACCAGGAATCGCTTTCTCAACACATTCAAAAATCCGCGATTGATCCGTTTCCAGGACGCCACATCGCCACTCAAGCGATTGATCACCACTTCAATCTTATAAATATTGTGCTCACCCGTTGGAATGGCTTTTAACTGCACTTCCTGGCTAATTCCCAGATCATAAGGCGCCAACCATGCCGTCAGGTCAATATTGTATTGCGGTTCTCCCTCGTGATCCTCAGACCAGAACTTCACATGATCTGCAACAAAATCACCCACCGATCCCTCGCCATAAGATTCAAAAACCCGGGTCAAATAGGAGTACATGCCCAATACCTCGGCACCGCCTACTGTAAAGGGAAAATCAAATACCCACCGATCGCCATCAGGATCGGGAAATTCCCATTTGCGAGTCACATCGGGCACTGCCATATCCGCGGCTTTCTTCGCTGGATAAAGCGCGGAGAGAAATACCGTTGCCATCACAATCAACGTGGCGGAAATTGCAGACAGCGACGAATAATTTAATTCCAGGCCTCCCAGCAATCCCTCATTGTAAAGTACGAGCACCAGGACTTGTCCAATCAAATATCCCATAACCGCGCCGAGTGTGGCAAATACGCCAGCCTCCGCGAGGAAAAGTGCGGCAATATGATTGGGAGCCAATCCCACCGAGGAATAAATACTGATCTCTCGGAAACGCTCATACACAGCACCCATCATAGTATTGAGTACAATAAGTGCCGCAATCAAGATCGGAATAAACAAATTGCCCAATCCAGAAAGCGACGTTGAACCAATCGAACTATAGACGGTTACACCATCATCCTTGCCCACAAACATCGTCAAAGACACGCGCGCCATAAATTCTTCGATGTCGGGAACAAAATTCAACTTAGGCTGCCCGCTCTCATCCTTAAAATTCGCAATCGCCACCGAGGCCAATACACCCCCGATATCCCGAATATACTCATAGGGCACGACAAGCACATTGGTCGATTCCAAATGAGTAAAGGTTTCAATCGGCGCAGCCGCGACAACCCTCGGATCCTGATCCTGTGCATCTGCCAAATCGTCTTTCTCTTTAACCGTATCAACAGGAGTCAGTTTTTCATCATCCAAATCTTTGAACTTGTTAAACATTTCAGAATCGAGAATGCCAATCACCGTAAAAACCTGTCCCTGCATTTCAATCTTAGCCGTTCCTGCATCCTCGGGGAAAATACCGACAAGCTCGGCCAGATCATTTGGCAACAGGCAAACGAACTCTTCCCCGGGTTCGAACCATCGCCCACTCATCAAATAGCGATCAGCCCCGGTAATTTTGGGTTCGTCTGGTGTAAGCCCCAACAGCGCATTGACAAAACTGTCTTTCCCCGTGGTAATGCCCACATCGAAATCGACGTAAATCTCCTTGGGACCCATATCGGCAGTGGCCTCTGTCACACGAGAAAAATTCACATAAGCACGCTCACCACGCACCTGTGACAAATACCACGATCGCGGCACAATATCGGCGCGACCTTCAAAGGCACTATTGAGATAATTGAGCACGGATTCTTGCATCCCGCGCCAGGATCGGTCGCGCACGAGTGCCCCCTGATACGACGGCTCGTTATCGCGGGGCAATTTGTAAAACTTCAACGAAGTCTGCACCGAGGTAAAAGACAATGTCGTAAACGTCAATAAGGTCAGCGTAATCGCCGTCAATCCCGTGCGCATGGGGCGCTTTCGCAGATTTGAAATACCCAGTACAACCGCGGCCGACGTCGCGCTAATGCGTCCAACATCGGCTTCATAAGTTCCTGCAGACGCCTGCTTCATCTTGCGAACTTCATCGCCAAACTTAGACACCACAATAACCATCGCTACGCCGCCGAGGGCCATAATCACAAATGCGAGAAAAATAATATAGGGGGAATTGCTCAACTGAAAAGCCGGATGGACAAAGCGCAAAACGATAAAGAAAAACACAAAAAACGCAGCAAACCAACTCAATCGCGCAGTAATACTCGACGCGCCGATCAACAACCGCTCACAGAAAAATGAAAACGGCAATAACAAAATAAAATAAAAAATAATACCCCGCACAGTATCATTGGCCGTCGCCATCACTTCGGGATACCCCCGAGCCTCCAGCCCCCATGCCCGCCGAGATGCGGCCATAAACCCTTCGTAATCCAAATTTTCAAGATGCTGGCGCGCTTCGATCAATGCCTCCCGCGCGCTGTTGTGCAACAGGGTGAGACGATTGTTTTCAATACCAAATTGCGCCAACTGTTTCATTCGCACATCGTCAATCACCCACATATCCTTAGCGGCCTGATACGAGGGCGTGAAAATGACGCCGGGTTCATATCCTTCACCTCGTGCCTCTTCCAGAATATCGGGATTCACCTCGCGTTTATCAATCGGATTGTCCAAAAATTTCTGGGGCGCATTAATCAACAAATACTTAACACCAAACAAGCCCGTGCTCATCAAAACTTTCAACCGCTCGGCTTCCCCCGTGTGTTCATCCACACGCGCAAACGTCACAGCAGCGCGCGTCACATCGCCCTCTTTGGTGCTTTGCCCAGGCAAATACGTATAGCCAAATTCTATAGGTTGCGTATCGTTGTCATTGAGCACCGTCATAAAATCGAGTGCGGACAAATAGCTCGAATCGATAATTTCGAAAACACTGATGGAGCGACTCTTAAACAGAACGGTCAGCATTTCATTTTCCCACCAGCCATATCGCTGTGTCAGTGGAAATTTTTTATCCCCTTCAGTACCCATATCGGGCGCAGATGTAATATTTCCCTCTTCGTCAATATCATAAGCCAAAATGCGATTGGTAAACCGATTTCGCATAATGTTGAAGAAAAACCATCCGGTTTCCTTTACCTTATTTTTCTCGCCAAACAAATCTAGATCTACATCTTCTGTCTGATCGTCTGCCAATTTATCGATATCGTAAATGGGACCTTCTGTCGTCTTGTCAATAATCAGCGTCCGCACTCCCGCGCAACTGTGGACATTGCCCGGCTGCCGATACGTCGCAACCCCACCGGGCACGGGCACGCGAGGCAACGCGAAATCGACATTGCGATCAAACCACAAGACCTGTCCTCTCAAACTGTGTCCGCGATCTTGCAGTTTGAGCTTGGATACCCTGAAAAATTCGGGATCTTCACCCGCTTTCATCATGGCAGCTATCGCCGTTTGGACCTGGCGCGTCAAATTGTCCATATTGACATTCTCAACGCGATCAATGGGCGTATCGACAAAACGCCTCACAGTTGATGGCGTCGCCAGAGTAATGCCTTCTTTCCCAACAAAAGTAACGGCCTCACTGTCAAATCCCAGGCGAATGGGCATAAAATTTTTCCACGTGCGTTTTGGCGGTGCAATCGCATCGACATGGCGCACTTCTTCACCCGGAAATACTTTGGCCATATATTTATCGAATTTGTCTGCATAAGGCGCCAGCAGATTATTTAGATAATTGTCTGTCTGCCAATTTGGGTTGTTAAAGGTGCCGTGCGAAAAGCTCGCCAACTGATCGGATTCACTCGACAGGTCCAACCCGATAAATAACCGAAAATCAATTTTATAGCTATCGGGAATGAGTTCTTCAAACTCTTCGCTGTCGCGTGGAATAAGTTCGCCATCGAGATAAGCACCGGCAACCGATAAACTATCGGGAATCTTATCGCGGAAATGATCGCTTTCGCGCGAATGGCGATACACAAAATCATTGATGCCAGCCAGCCCTTGAAAATGTGAGCCAGTTGCCAAAAAGGTCACCGAATATTTGGGCGGATTCTGTTTCAAAACGCGGGCAGTGTGTAAAAGCGCGGCCAATCCCGACGCATTTTCAGCACCCGGCGCGAGAGCCGGCACAACGGATATGGCATCGTAAAAAGCACTCAGCACAATCTGCTGGTCTTTCCACTTGCGTTCTTCGCGCTCCGTGATATAGTCTTCGGACCCTGGAAGAGTTGCAAAAATATTCCAGGTCGGCACCTCTTCCCAATCCATCTTCGAAGTCAAACGCACTTCGGGAGATTGCGTTTGGGCCAGTTCGAGCAAACGCAAAGCATCGTCTTTTTTGACCCAGAACCGGGGCACATCAACGGGCACGGGCAAAAACTTATCCATAGCCTGACCCTGTGTAACCCGCCCATTGTCATAAAATAAAATGGCCTTTGCCCCCAGCATACGCGGACTTAAATAGCCCTGGTCACAATCGAAGTCCATCAGGACAACGCTACCTTCGACCTTTTTGCCATTCAGTTCTGCAAACGCCCCCTTGCCCCCATAAATAAGCGCCCCCGAAATCCCTGCGCTGGGCACAGAGGGCGTTTGTACATGGTTGGGCCAAAAACCGTAGATCGCAATTTCTTCGCCGGTATCCGTCAAAGTGAGTGAAGCTCCTTTGTCAATAGGAACCGTTACCGTGTGCTCTTCGACCGCGATATCTTCAAGGCCAAATTGCTCAAAATGCTGTTTGACATATTCAAAAGCCTGCCTATGCCCCGAATAGCCAGGGACCCGAGACCCCATTCCCGACAGGTCGGCAATGATTTGATGCACATCTTCTTGTGTAATGGACTCTGCAATGGATCGAATTTCGCGATCGCGTTCTGAAATTTCAATGGGTTTGAGTTCGGGAATACTCGGTTTAATATTAAAAAGCGTTACAAAAAAATCCGTCACCTGTCCCGGATTAAAAATGGTCACTGAAGACAACATCAAAATCGTGATAATCCAGAGAATACCTGTGCCGATTTTACGCATCGAGGAGGCTCCTGTTAAAATGCCGAACGTTTTGAGAAAATTGAATTTTTATGCTAATAAATAACTTTTGAGATGTCAAGACAATTTCAGAGACACACACAGTTGGTTTTTCGAGTAATTAAGCTATCTTTGCAATCTCGTAATTTTAGTATTGACATACCCGCATTTTGGGAGTATATCAATTTATGCATTCAACTTAACAATGCGCCAAATTTCTTTTTAAGGAGACCTTACACATGTCGTTCCATCTTCCCCATTTATCCCGTGGCACTCTAATCGTTATATTTTTGGCGATCGCAACAGCTTGTGGTGGTCCCGAAAAGGCCATTGAAGAGAGCTTGCGAGCACACATACTTTTTTTTGCCAACTTTGAAAAAGGCGTGGATGCCCTCGATAGCCTCGGCGATCCGTTGGCGACCTTTGACACAGCCAACACCAACCACATTAAGCAGGGCGGCAATCCCGACGGGTATTTGGCTTTTAGCCCAAATGCAGGCGCACTCAATTACAACGGAAAAAACAACCTCGCCTACAGTGCAAACAGCGCGTGGTCTGGCAGCATTGCATTCTGGCTCAAAGCCGACATCGCCAGCTTTGAAGACGATTATCCAGAACCTTTTCATGTTGGGAAAAAAGACGGTGAAAAATATCCCTGGGACGATGCAGTCGTATTTGTCGATTTCAAAAAAGCCGATGGCACACTTCGGTTTGGATGTTATCCCAACAAAGAGCAGCTAGTTACCGACGATGTGGTCGCTGCTCGTGTGATTTCTGTGCCAGTCAATTGGCGTGCAAATGACTGGCACCACATCGCGATTACATGGTCCAACTTTAACAGTGGCAAGGCCGATGCAGAATGGGCGTTGTATATAGATGGCACAGAAGCAGGGCGCAAAGGTCCGCTCCAGCAGAATATGACCTGGGATATAGAAACTCTTGTGATGCGATTTAATCATTTCAAATACCCTGGAGAAATCGACGAAATCGCTGTTTTTGACAAAGCCTTGACGCCCGATGAAGCCAAATACCTTACAGCTCCCAAAAGCCCGCTGAACAAACTTTTTTATAAAAAAAGTGAACGTCGATAAATAAAATACATCCCCAATGACTGCTCAACGCCATTTCTCATATACCAAAATTGGTGTTGACAAGCGGAAATTTGTGTTTTATCTTCCGCAAAGGAAACAATGCGTAAAGCCTTTATTGACAACAAACTCAAGGAGTTTAAGGATGCGATCCATTTTAAGCCTTTGCACTGTTCTGGTTATGGCATTTGCCATAACGGGTTGTGGGCCTTCCGAAGAATTGGTAAAATTGAAAGCAGATACTGAGGCAGCTTATGCCGCAGCTCAGGCGGCTCAGGCTGAAGCTTATGCGCCCGCCGCATATAGTTTAGCAACTGCTGCCATAGACAGTGCTGCCAAGAAATTTGAAGAAAAAAAGTTCTTCTTCTTTAATAAATTTGACGAGGCCGAGCCTCTTTATGTAGAAGCTCAGGAGTTAGCCAATAGCGCCAAATCAGAAGCTGACACCAATAGGCAACTGGAGGCCGATACCCAGGCAATTATCGAACGCGTAATGCCCGGTATTTCAGATACCAGAGTCAGTTTGGGTGAGGCACCTCGTGGAAAAGGCGCAGACGATGATCTCGATCAGCTCAATGCCGACCTGAATCAGGCCGAGACCAGTATAAGCGATGCACGCAGCAGCCTCGACAACGGGCAATACAGAGATGCTCTTGGTCAAGCTCAGGGTGCAGAAAACAAACTTGCCGAGGTTCAGGGTGCTGTTTCGGTCGCGCTCCAGAAAATCGAAGATTGGAAAGAGCGACACAAACCCTGGTACTTCCGCCTGTAGGTAGGCAGCACCATCCAAATATCTTCTTAAAGACAAAACCGAGGTGCTTTTTGCGCGCCTCGGTTTTACAATTTCTGAGCCATACATGCACAGCTTTCACACCATATTGCTCGCTCTCTATTTGTTCTTCAGTTTTTCCCTTCATATACCCGCGCGAGAAACAGAGATCGAACAACTCAAAGCTGACATCGCATCACTTCAGGAAGTGTTGAAACGACACTCAGCAGAAACCTACATCGTTATCGATACCGTACATAACCGTCTTCAAGTTTGGCACAACAACCAGATAATACGAGAAGCGACGTGTGCGACAGGCAGCGGCAAAGTACTGCTCCATCCAGGTGCTTCGGCACGCTGGCAATTTCACACCCCATTGGGTGTCAGAACTATTTTGCACAAAGTGACAGACCCCATCTGGGCCAAGCCCCTGTGGGCCTTTATCGAGACTGGAGAAGAACCCACTGTATTGCCCTGGGAATTTCGGCGTCTCGATCGGACAACCCTCGGTGCCTACGCCCTCGAATTGGGCGATGGGTACGAAATTCACGGCACCCTTTATCCCACATTGCTCGGACGGCATATCACACACGGATGTATTCGCCTCAACGACGAAGACCTGGCTTTTGTGTATCGCTCACTTCAAGTTGGCGACCGGGTCTATATCTACTAATTTGCTTCCTTCTGATGGAAACGCCTGTATTTGGTCAGGACAAAATCGTTCTTCAAAACTACCGCGAAGCCCTTGTTCGCGAACTTGATCAAATCAAAACATCACCGGATGGTTTCTACCTTATTATTGATCTCCAGTCCAAACAAATTCACCTCAAATCAAAGGGCAATGTCCTGAGAACATGCCCCATTCTCAACGTGTCGCCCACAGAAGCACGTCTCACTCAGACCTATCACTTTGTAAACAGAATTGATCCCATCTCTGTTGAACCCGGAAATGCAAATCTGCGACTTCGCGAACGGCTTTTTCCCCTCGACTTCTCCGGGCGCCTGATAGAAGGGCCTCGCCACCGTTCCCGCCTCTACTTTACGCCAAATCTCGTCATTCGAGCGGATGGAATTCTAACAGGTGCCACTCCGTATCTCACTTTATCTCCTCTCGATATCAAAGCCCTGGGGTCGGCATTGCATCCCGGCAATATCGCCATCTTCATTCCCCCTGCAGAGGCCAATCCTTGAAACGCTTTGCGACCCTGGCATTGTATTGCACATGCGCGCTTACAAGCCCAACCCATGCGCAGACATCCCATTATGCAGGAGATCCACTCTTATTGGGTGCCGGTGCCCGCGCTCTGGGCATGGGAAGTGCTTATGTCGCGCTCAGTTTTGATGCAACAGCGATCTATTGGAACCCCGCAGGACTGGCTCCAGAGGTGTACAACCCTGGACTGAATGGCAACTCATCGCTGCCAAAACGTGAGATTCACTTACAACATGCAGAGCAATTTGGCGGCAGTGTGAATCAAGATATTTTCGCATTGCGCTTGCCCATAAGAAAAGGTGGCGTTGGTCTGGGCATTGTTCGCGCTGGCGTTGATGGGATTGCTCTGACGGGTCTGGAAGATCCAGACCGTCCAATTGGTCCAGATAATCGTCCCGTAATAATCGATAAAATCGGCACGGCAGATTACGTCTTTCGAATTGCTTATGGCCGGCAGATCACAGATAAATTGCGTCTTGGGGCAGGTATAAAAATGATCAGACGCGATCTCAGCGTGGGCATCGGAAGTGGTTTTGGCCTGGACATCGGTCTGCTCTATCTACCCACATCGACGTTTCGCATTGGCGCGATAATACGCGATCTCACAAAAACGCGCATTGCATTTCCCGATGGCATTGCAGATAGCATTTCGCCATCTCTTCTCATTGGTACTGCTCTCCAACGCAGGGTGCCCGGCGGCGATATGAAAGTCGGTTTTAGCACGCACCTGAATGACAAAAAATCGACACTGGAAAAAACACGCAGCATACAACTCGGCATAGAATACCGCCTGCAACACCGCCTTGCTTTTCGCCTCGGACACAAAGACGGGCACTTTACAGCAGGCACTGGATTGCAACTTCGTCGGTTCGGCGTAGATCTCGCCTTCATGGAACACGACCAACTCGACAATACGTACCGAATTTCGGCCATTTTATTTTTTTGATTGGAGAGTAATGGCTTTCAAATCTGGATATGTCATAATCGCTGGACGCACTAATGTCGGCAAATCCACGCTTTTTAATGCGCTCGTGGGGGAGCGTCTATCCATTATTTCGCCCAAACCCCAGACAACTCGCAATAATATCCTGGGTATTGTCACAGATAAACAGACTCAAATGATATTTCTCGACACCCCTGGTATCTTGTCTGCGCGCTATCGCCTTCACGAATTTATGAATCGGCAAATTGGGCGTGCATATCAAAGTGCCGATGTGCTTTTGGGCATTGTCGATGGTTCAGAATTTGACACCTCTTATGACGCCGAAATACGACAAATCTTCGGACAATGGGATATTCCCAAAATCATCGCTATAAATAAAACCGACCTCATCTCACATGCGCGAGCAAAACGCTGCGAACAACAGATTCGCGCTTCACTCGCTACACAGACCGTCTTATCCGTAGCGGCCATCAACGGACAGGGCATACAAGCCCTTCACACCGCTTTGCGCCATGCACTGCCAGAAGGCCCACAATACTACCCGGAAGATATGCTCACCGAACAGCCCGAAAGATTTTTTGTTGCGGAACTCATTCGAGAGGAAGTATTCCACCATCTCCGCCAGGAATTGCCTTATGCAACGGCAATCGACATTGAGGCATTTGAAGAAAATCGCCCCAAAGTCTATATTCAGGCCAATATCATTGTCGAACGCAATTCACAAAAAGGCATTGTCATAGGACGGGGAGGAAAAACCCTCAAAACCATTGGACATCAGGCACGAAAAAAAATAGAGGCCTTTTTGGAACACCCAATTTACCTCGACCTGCACGTCAAAGTCTATGAGAACTGGCGCAAAAAAGACACCGCCCTTCGCAGTCTGGGATATGGCCTGTCATGAAAACCTTTCTCAAACTCGCAGCCAGTCTTGTGTTAATGGGGGGGTTTCTCTGGGCAGCGTTTAGAGATGTCAATGGGACGCTCCTTGTGGAAGCCCTGCAAACGGCCAATCCCCTGTGGTTGCTCTTATCGGCTATCGCAGTAATCGTTTCGGGCTTGCCCCGAGCCTGGCGTTGGCGCATTTTGCTATTGCCCGTTGCCTCAAATATTTCCATTCGCTCGGCATTTTGGGCTGTCATGGTCGCCTATGCGGGCAATGTCGTATTCCCACGCGCTGGCGAAGTTGCGCGTGCTCTCGCCCTCGAAAGGGATCACCCTACCGGCATCAGTGCAATCCTGGCGACAGTGATTGTAGAACGCTTGCTCGATATACTCACCCTCTTGATCATCTTTGGCGTGGTCTTATTCTTTGCCAGAGAGCAGATCGGCGCAGCATTTCCCCAATTTAAACTTGAACAAGTTGCCTTGCTGACATTGCCCATCATCCTGTTTGCTTTCGTATTTTTGGGACTGCTCTCCGCCAGAGGAGAACGCGGCCTGTCCATTTTTCACCGCCTGCTGGCGCGCCTCTCTCCCAGGATGGCCGATGGTGCAACCCATATTTTGCGTTCTTTTTTACAGGGCATGAGAGCCATTCACACTGTAGAAGGCTACGCGGGGATATTGGTATCAACCCTGATTCTCAATAGCCTTTATTTGTTCGCCATGTACTTGCCCTTCTACAGTTTTGACCTATCATATAACTACAACCTTGGCTTGTTTGAAGCTATGGTTGTGATGACCATCGCCACGATCGGATTTGTCGTTCCTGCGCCGGGTGGTATAGGCTCATACCATTTCTTTTGCGCCGGAACCCTCCACCACTTCTACCATGTGCCACCAGAAACCGCATTGGCATTTGCCACGTCGGTACACGCAGTCGCGCTCCTCGGCTTTCTTTTATTTGGCGGCCCACCACTGATTAACCTCCTCTGGCACAAAAAAGAAAAAAAATAGATCCCTGACGTCACAAAATGCGAAACAGAGTTTCTCGCCATGTCTGTAAACCCGTCTGACGGTCAGTGACAACTATAGATAGCAGATGCACGCCAGGCCCCAACTCACTTAAATCAACGGATAAATAAATCGGCTCCTGCACCTCCCTTCCTCGATAATCTGTACTAACGGAAATACGCCACCTGTCATCACTCATACCCAATTGCGCAATTGCCTCTCGATCTCTTTTCTCAGAAAAACGCCGCAAATCTGGTGGTCCTACTCTGTACGATACAGAGAAATCCGTCTGCCCAAACTCATCGCGTACCAGATTGTAGATCTCAAAATAGATATACAACAACTCGTCCGCGTCAAAAGTTCTCAACGGATTGGGTATCACTTCAACTCCCTCTTTGCCCTCCCCTGCATGTGAAGCCAGCAATACAGAACTCATCGAAACCATATCATCGGGAAATGTCTGTACAAAAACCGTATCGCGGAATATGCCCACTGTTTTCTTTCCCACATCTCTAATTTCTAAAGACAACGCAAGTGAATCGGCGTCCAGCCGTGAAGCAATTTGATCTGCTGCCAAAATCAGATCGCGTTGACCCAATAAATACTGCGCCTTTAATGAATCGGTCCAAACATCCCGAAATGTCTCTGGTTGCCATCTGACCCTGGTTACCTCTTGCCCATTGCTTCTGTGTACAAAAATACCGGCATCTAAATCGACTTGATAGGTCTCATAGAGCTTGAGATACTGCAACTGATGCTTGGGAATACCCCACGATAGTGCCACTTTGACTTGTCCTTCTCCTGTCTCAAAAAATCCCACCTGTACGGGCAATCCGTATTTCTGGTCTCCGTATGGATCGACATAGCGCTCGGGCAAATAAAAATCAGACGACAGAATCTGACTTCTGCCCCATCCACCCGGAACGAGCGCCCAGCGCTCATCCTTCATCGATTCCAATTTCCAATGCACAGAATCGTAAGAAAAAAAGTCCATTGAAAAATCCTCGTATGTCCAGATCTCCCGGTGCGGAATAAGCGTTCTCACGCGATTGACATAGCGACCATAGCGAATCCAAACCTTGCCCATATCCGTTTCCCAACCCGCAATTCCCTCATCGGGCAGACCAAATCTCAAATTTGCATAAGCAACCCGCCCGCGATGTGCCAACTTTCTTTCGTTCACAGGCGTCAAAAATAAAGGATCGCGTTTTTGCCAAAAAAGCGCGTGTGCCTCACCCCCACCACCCAACAATTCTATTGAAGTCATCGCCGCCTGCCCAACAGAATCCATCTGCGCGTATGCGCGACCAAATGCTTTGCCTGCTGCCTCAAACTTTTCGGCCACATAATACCCCAATCCCAAAAACAAAAGACCGTCCCGATCCTGTGGCCATCGGTCTAAAAGTGCCCGTGCAATAACAATCAAATCCTCGTTATACCCACCCTCTATACTCAGCATACCCAACCCGTAATACGCGCGCCTACAATAGGGATCATGGGCAAGTGCGTAGTGGTAATAATCCGCGGCCTTTTGCACACTCTCCATAGCAAAAGACCGCATACTCCCACCTCCGTCAAAACGTCGTGCATCGACGTATTTTAACATATCCTGCAAATAATAATCGCCCACTTCACAGGCTGCTTCAACCTGTGTTGAATCTATGCTGAGCACCTTTTCAAAATATCGCCTGGCATTGTACCGAAAACCCTTCTTGCGCTGCAGAGTCGCGTAAGACAGATGATAGTCTATATTCTCAGGGTCCAATACAATCGCGCGATAAATATAGCGATCTGCACGCACCCTGCTCGCCGGCGTATTCTTTTGCATAAACAACGCGCCCAATGCCGCACAGACATCAGCGCGATCCCCATCCACATTGAGCGCTTTTCGGAGCAACCCAATGCGGTAATCAAGTGGTTTCAACGTATCGCTCTGCGCGCGTGCCAGCAGCGAATCAACTGAATCTGCACTTGCTGTTACACACGCGATTAACACAAAAACAGAGAGGACGCCCAAACAGGACGTCCCCATTTTCAATACACGAGCCATTTTCAAATATTTTGAGAGAGTTTGTGAGAAATAGCCATTTCCTCTTCGGCCTCTTCAATCATCCCTTTCTGCTGATACAAGCGCGACAGACTCGTATGGGCCAGTGCCTCATCGGGAACTATTTGCAAAGCACATTTGACCTGTTCAATCGCCTCGTCAATCTTCCCCTGCCGATCCAGTGCCTGCGCCCATCCCAGATGCGCTATGTAAAACGAGGCATCGTCTGCAACAGCCTTCTCAAATTCGACAATCGCGCCTTCCAGATCTCCAGTTCCTAACTTACTCAACCCCGCCATATAATACTCTTTGGTTGCCATGAAGAACCTCATTTTATTCGTGGTTTAACGTGTATTTTGACCACTTCAAATAATACAAAAAAAATCACCATCCATCAACCTGACAAAAAAAGGAGAGACGTACAGCACGCCTCTCCTCATCGGTTTTCTATCCAACCCTAAACTCAATCTCGCCTTTTATCTGTGTCCATCTGCG
>JAPPIE010000365.1:0-4150 GCA_028874765.1 Gemmatimonadota bacterium
AAAAGAGGGTGGGGCGAGGTTTATATTGATGTTTCCGCTTGGAGAAAAAATAAAGATCGGAACAAGGCGGGCAATGGATTTGTCAAAATAGAAGGGCGGACACAGGAGCCTGTCCCGTAGTGCTTTTATACGGGGGCACCGCCCCTACAATAACACAGGATTATTATACGTAGGGACAACCCCCTGTGGTTGTCCTGCGATGCGACCACAATTGGCATTTTCAGGAAATGGCGGATATGAAACGGTGTTTAATCGCAATCCTTTTGATGACTGCAATGCTCTGGTGCGATTCAGTTGCTCAGGAGGAAAAAAAGCAGGAGGCGTCGCCACCGACTTTTGTCGATGAGGATGGCAATGGTATCGATGATCGCGTGACCTTCCGCCATCGTCAAGGTCTGCGATCTCGGGGAAGTGCGCTGTTGTGGGTGCTCTCAGCGCAATTGACAAAAGCGCAGCGGACGGCTTTGCAGGCGAGGATCAATGATTTAATCGAGGGAGGGGCAGAATTCCGTGAGATTAGAATGGCTATTTTTGCCGAACTCGAGGGTTTTGGCGTCGATTTAACAGAGACATTTTTGACGCGATTAAATGCGGTGTTGACAGAAGATCAGATGGCTGCACTTCGCAAAAAGGCCGAGGCTCTAAAAGCGAATGGTGCGACCTATTACAGGATTTACAGAGAGATACGCGACGAGTTGGCTGTTATGGGAATTAATTGGGAGGGGCAGAGACCGGATTACTCTGGTCCTCAGTTGACAGAAGGCGAGATGTCTGATCTCCAAAAGAAAATTGACAAACTAATTGCCGATGGTGCATCTCGCGTTGAAATTCAGAAAGCCATTAACGCAGAGTTGGAAGAGATAAGGCGGCGCAATAGACGCAGGAATCGCGTTGCGGATGACCGCGGTGGTCCTCCACCGAGATCTCCTGAGAGAGAAAGAAGCGGGAAGCGGGGAAACTGAATCAATCCGAGAGGGGAAAAAGCGTTTCAAATATTTTGTCCGTTCGGTTTCGCCAACTCGCCCACCCCGCGCCATCGTTTACTTCGCCTCCGGTAAAGATATAACCTCTCTTTTTTAGTAGTTGGGCAAACGATGCCGTGCTCTTGCCCAGATCATTTCCCTCCATTGGGCTTCGCAAGTCGTATTTTCCCCAGTCCAGATAGATATCTATGGGCATTTGTTTTGTTGCCTGAAAGACCAGGTCTGCATCTTTGGCCTCTGCGGTCTGATCCCAGGATAGGGATTGTATGCCTATTTTGCCAAATATGTCGGGATGTGTAAAGGTGGCGTAAAATGCCATAAATCCGCCGTAAATTGTCCCGATATTTGCCCGACCTTCGCGGTTTTTAATGGTGCGATATGTCTGGTCAATGTAGGGTACGATCTCTTCTGTAAAGATCCGATTGTACGCATTGCGGTTTGCCCCTACGTACTCTGCGTATCCACCTCTGAAGAGTGATGGGACAAAGACCGCGATTACGGGGCGCACGCGCTTGCCGATGATATTGTCCAGCGAGATATTCATTTTTCCCAGGGACCACTGCCGGCGCGCGGCGTGGACATATACGACGGGGTATTGTTCGTTGTTTTCATGATAACCCGGTGGGAGATAGATTTCCATTTTGCGCTGTCCGCCAATTTCCGCACTTTCAAAATGTATGGTGTCAATTTTGCCGTGAATGCCATCTGGTTGCGCTTTGAGATGGTCGGGCGCACGCCAGCGCGGCATGCCGAAATAGGATGCGCGGCCAAAGAAGAGGGTTCGTATCTGTCGCGGGTTGAGCGGGTCGGGGATGGATCGCTGTAAGTCCAGGGTGTAGCGATAGGTGATGCGGGCGTCGGGTTCGAGTTGTGCCGTGGAATAGAAGAAGTCCGTTCCCTCAATTCGGTGCATGGGATGGTCGTATCGCCGCCCTACGTGATCGCCGGTTATGGTGACGTCTTCCGCTTTTCCGCGATATACAAAATGCACGAGGTTCTCGCCTTCGAGGATTGGGAAGTTTTTCTGTTGGGCCATAAACTGATCGATCAGCGTTTTTTTGTTTGGGGATTGTTTTACTTTTTCGACAAATTGTGCAAAGCGCGAGTTTGGCGCGATATCTTCTGTGTCCGATTCTGCTATTTGCGTTTCTGGGACGACTTCGATACAGGCGATTTCCGACATGCTGCGCGCGTAAAACCTGCCATTGGCAAGGCTGGCATGCGTCCAGGAAATTTCGTCGAAGAGTTTCAGGCGGGCTGTTTCGCGGTATCCCTCACCCGAAGCCTGCGCGACGGCGAGGTTGCCTTCTTTTGTCATGATTACGAGGTGGTTATCTATGATGATGGGGAAGCCATCTCCCGGCTCGCGCGATCGCCATAAGCGTTCTCCGGTGTTTGCATCGATGCATGTGAGTATGCGGCCGTTATAACCGAATAGAAATTCTGCGTTAAATACCGCATAGCTATACGTTCCCCGAATGTGGCGCGTCCGCCAGATTTCCTCTGCGGCAAAGGTCTCGTTATTGGCTCTCAAGCCGATTAGTATGCCGCCGTTTTTTACAAAATATCGCCCTTCGCCAATCTCGACGGGATGTCCGCTGGTCTGCCCCGCGCCGGTCTGCCCGCGATGTGCAAATTGCCACAGAATTTCACCGGTTTCGGGAGATAAGCCCGCGAGATATTTGTTGCCGAAGAAGACGAGGTGTTTGCGGTTGTCAAAGGCGAATAGGCCAGGCGATTGGTAGTTGACCGAGTCGCTAAATGCCGACCAGATCAAATCGCCAGATGCGGGATTATAAGCGGAGACTGCATGTGTTCCTCCCGTTTGAACGATCAGGCGATTGTCGTGTAAAATTGGGGATGATGTAAAGCCCCAAAATGGCACTGTTGCACGATGGGCTGCGACGAGGTCTATCTTCCAGAGTTCTTTTCCTGTATTTGCATCGAGTGCGAATAATTTTCCCCGGGGACCTAATGCGATGACTTTGTCTTCTGTCACTATCGACGTTGATAGGGGACCGCTCTGCGAGCCGTAGTGACCGAGATATGCGGCACCAATTTTGTATTTCCAACGTTCTGATCCATCTTCTGTGTTGAGGCCGATGACGTAATCAAAGGTTTCATCGGAATACATGGTTACCGCGAGGTCACCGAGAACCGAGATGGATGAGTAGCCCGCGCCGAGGGGTTTTTTCCAGACGATTTTCAGCGCGTAGGGTTGGTCGGAGGGGAAGATGCCCGCATCGTTGACTCTGAAGTCTCTGTTGGGACCGCCCCAGTTCGTCCAGTCCGTTTTCGCGTCTGTCGTTTGGAAGAAGAGCAGAAGAAGAAAAAGTATCTTCACGAGATTATTCATGACATTTCCTTAGTTACATATCGCCTTTTATCTGCGTCCATCTGCGTCCATCTGCGTCATCTGCGGATACCTGCGGTTTTTCATCCGCGTTCATTTTTGTCGCCAGATTTCCCAGACGAGGTGTGATAGTTCAGGGACGATGAGTTTTTCCATGGCGAGTTGCACGGCACCAGATGATCCCGGCATGCAGAAGATCATGGTATCTTTGTACACGCCTGCTACGGCGCGCGAGAGCATGGCGCCCGAGCCGATGTCTTCCCATGAGAGAAAGCGAAATACTTCGCCAAATCCGTCGAGGCGTTTGTCGAGCAGACTTGTGACGGCTTCATAGGTGGTGTCGCGCGCGGCTATGCCGGTGCCGCCATTGGTGAGGATGACGTGGCATTCGCCTTTTTCGGCGATTTGTTTGATGAGCGCGCGTATCTGGTCGGCTTCGTCTTTGACCACGCGGTAAAACGCGATGCTGTGACCGGCGGCTTCGACCAGTTCTTTTATGATTTTGCCGCTTTTGTCATCGGCTTCGGTGCGCGTGTCGCTGATGGTGAGCACAGCGCAGGTAACGGGGTCTTTGGCCTGCTCTATGTGATCTGTGTAAGGCATGGGGTACTCCGGGTGAAAACGGATGTGATAATATTAGTTGTAGGGGCGACCCCCTGTGGTCGCCCGATAGTTCAAGACAAACCCATAGCTCGGAGATTGACATAGCTGATTTTGAGGCTGTCGAAGGGGTCGCGGTCGTAGCAGCGATCCTGTTCTACGATGTACCAGCGCGTGCCAGATTCGCGCCCGGCTTCAAAGATGGCGGGCCAGT
>JAPPIE010000365.1:4250-7545 GCA_028874765.1 Gemmatimonadota bacterium
ACGATGTACCAGCGCGTGCCAGATTCGCGCCCGGCTTCAAAGATGGCGGGCCAGTTGAGGTTGCCTTCGCCGACTTCGGCAAAGCGGGTTTCGCGGCCTTCAATGGCCATGTCTTTGACGTGGACGAGGTCTATGCGGGTGTTGGCTTTGCGGATCCATTCGGCGGGGTCGCCACCTCCTGCCTGTACCCAGTACACGTCGATTTCGAGTTGTACCGCTTTGGGGTCTGTTTCTTGCAGGATGATTTCAAGGGCGGTGCGGGTGCCGAATTTTTGAAATTCAAAGTTGTGGTTGTGATACGCAAAGGTCAAGCCCGCGTCGGCGAGTTTGTGGCCGACTTCGGTAGCGTCTTTGGCAAAGCGGATATATCCGGCTTCGCCGTCTTCCCGATAAGACGCGGGAAGGCTGCCGATGGCGGGGTATTTGCAGTTCCAGAGGAGGTGTTCGTCTATGACGGCTTGTGTGTCGTCGCGCATGCGGTCAAAGCCGGTGTGTGTGGCACAGATTTCAATGTCGTTGTCATCGGCGATTTGTTTGAGTTCTGCGGGGTCAATGGGACCAAAGCCGGAGACTTGCATGGCGTCGTAACCAATGGCTTTTACTTTTTTTACGGATTCGGCGATGTCTGAGATGGTTTTGGTAAAGTCGCGCACGGTGTACATTTGCGCGGCGATCATGGTGTGTGGCATGGTAAGCTCCTTGGGTAGAAGGTGTGATTTCCCGTAGGGGCGACCCCCTGTGGTCGCCCGCATTCATCTGGGATGAGAAGAATGAAACATAATATAGACAGGGCATGGATGCCAGAATTTTGTGTATGGGATTTTTCTGGATTGTTGTGGGGTGAACGTTTATTTTAGAATTGTGAATCCGTATGACGATTTGTTTATCACTGGCTGGGGAGAGATTATGTCGAATATGAAGGCGTTGGCAGAAAGACAAGGGGAGCGCAATGATGCGCTGTTGAAGGATACGCATTTTCTCGGAGATGAGATCGCGTCCGATGTTCTGGGGCTGCATATTGATATTGCGACGATCGAGTCGCTTGGCGAGGCGGAAGACCGGGCGTTGACGGCGTTGCAGATTGAGGGCGCGCGCACGGCGATTCGGTCGCTGTCGTCGTTGGCAGAGATTGGGGAATTGGACCATTTGGGCGGGGGATTGGAGTTGATCCCGGGATTGTTGATGACGCTGTCTGTGTCGGATTACGATACGCGTACTTATACGATTGAGCACGCGCATACGAGTGTCGGGTATTATTCGGCGTTGGCGGCGTTTGGTTTTGTGGAGGCAGAGGGCGTTGTCGAGCGGTTTCGGCGCGGGCTGGATTTTCCCGGGCACGTGGCATGGTTGCCGGGGGGAACACAGCTCAATGGTGGGCGTTTGGGGGTGATGATTCCGGTGGCTGTGGGGCTGGCGTTGGGCAAGAAGGCATTGTATGACGATGCGTGGGTGATTGCCCATTGCGGAGATGCGGGGTGGATTTCAGGGCAGGGGCTGAATGGGTTTAATGGGGCGAGTGTACACGGGGCGCCGATTACTTATGTGATGCACCGCAATGGCATTCAGTTGTCGGGTAGTACGGCGAGTATTATGGATGTGGATCCGAGAAGTGCTATTTCTGCGATGGGTGTGGAGGTGCTGGAGGTTGCGTCGCTTCACGATAATGTCGCGCTTTATAAGGCTTACCGAGAGGGGTATGGTCTCGCGCAGCAGGGCAGGCCGAGTCTGATTTATCCCACGGGGTTTTCCGGGGAGGATGTGACGCTGAAGACTTTTGGCGCGCGCTATGGGGTAACCGAGGCGGTGGAGGCATTTGCCGCGCAACACGATGTGCCGATGGATAAGCAGGTGTGGATTCCGGGGTCGCTGATGAGTTTCCGGGATACAGAGCCGATGATAGAGTGTTTGTTTTTGGTGAATGATTTGCCGGGTGGAGAGAATCATCACGATGGGAGTATGCAGGGGCGCGTTGAGGCAGAGGTGCTCGGTGGGGCGATGTTTGATGCGACGGCTGAACAAGCAGGGGCACTTGCCACGCTCCGGCAGAATGGATCGCGCACGGTTGTTACGAGGGCGCGGCCAGCACCCGGTAGTGCGAATTTGGAGATTCCGGCGGGGATAGCAGCGGCGGCTGAGTTGCCGACTGAGAAGGCGAGTCCGCGCGATGGTGCAGCCGCGGCTTATGCTCTGGTGGCAGAGGCGCATCCCGATCGCGTGTTTGTGGTGAGTTGCGATTTGGATCCTTCGACAAAGTTGGCGGCTGCTCGGGCACATTTGTCAGATGATCACCAGTTTGAGATGAGTATTGAAGAGCAAGCCGCAACGCTTATTGCCAATGGTCTGGCGATGAGTTCGCACGAGCCGCAGCTCAATGTGGTTTCGACTTTTGCCGCGTTTTTTGAGGGGATTGCGCGCGAGGGGTTTGATATGTGGCAGTATCAGCGCAATTTGAATGGGGTGAATGAGGGTATTAATGTGGTGTTTCATCTCTCTCATGTGGGTGCGTGTACGGGGCGCGATCACTTTTCGGGCTGGGGGCTTGACTGGATTAATGTGGGGTTGACGTATTTGCCCTATTTGCACAGGTTTTACGCACCGGCAGATGCGCGTGTGGCGTTTTTGGCGGTGAAGGATATGGCGGCGCATTACGGCGGGCATATTATTGGGGTGCCACGCGATTCGAGTTTGCCGGTTTTGCAAAAGCAGGATGGGTCGGGTTCTCTGTGGAATCCGGGAGAGGAATGGGAACCGATTACGACGTATCGCAAATACGATGGGGCAAGGCATGCGATTCTGGCTTTTGGCGCGCCGGCTTTTTTGGGTGCGGAGGCTGCTGAGGTTTTGCTGGCGCGTGGGAATTCGACAGATGTGTATGTGGTCAATGGGTTGCCGCTGCCCGATGGGGCGTTGAATGATGTGTTGAGGAATTACGAGGGTGTGGCGACGATTGAAGATGGAAAAATTGGGACGCCAGAGACGGGGTTGCGCGGGTTTGCGGGCCTGGTGGGTTCGTCGTGCAACATTGCCCACGCGCATGTGGGGATTACAGATCCGAGGATTGCACCGTCGGAAGGTCTCGAAGCGACCTGGGCACATTTTGGGATTACTACAGAGGCACTTGTTGAGGCGGTGGAGACGTTGTCGTAAATATTCGAGGAACCGATGCGTAAACAGTGTCTGTTCGGGTATCAAAAATACTGCTAATTATTTCGCATTCTTGTCTTGACAACGAGTTTTTAATTGGCTATTTTTTTGAAACAATATGCTAATTATTTCGCATAACATCATTACATAG
>JAPPIE010000100.1 GCA_028874765.1 Gemmatimonadota bacterium
CTACGGGAGAAGAGGTGTGGCTGAATTATCCGCGCATTTTTGAGATTTTGAATGGCGTGAATTACAACGGCTGGGTATCGATCGTGTATGAGGGACAGGATGAAGAGGCAGAAGAGACAGCGGTTCCCAAAGCCGTGAATTATCTGCGGCAGTTCGTGCCGGGGGGGGTGAGGGGGTGAATAGAGGCTATCCATAAGCCATTTCGGGGTGTTTACCGAGAACGCGGAGGAGGCGTTCGTCTGCACCTTCGAGGACGTAATCTGGCATGTGATAGTTGAGATAGGGCCAGAATCGCTGGGCGACGAAACGCTGACCATAGACCTGGTGAAAGAGGTAGCGGATGCGGGCGGATGTATTGGGGGCGCCGCGGTGCCAGGTCTGGCTGCTGAGGAGGTAGAGGTCTCCAGCTTTCATGTGCAAGGATGTCGGACCTTGACCGTCGAAGGTAGGATTTTCTGGATCGTTGGGTTGTCTGCCCGCATAGTGGCTGCCCGGCACGAATTGGCTGGGCCCATACCGGTCTTCGTCCTGGTCTGTCAGGGCGATCTGGAACGACATGCGAAAAACGGGCATACGAAGACGCCTGTCATGGCTGCTGATATTGTCGTCCGTAATTGGAAATTCCAGGCTGTCATCTACGTGAAAGCGGTTAATGCCCAGATCTGTGCGGTTCAAGATGCATCCCTGCGCCATGCAATGGCACTGTGGTCCGAGGACTGTTTCGGCGATAGATATGATAGGCTCGCGCACGAGCAGGTCGCGGAACATTCGGTCGCATTCAAATAGCCGATGCACAACGATGGGTTCTTTGCCATCGTGTATCGGCTTTATTTTTACATTTCGCATTTCGGCGAAATAGGGTTCTGAAAAGATCTGATCGACGCGCCTGCATATTTGCTCGCATTCTTCTCGGGATAAGACGTTTCGGATGATGGTCGCGCCGTTTTTGTAAAAATCTCCGAGAATCGGCGATAGTTCTTCTTCTGTAAAGGGTTCGTGAAGTGACATGGGATATTCCTCTGTTCAGATCGCGCCTTTAGGGACGCCTTTGCCGACGTGGGGGAGCAGGCCCTGGATTGGTTGCCCGGGCACGAGTTTTCCATTCTGGACAAATCCCTCTGGGCGCCCTGTGAGTTCCTCGATCAGTTGATTGCGCCACCAGGCCAATCGGTCGGGGCGATCGCTGGACAGGTCGTTGATTTCGCGGGGGTCTTCGGTTAGATCAAAGAGCAATTCTCTTCCCGTCTGGGTAAACCAGGCATACTTCTCCTTGCCGTCCGTAAGCCATTGATTGGCTGATGTTGCGTGTTCCCCGTGGATGAACGGACGCCAATTATTCCCGCCACAATTCAGCACACTTTCGCCATCGAGATCGTCCGGGGTGTCGATTTCCGCGATGTCACAGAAGGTGGGGAAGATGTCCCGCAGTTCTACCGGCGATTCTACGAGGGATCCGCGTTCCACAGCGCCAGATGTTTTGGGCATTCGCAGGATGAAGGGCACGCGAGCGGAGCCGTCATAGGGCACGCCTTTTCCCACATGGTTGTGATCGTATAGCATTTCACCGTGATCCGCGGTGAAGAGTATGGCCGTGTTGTCCTGGACACCGTATTCGTTGAGTGCCATGATCATGCGGTTGATCTGGAAATCGATGTGTGAGATCTGTGCGTAATACGCTCTTCGGGCAAAGGCCACCAGCGCTGGGTCTCGCGGGATCGGACTGTCGTGGCCGCCTTTGCGGAGTTCGTGGTCAACCCAGTTTCCCATGGCGGGTGGGGGAATGTCTTTTTGCAAATAGCGATTCAAAAAAGACGCGGGAGGGTCCAGCGGCGGATGGGGCCGATGGTAGGACAGCGTGAGGAAGAAGGGCTTGGATGTGTCGCGCCTGCGCAAGAAGTCAATGCCCTGAGAGGTAACCCAACTCGTGGGGTGAAGCATTTCGTGGTAGGGCCAGGCTTGCGCCGCGTATCCATTGCACCCCACGCCAGAGTCGTTGTGATCGGCATAGACTTCGCCGAGTTTTTCCCGAAGCCAGGGGGTGTAATCGTCATTTAATCCAAATTCGCGGTTTTCCCGCCGGGCGCGATGCATATAGCCGTCGTGCAGTACGACGTTGTGAAAACCCACGAGATTGCGCCAGGGATAGACGTGCATTTTGCCGACGCACTGGGTGTGATAACCCGCGTCTGATAGGGTTCCGGGAAGGGTTACTGGATAGTCCCACTGTACGCCGCCGTTGGTGAGATAGCCGTGGCGCTTGGGGGCGAGACCCGTGAGGATTGTGGCGCGGGCAGCAACGCATACCGGGCACGAGGCATACGCCTGGGTAAATGTGATACCCTCGCCTGCCAGATAATCCAGATGAGGCGTTTCAACTGCGGGATGACCGGTATAGCCCAGGCAATCCCCTCGCCATTGATCCGTCAGGATAAAGAGTATATTGGGAGTGTTTTCTGTTGTTGGCATTTTATCCCCTTCGCTTGTTGGCTAAAACCCAGACATCGCGGAAGAAAGACTGGCGGCTTTCTTTTAGGCCATTGATCACGACCGGGTTCATGCAGGGCTTGGGTTCGTGGAAGCGCACGGTTACGTGATTGTACGCGATGAGGATGGCACGTCGCGGATTGTCCGGATTGGTCCAGGTAGATCCCGTGTGCCGCACGCCTTCGGAAAATACGACGAGGCTTCCCGGCGGGCAGCCATAGGTTTCCCAAACGCCTGAGTTCGGATTATCGGCTTCTTCGGGCCAGGTTCCGTCCTGAGCAGAAGCGAGATTGGCTTTGTGCGAGCCGGGAACGAGGCAGGTGCCGCCCTGGCCCTTCTTCACCTCATTCAATTCCCAGACAATGCGCGTCATTGCGCTGTAGATGCGACCGTTGTGGAAGCGAAAGGAGAACGAAGGGTGGAGGTTTGTTCCTCCCACATGAGGCCGCCACTCGTTGCCGGTTTTCTCAGCAGATCGGCCGGATATGAATACGCTTTCCAATCGGATGCGCTCTCGATCCGGATCTATGACTTCCTGGAGAATGCCCATGACCCGCGGGTGATCGATTAAAAATTCAGTGGGACCAGAAATTGGTGAGCGATGGTGTTCGGGAAGACTTTCGGGCGTTTTCATATACGTGTCGATATGGTCGCGTGCGACCGCGATTTCTTCGTCGGTGAGCACACTGGGGATGACGAGGAAGCCTTTTAAGTCGAAGAGGAATTTTTCGTAATCCGACATGGGCAGATGTGTTTTCTCAGACATTGGTTTGCTCCTCTATTTTTCGGGCCATGGGCGAAACAAATTGCGCTGTTCTTTTGTGTATCGCGCCAGTGTGTGCGATGTAATATGCTGGGGTTCATCCATGGTGGCGATATTTTGCGACATCATCCAGTAGGGACCATAGCCTACGTGGATGGTTTTGCGGACTTGATCTGAGCGGTTGGTCAGGCCACCGTGCCGCAGGTGTTCGGTAAAAAAGATCGCATCGCCCGCTTTGGCTTCCAATCCGATCATTCCCGGTTCTACATCTGGATCATTGTCATAAGGGCATGGCATGGTGCTTTTGTGTGTGCCCGGGACGACGCAAAACGCGCCTTGTTCATTGGTGACATCGTGTATAAAGTAAATCATGCGCACCATCATGCAATCGATGCGATCACTGCTGGTATAGCGGTATTTTTGATTTTCCGGTCTCGTGCCGCCGTGGCTACGCGATGTATTGTTTTTGTACCGAATACGGATCTCTGAATTGTTGATGGTGTAGCGACTGCGGATGACGGATTGTACGTATGGCAATGTTTTTTCGTGGGTTACCAGGAGATCAAAAGTTGAATCTGCATTCCAAAAGTCTTCGATGATCAGGGTTTTTCCCTCGGCACATGATCCCTGAACGTGGTAGCCTCTTTCTTTGTTGACGTGATATTCGGATCCCCAGGCACTGAATTTTCGAGGTGGCAGATCGACATTGGATAGGGCGTGTTCTTCCAATTTGTCAACGGCTTTGCGCAGGGATTGCACTTCTGCATCCGTGAGCATGTTTTCGATTGTGATATATCCCCGACGGTCAAATTCGTATTGTTCGACTTCGTTCATTGTGATTCTTCCCGTTAGTTCTTCCTGAATAGGAGCATTGCGATTCGTCTTTCTCCTACCACGACCTTTACAATTGCCTTGATATAGATGGGTTTTTTTAGCAATGCGAGTTCCCGGACTTTTGCCTTGAGGTCCGGATGCGGGTCATCGATTCTGATCACGCCTTTAAAAGAACGCTTTGAATTTTCGGCATCGACCATCTGTCCGCTCTGGACCATCTCGTTATTCTCTGGCTCATCGGCATCCATCTCGATAATCATACTCAGATCTGTAATTTCATTTACGGATAGGGGCAGTCCGCCCGTGTCGAATTGCCGTTCCACAATGCGGTCTTGAAGCGTATTCTGGATTTCCTGTTGAATCTCGTTGGGAAGAGTGTGAATCCTGAATTCCGCAGTGTGGGTACCTTCGATGACTGTGCCGGTTAGCGCTATCCGGTTTAATGGCTCGGCTTCGATCTTTTCTCCGGGATCGAGTGGCTCGGCATTTTGCACGTTTAATGTGCTGTGGAGATCTATTTTTTTTACCTTGCCGAGTGCGAATACCGTATCGTCTTCTATGGCGACGAGTTTGCCCGAAAAATACTCTTCTAACTGCTTGCTGACCTGACCATCCGAGATGTCGTTGAATTGTGCAAATCCCGTGCTCCACCAATCCGGCGAATCGAGGTCTGTTCTCAGTATTTCGCCGTCTCCATACGTTGTAATCAATTCAATCTGAGCCGGTTGACCGACGCGTGCGAGCCTTTGTGCGGCACCTTTTAGACCTGCGGAAATTCGCAGATCGTCAAAATCCAGGATGCGCGCGATTTCGTCTCCTTTCGGCACGACCGTTCCGACGACTTCCTTCTCGAACAGGATGACGCCGGAGTGCGTGGCATTCAATGTTTCGCGCTGGGATAGCTCTTGTTCCCAGGCGGACGTCGCACTTCTCATTACGTCCTGAAGTTCCCGTTCCGATAGCGTTAGAGAAGACGATATTGCAAGGCTGTCGAGTTCACCACTCAGTTCTTCCGCAACTTGTTTTGCGCGATAGCGGTTGACCTGGGATTTATCTCTGGAAATTTCAAATAGGGGCTGACCAATTGTTACGTCGGTTTTATTTTCGACGAGTGCTTCTATGACTATGACATCCTCATCAGAAGATAGGACATATTCGTGCGGCTTGATCGGTTCGGCATTAGATAACACGAGGTCTTCTGTCTTTGTAAACCACAGAAAGGCGATGGCTGCGGCAACCGCAAAAACAAAGCCATACCCGAATATTTCCAGATATTTGACGTACCTGGCGATAAATCTGCGGGTTCTCAAGCTCTGTGTTTTCGGTTTCTCTGTGGTTTGCATTTTTTTACCCGTGGTTATGAGGAGATCGCGTTACCCAACTTGTCTGGTATCATCCAGGCCGAGGTATCGCCGGTACATCTCTGCGTACTCGCCTCCATTGCGAATCAGTTCTGCGTGTGTTCCTTGTTCGAGGATCTGACCGTCGCCGAGAACGATGATCAGGTCGGCATTTGCCACTGTTGTGAGTCTGTGAGAGACTATGAATGTGGTGCGTCCTTCTGCCACGCGGTCCAGGCTTTGCAAAAATCGCTGTTCTGTGGCGCTGTCCAGGGATGATGTGGGTTCGTCGAGGATGAGAATTTTGGGATCGCGAACCATGGCGCGGGCAATTCCAATCCGCTGTTTCTGTCCTCCTGAGATTCGCGTGCCTTCTCGGAGATCGGTGTCATATCCGTTGCGTTGGGATGAGGCAAATGCGTCTATGTCCGCCAGTTGGGCGGCTCTGACCACTTCATCGTCAGATGCATGGGGCTGACCGAACAGGATATTTTCTTTGATTGTTCCGTTGAACAAATGCGTTTCCTGTAAAACCAGACCAACCTGGTCCTGATAGGTGCTCGATTTTACTTCTCTGAGGTCCTGGCCATCTACTATTACCCTTCCCAAATCCGGGTCGTATAGCCGGAGAAGCAGGTTCGCGACCGTGGTTTTGCCCGATCCACTGTGTCCCACCAGGGCGATTTTTTGACCTGCCCGAACGGTGAAGCTCAAGTTGCGCAGGATCGGTGTGCCATCCTCGTAAGAAAAGGAAACATTGTCAAAGACGACATCGCCCCTGACAGGTGGCATTGCCGGTGCATTGGGACGGTCTGTAACGGCGGGGACCTGATCCAGTGTTTCGAGAATGCGCTCGGCGGGAACCATTGCAATGCGAACTTGCTGAAAATACCGAATCAGGACTTGAATGGGGTTGGACAGGCGGTTCGTATAGGAGAAAATGGGGAAGACAGACCCATAGGAGAGGTTGCCCAGAATAACTTCTCTGAGGAAGTATAGTCTTATCAGCCGATTTTTTAAATAGGGAAGCAAGCCGCTATTGCGCGCGAGTTCTCCTTCGATGAGACGCATATAAAACAGGCGCATCGCGGCGCGATACCCTTCGATGGTGAGATTGACATATCGCTTTACTTCGTGCCTGCGCCGGCCAAATGTCTGTACGACGGCTGCCCCGGCAACGCCTTCTTGAAGCCCAGAGTCGCGCGCCTGCCATCTCTCTCTTACGCGGCGATCGAATCTGCGCTGTATGGTCGCGATCTTCTGGGCGACCATACCATAAGGAATCGAGTAAATCAGAATGACCAGCGAGACCCGCCAGTCCAACCAGGTGGTGAAGATGAGGATAAGTATGAACTCATAGACCGCACGCAATGTCGCTGGCAAAATGTCCGTAATCATGCGCATTACGGCTCCCGTATCTGCGCTGGCGCGGTACATGTGCTCGCCAATACCACGACTCTCGTAGAAGGTCATGGAGAGACGCTGGAGGTGGGTGAAGAAGTGGGTTTTGAGGGCTAAGCTCACGCGTAGATCTACATAGTGATTGAGTATGGTCGTCATGGTACCGACCAATCTCTGAATCAGGACAAGCACAACATAGGCGACAAAGATACTGTAGAACAGGTTCCAATCTTGATTTGGAAATGCATCATCGATGAGAAACTTGCTCAGCCACGGATTCACAACCCGAAACGTGCTGACGACAATCGTGCCCATTACGACGAGCAGCGCCTTATCCCAGACCGGGATCATCAGCCTGAGAAAACGCAGAAAAACTCTTATGAGCGACTGTTTTGCTCCCTTGCGGGGAGGAGGAAAATAGTTGAACATCGTCTGGTCTTACCTGTTCAATATACGCACGTGGACTGCTCTCAAAGATACCACAATTAGGCGAATACAGGTTTGAATGTCAATTGGATTCTCGGGTTTGTGGGAGAACAGAAAACAATTGCGTCTGGTAGAAAATCCACTTTTTTATACAGTAGTCTATATGTTGTGACACATTCATTGCGTCTGCAGGAGCCTGTTTCATGTTTAATCTGATTGGAAATTACGCCAAAATTGCTATCAGGAATTTAATGC
>JAPPIE010000163.1:0-6160 GCA_028874765.1 Gemmatimonadota bacterium
AACGTATCGATATTGTGCGGAACCGTACCTGGAAAACCCTCAGTCACATGCTCCCATGTACCGCCCGCATCCTCCGAGCGGTAAAGCTGGCCCGAAGCCTCTCCGTGTGGACCTCTGCTCACCGTAGCCAGCACACAATCCGGATCATCGGGATGCACGGCAATAGCGCGACCGTAATAATAGGGAAAACCCTCAGACCGGTGGGACCACGACCTCCCGCGGTCATCGCTCACAAACACCGCACGCGCCGTATTCGCATACACGCGGTCATCGTCCTGCGGCGAAGTAGCCACCTGATGCACATCATCGTGCAAATCCGGCGTCACGGGTTCCCACGTCTCACCGCAATCAGCCGAACGCATAATACTACCCACGTGAATATCGGCATAAACCCAGCCATCTGTTGTCCTGGCAAAACTGCGCACATCTGGCGGACCACCCCAGGGCGTGTACCACTTCTCGCGCACCGGCAACTGGTCAAAAGACTCAACCCGATGCGTCTTCCCATCATCATAACAATAAATACGAGATTCTCCCGTACCGATAAGCAAGCGCAGGGGTTCTTCATCAATGATAATCAAACACTCGATATCCTCTTCAATGCCCGTAGCAACTGTCTGGGACTCCGTTTCGGTACACACAAACAAATCGCCACTCTTGAGGGCAACAACGCGATAAACATCGCCCCTGGCAAGCGCGGCAACATCGCCTTCCAAAATCTGCACAGGAGCGTCCTGATCCTCAAAGCCCGCATGCACTGTTCGCGACGTAGCAATCAACATAACGCACCTCCATGTTTAAGTTTAAAATCAATTTAACGGATCGCCCCACCCCTGTAAACCCCAAAATCCATTGCTCGGCAATTCTAAAAACTTGACAAACTCAGAAATGTCGGATTATTTGTATTGATTCTACATAAAGGAGATCGACACCATGAATAATTGGAAACCCTCCGCCGAACAAAAACACCAATGGGAAGAAAAGGGATTCTTTATCGAGCACAACGTCTTACCGGAAAGCATCGCCTTTGACATGCGCGGCGTCATAAAAAACGAACTGCTCAAACCCGAACCAAGTGGCAACCCCAATCCAGACCCCATGGACCCCATGGGTGACACCCCCGAAGCGCGCGCCCTGAGATTTCGGAAACTCGGCAATTTCTGCGTCGAATCTCCCCTCATCTGGCACACATTTCACACCGGACGAGAAATGCTCGCCATGGCGCGATATTTTTTGGGCAACGACATCATCGTCAAATTCAACAGCGTATTTGTAAAACCCGCCAAAACGGGCAGCGCAACACCCTGGCATCAGGACAACGGCCTCTGGCGCGACGGAGAAACCGAACCCTTTAATGCCTGGATGGCACTCGACCCGGCAACCCGCGAAAATGGGTGTATGCAATTTGTTCCGGGCAGTCACAAAGGTGAGATCATACAACATGTCATGTACGAAGACAGCATTCACGGTGAACTGCCCCGCGAACTCGTAAAAACGCGTATAGAACAAAGCGGCACAGAACACATCGAACTCAACCCGGGCGACGTGGTCTGCTGGCACAGCAGCCTGTGGCATTACAGCCCGCCAAACCCCAGTCCAAACAGCCGCATAGCCATAGCGGGCGTGTGGACAAACCCAAAAATCAACGCCGGGCGCATGCGTCCGCTACACCGCTGGGGCATGAAAAACGGCGAAATATGCACCGCATTTCCCCCCGAATTCGTCCAGAACGAAAACGGCAAACCCCACCACCCAGGGGACTTTCCCAAAGCCTCACAATAAAACAATGAACAAACAGGGAACCATAGACCGTTCCATAGGTCTGGCAGGCGCAACAGGCGTGGGCATTGGCGCCATCGTCGGAGGCGGCATACTCGCACTTGCAGGCGTGGCCTATGCGACCACTGGACCGGCGACACTGCTCGTCTTCGCAGCCAATGGTGTGATAGCCGTACTGACAGCATTGAGCTTTGCCGAAATGTCAACCGCATTTCCCCAGTCCGGCGGCACCTATACATTTGCCAAAAACGTATTATCCGTACGCGCGGCTTTCGCTTTTGGATGGGTGGGCTGGTTTGCATCCATCGTCGCCGGCGTACTCTACGCAATGGGCTTTGCATCCTATGCTGCCATAGCACTACAAGAATGTGTGCGTCTTCTCTTTGGCGTCGCACCAGAATGGCTCCTTGGACATGCGATGGTCGCAACGCTGGCCATAGGCGCAACCGCCTATTATACCTTTGGCCTCATTCGCACGAGCGGAGGCGGGGACAACTGGATCAACTTTGCAAAAATGGCTGTCTTCGCCGTGCTTATCGGCGGCGGTCTATGGGCACTCACGGGCAAAAGTCTGACGACCATACACACCAGCCTGACTCCATTTCTCACCCATGGTACAGCGGGATTTTTCAAAGCCATGGGATATACCTTTATCGCCCTCCAGGGTTTTGACCTCATCGCTGCCGTCGCTGGCGAAGTGCGCACCCCCGAACGCACATTGCCGCGCGCCATGCTCTTGTCTCTCGCAGCGGCTCTGGCCGTCTATCTGCCCCTGCTCTTTGTCATCGCGACTGTGGGTGTCCCACCTGGACAGACCATAGGTGGCCTGAGCACCAACCATCCCGAAGTGGTAGTGGCTCTCGCAGCGCGACATTTTTTAGGTGAAACGGGTTTCTGGCTCGTGCTAATCGCCGCCATCTTGTCCATGCTATCGGCACTACAGGCCAATTTGCTGGCCGCCTCTCGCGTGGCCCTCACCATGGCGCAAGACCGCACCCTTCCCGCACCCATTGGGGAAGTACACATTCGCCATAAAACGCCCATAACCGCAATCTGTGTCAGTGCCCTGACAATGGCAACCCTGCTGATGGTCGTACCAGATGTAGCGGCGGCTGGCGCTGCGGCCAGTTTGATCTTCCTCATCTCTTTTGCCATGACGCACTGGACCAGCATCCTGGCCCGAACGCGACGGCGAACACCCGCACCATTCCACACGCCATTATTTCCCCTCATTCCCGTCACAGGCGGTCTGTGCTGCGCTGGATTGGCACTCTTTCAGGCCATATCCGTACCAACCGCCGGCTTGATCTCGGCGGTATGGCTCGGGCTGGGCGGATTATTGTACTGGGCATTGCTGGCGCGCCGCGCCCGCGTCGTAGATGCCTCTGCCGAAGCCCTCGACCCACAACTGCTCCAAATGCGCGGTCGCAGCCCCCTGGTCCTCGTACCCGTGGCCAATCCTCAAAATGCCTCTGCCATGGTCGCGGTTGCCCACGCGCTCGCACCACCGGGCGTAGGACGGGTATTGTTATTATCCGTAGTAGCTACCCCAGAAGAGGGATGGCGCGAGGAAGAACCACCTCATACCTTGCGCGACACACAAACAGTGATAAGAGAAGCCGTAACAGCCTCGTTTGCCTCTGGAATGGAACCCGAAGCACTGATGACCATCGCGCCGCAACCCTGGCCCGAGATTGTGCGGGTCTCCCGCATGCACCGCTGCGAGAGTTTATTATTGGGTTTGAGCGACGTCAACAGTGCCCACCTGGAAGAACTCATCAGTTCTGTGGCATGCGACGTGGTGGTATTGCACGCGCCATCGGGCTGGCACTTAAAGAACGTACATCGCGTACTGGTACCCACGCGAAGTCTCGGTGCCCACGACAAATTTCGCGCCCGCTTGCTGGGCAGTCTGTGCCGCACGGGCAAACGCGAAGTCACATTTTTGCAGGTATTGCCCGAACACACCAGTGATTTTCAGTGTGACCGCGCACAGCGCAGACTGACGCAATTTGCAAATGAAGAAGTCCCCACCAGAGCCGATGCCCTGGTCGTGCGCCACAACAAACCCCTCGAAGCAATTACGGATATGGCGAATAATCATGACCTGGCGATTTTGGGACTGGAGCGCATTGACAAAAACCGCAGACAATTTGGACAACTCGCACCGGTTCTCGCACAAAATATCACCTGCGCCACCATCATGATCAGCAGGCGAGGGTGATCCGCAGATGGCGCAGATGGGGACGCAGATAAACTTTCGCCCCCATCCATCGTAGGGGCAACCCTTGTGGTTGCCCTGTGAAAAGGAAAACACCATGGACGAAAAAAAATGGTTGCAACACTGCGCCACAGAAGCGCAACTCAGGCAATTTAACGACGAGGGATATTTGATCGTCGAAGACGCCCTATCGCCCGACCTGCTCGCGCGATTGAATGACGCCGTCGATCGGGTAGAAGCGCGGGAACGCGAGGAAAAAGGACTGAAACCAGATGCATTATTGAAAAAATTCCGAACCGTAGTGGAAGACGATGTCTTTCTGGAATTACTCGATAATCCCAAAACATTCCCGCTATTATGGGATATTTTGGGATGGAATATCCAGCTCTATATCTCCCATCTAATCGTATATCCTCCCGAGCAAAAGAAAGACAAGATACATCAGGGCGGCTGGCATCAAGACGGCGGGCGACCCGTGCCCGAGATGGAACGCCCCCACCCGCGCCTATCCCTGAAAATCAGCTACTGGTTAAGCGATGTTAACACCCCAGAACACGGCGCAATGCAAATTGTACCGCGCAGCCATAAACTGGACACAAAACCCGAAGGCTCCGATGCTGGCGAAGGCGTGTTACCCGTATGTGTCAAAGCGGGAACAGCCGTCCTCTTTGACCGCAGAATGTGGCATCGGCGGGGGATTAACACATCCGACGTCACGCGCCGCGTGCTATTCTTTGGCTACAGCTATCGCTGGCTGCGGGGGCTGGATTACAACCTCATGCCCGAAAATATCCTGAGCAAATGCGACCCCATCCGCCGCCAGCTACTCGGCGATGGCATAGACGTCAAAGGATGGTGGCAACCCACAGAAGCCGACGTCCCCCTCAAAAGCTGGCTGCGCGAACACAAAGGCGAAGACTATCTCGAAGCACTGGGATAGCGACTGACCACAATACAAAAAAGAGCCATAACATTTATCTGTTATGGCTCTTTAATTTTCTGACCACTTACTTTTTGCAGGAGGTGCATCCAGAAGAACGTGGCCGAAAAAGCGCAGATAGATGTTACCGGAATTTCAGGGCACTCTTTTCGAGTCGGCACAGCGCAAACACTCGTGGAGAAAAAGGCGACAATGCCACAGCTTCAGACGGCTGGACGCTGGAAGGATACCAGGATGCCGGCCAGATATACGGGGAAAGAAGAACTCGCTCACGGGGTTATCGCTACCATCCTGGGCAAGTAGATAATCAACACCTTCGCCAATTAAATGGGGCGAATAGCCCCTAATACGGTAAATTTGAAACAGGAGTATCCGTAGATTCACTTTCAGCAGGAGGGGCATTATGAAGCAAAAGAATAACGCGATTCAAGAAGAAAAAGATTACCAAGCAATATTCCGTCCAAAAGAAGAACCAAATGACCAGGAAGATCTGAAAACTGATGAATGGATTGAGGCAGTTTCGGATTTCGAGATGTTCTCAGAACAGCTACAACGGGTCATATATGATCTGCACCAGTGGAAGTGGGCGGTTATCGCTCTGCATAGCGGCATCCAGGGCATGATGATCCTTGCACTCAACGTAGGTGATGGCTTGAGTGTTCTCCAAAAAAAGGATGCGGAGCAGTATTTATGTTGGAAGAAAGGTGATAGAAGCGAGCCAGTGCCGCGCGGGAAACTCGTTCCCTTCCTCGACCTTTACAAGAACATCAAAGACGATAAGTCCCCAATGAACAGGTCTCCGGATACCCAGCATTTCGTCCCCAAAGGGACGCAAGACAAATCTATCAAACTATTACACCATTTGAGAAACGAGTTCATGCACTTTACGCCTAAGCGCTGGATACTTAATCGCGAGGGCCTCCCCGCTATGGCATCAGATTGCCTTGAAATAGCTGAATTTCTGGCTTGGGAATCTGGCAATATAATCTGGTATGAACATGACTTGAAGAAAAGACTAAAGATTGCCTTTACATCTGCCCGTAAGTCTTTGTCTGCTGTAGAGAAAGAGTATAATGGAGGTACGTCTTGAATCGTGAGTAGGATATCATCGCCTTGATTTCAGCGGACTACCTATGATGTGGCCGAATGGTCATCTGCGATCTGTGGACTTCCCGAACGTCGTATCTCCCCAACTGATGTTATACAGGCTTGAGGATATA
>JAPPIE010000163.1:6260-7490 GCA_028874765.1 Gemmatimonadota bacterium
AAAAGAACACGCCGATATGAGCCACGACATTCCATAGAGTATTCTTTACTCTTTTCGAGGGATGTGAAGCCATGACAAATATTGCACTGACAAAGAAAAACGGCAGATTTATACAAAATAACGTGATAAGTATTTCACTCATATCCATAAAGAAAGGGGGTTGTGTAGCACAGTAGCATAAGCCAAAAGAGCCGAGGCAATGGCCTATATGTCTGAAATATAGGCCATTGCAATTTCAGCTAGGTTTACGCTTTATTTTTTCAAACTCTGGTCTTTTAAAAACAATGATACACAGATTTGAAAGACGATCCGATGAAAACAGGACGAACCCCAATAATGCCCTGACCGTTCCTCTAAAAATACGCGCCAGTTGTCCCATTTGTCAAGGTCTGGTCGAAATAAATTAGCCCGTCAATCTCATTTGATCAACGGGCTTTGTCTTATGCCTGGTCGAGCACCACAACCACAACATTTTGACGCGCCAAGGACATAGCCAGCGACAATGTGCGAAGTTCCACATGTGTATCCCCAGGAGAAATTGAAATACAGCGAATAGACTCGCCCGCGCCCGCCTCGAGTACAACACAAAAGCCCGCCGACCATTGCGATCAGTGGGCTTTTTCTATTCGCTTTACATCTTTTTGAGGATGTGTTTGGCTATCTGATAGCTTGACTTGTCATTGCTGTCTATCATTGCCTGTGTCATCATCAACAAAGGGCGGCAATGGAACGTCGGGATGGTTTTCCTTCAACCAGCTACGCCACTGGGCATTATTTTCTTTAATACTATCCCTGAGCTTTCGATCCTGCCGCTCGCGGTATTTTTCGACTAAAAGTGTCCTCATACCTACCCCCTGTATAACTAAAAAGGCAAAGACGACAGCAAAAATACCCACATGCCCTATGGAGATAGCCAATTCAATGAGACCATCTCTATCGAGTCCGATAATTTTGTCCCAGTCACGCCAAAGAACCAGACCTAACAAGGGCACAAAAAACACGAGAGCCAACCCAATGATCCACTCTCTTTCCTCTGGCGTACAACTCCAAATATCTACTCGATCATCTGCGGGGCTTTGCCTCTGCTCCATTTGTTCCTTACGCTCCATTTCTCTGGGGAAATTTCCCCACCTTCAAAAAAGGTAACGAAATAGAAATCTAACAGCAAGAATAATCCTCTCCCCAAAAGGCCATTGGTTGCTACCAGTAGCCTTTTTCTTTTGTGCGAAT
>JAPPIE010000386.1 GCA_028874765.1 Gemmatimonadota bacterium
TGCGATTTTGTCAATGCCACTTTGAACAGCAACTGCCATGGAGAACTCCTTCTGAGAAATTAAATTGGAACCGGTATCACAAATGCGAGGTTACAGGAGAGGACGAGGAGATATAAACGTTTTTTTGCGTATTTTGAAAAATAGATCAAAAAGATACATGCAGGCGTGGTGCTTGTCAATAAATGAGGGAGATTTTCTTTGCGGGGCAAGGGATTATGGGGTAGATTTGGTTTTATATGGCATACCTACATTTCACAAGGTGGTTGTTATGCATGCGATATTGACGGGTTTTCTGATGGTGTGTGCGTTGAGCACAACGCTTTGGGCGCAGGAGGGCGGTTTTGACGATCCGCTGTTGGTACAGGCGGTTCAGGCGCAGTCCGTTCGAGACTATGCGAAGGCGCAGGCGTTGTTTGAAGAATATATTAAAGACTTGTCAGAAGAGGAGCAGGCGCTCTATCGCGATTTGGCGCAGGTGGCATTGCCCGAGGATCTGGAAATTTACCGGGATGCGGATACGGAAAAACGCGCTGAGTTGATTGCCCGCTTTTGGCGACGTCTGGATCCCTCGCCGTTGACAAAGGCCAATGAGCGGCTCATTGAGCATTATCGGCGCGTGGCGTATGCGCGCCGATATTACGGTGAGGGAGAGTTCCCGTGGGATGATCGGGGCGAGGTTTATGTGCGGTTTGGCAAACCCGATCACACGAGCAAGTCGGGCGATATTCAAAATGAGATGGATCGAGAGATACAGGATGCGCGGCAAAATTACGTGAATCGCAGACGTATTGCCCTGAGGATCAGGCCAGGGCAACCCATTTTTCCCGTGCCAGCGATGTCGTGGTGGGAGTATTGGGTGTATGCGGATTTGGAGGGCGGGACAGAGTTTGATTTTGTGCGCCGTGGCAAGGGGAACAGGTATGACTTTGCACCGATGCCCGAGGGCTTGAGTCTGTCACTGACAACGGATTTGATGGCGTATCAAGGCGAGATGGTTTTGCGGCAAGTGGCAGCGCATCAGCCCTCTGTTTACGATGCAAATATTGCCGAGCTTCCCGTTGATTTTTATTATTTTCCCGCTGGATTTCGCGGTGAAGATGGCGCGACGAGGCTGGAGATCTATTATGGGTTGCCAGCTACGGAAATGGCGCGGTTGCCCATTGATGACAAAACTGATCGGGTGATGCTGGACCGCGGTCTTGCGATGTTTGATAGCCTGTGGACAGAGGTCTATCGCGTGCAGGATCAATTGACATTTCAGGCACCTTCAGACCAGCAAGTGTTGGATGGGGCGTTTATTCCGGGTGTGCTCGCGTTTGAGGTTGAATCGGGGCTGCACTATCTTTCTTTTCAGATTCGCGATGTGGTGTCGGGAAAATCGCAGGTGTATCAGCAATCACTGGCTGTAACAGATTTTTCGCAGCACGATGATCTTCTGATGAGCGATATTGCCCTTGCATTTTATGTTGGTCCGAGTGATGAGCAAGGACCGTTTCAAAAACGCGGATTAAAAATTATTCCAATGGCATCAAAGGCATTTCGCCCAGATCAAAATGCATTTGTCTATTTTGAAGTGTACAATTTGAAACGCAATGAATTTGGACGGACGAAGTATCGCGTGGATTATTCTTTTCGCGCTCAGGAAAAAGGGCTTGCTCCGATTCGCGCGCTGCGCGGATTGGGCCGCATGTTGCGCTTGCAAGAGAAACGCCGGGAAGTGGTGATTTCTTATGAGCAATCGGGTGATACCACAGAGGATATGGCGTATGTCGAATTGGATTTGAAAGACGCTGAGCCGGGCGGTCAAGAGGTCCGCGTCAAAGTGACGGATCTACTGGCAGATCGCGATGTGAAGCAAGAGATTGTGTTTAAGATTGTGCCATAGGGCAGTAGATTATGAATGGTGATTTAAAAAAAAATATAGATTATTCAATTATTCCCGGTGTGGATCGGGTGCTCAATGAACGTGCGATACAGGTGTTGTCAAAGCGGTGTGGGACGTCTGTTTTGACCGATATGATTCGGCGGGCAATAGACCGCGTGCGGGAGATGATGCGCGATGGCGAGGTGGTGGGTGCGTCGCGTGAGGCGTTGGCCGAATGGATTGTCGGGGATGTGGAGAGGGAATTAGCAGAACAGTTTGCGCCAAATCTCAGGCGTGTTGTGAATGCGACTGGGGTTATTCTGCATACCAATTTGGGACGCGCACCACTGCCCGATGTTGCGGTGAAACATATTGCTGATATTGCTGGTTCGTATAGCAATTTGGAGTTGGACCTGGAGACTGGACAGCGCGGGTCGCGTACGACGCTTGTGGAAAAATTGCTGTGTGAGTTGACCGGTGCCGAAGCCGCTGCGATTGCCAATAATAATGCAGCGGCTGTTTTGCTGACGTTAAATACACTGGCCGGTGGGAAAGAGGCGATTGTGTCGCGTGGGCAACTGGTCGAAATTGGAGGGTCGTTCCGCATTCCCGATATTATGTCGCGCAGTGGGGCGCAACTCGTCGAGGTGGGTACGACCAATCGCACCCATTTGAGCGATTACGAAAACGCTTTGACGGAAAATACGGGGGTGATGCTGGCGGTCCATCCGAGCAATTACAAGGTGATGGGATTTACAGCCGAAGTTGCACTGGAAGATATGGTGGTGTTGGGACGACAATGCGGCGTACCTGTGGCGCACGATTTGGGCGGCGGTGTGCTGGTCAATTTGCGGGATTACGGATTGCCTTATGAGCCGCTGGTGTCCGATAGTATTTCCGCTGGGGCAGATGTGGTGATGTTTAGCGGGGACAAGGTTCTGGGCGGACCGCAGTGTGGGATTATTGTGGGCAAACAAAATGTCGTAGAACAAATTCGCAAAAATCCCTTGATGCGCGCGTTGCGTTGTGGAAAGCTGACGTATGCCGCGCTGGAAGCGACGTTGAAGTTGTTCTTAAATCCAGAGGCATTAGCGCGCGAACATCCCACACTCCGCATGTTGACAGAGCCTGTGGGAATGCTTGAGCGACGCGGTCAGAGGTTGTTGCGGATGGTTGGTGAACTTGAGGGTTTTACGTGTGAACTGGTCGATTCCCAGGCACAAACAGGCAGTGGCGCGTTGCCTTTGGAAAATATCCCGAGTGTTGCGGTCACAATTTCTGGTGGCGATATTTTATCTCTGTCTAATAAGTTGCGCCGCTATGATCCGCCCGTTATTGGCTATGTGCGTGAGGAGCAGTTATTTTTGGATTTGCGCACGATAAGAGATGACGAGGTGCGTATTGTGGGCGATGCGGTGAAAAAAGGAGCGCGGGGCTGATGGCGCATGTAATTATTGGAACGGCCGGGCATATCGATCACGGCAAGACGGCGCTGGTCAAGGCATTGACGGGTATTGAGACCGATACCTTGCCGGAGGAGCGCGATCGCGGCGTGACGATTGATATTGGCTTTGCGTATTGGAAAGACAATGTGACCATTATCGATGTGCCCGGGCACGAGCGCTTTGTCAAGAATATGGTGACGGGTGTGTGTACGGTTGATCTGGCACTTTTTGTGGTGGCTGCCGACGATGGGGTGATGCCGCAGACGCGCGAGCATCTGGGTATTTTGAATCTTTTAGGTGTGCCCCGCGGCATTGTGGTGTTGACTAAAGTCGATCTGGTAGAAGAAGAGTGGCTGGAGTTGGTTGAAGAGGAATTACAGGAGGTGTTTGCCGAGACATTTTTGGAGGATGCGTCGATTGTGCCCGTATCGTCGATTACGGGTGAGGGGATTGATGCGTTGCGTTCGGCAGTTGAGGCGGAGATCGCAAGGGTTGAAGCGCGGCCAGATCAGGGTATTTTTCGCTTGCCCGTTGATCGCGCTTTTTCCGTGCAGGGATTTGGAACTGTGGTGACGGGTACTGTGATTTCAGGGGATGTGCGCGTGCGAGATGCATTGTCGCTGTTGCCGTCGGATAAAAGTGTTCGCGTGCGCGGTGTGCAAACGCATGGGCGGGATGTAGATGTGGCACAGGTGGGCGCGCGTGCGGCTATTAATATAAGCGGGGTCGAAGTAGATGAGGTGTCGAGGGGCGATCTTCTGGCACAACCGGGGTATTTTGAGACGACGTATATGATCGATGCGCGTTTGCACATGTTACCCGATGCACCCGCGCATGTGACAAATCGCACGCGCGTGCATTTGCTGATGGGGCCGCGAGAGGTTTTGGCCCGTGTGGTGTTGCTTGAGGGTGAGACATTGTTGCCGGGGGAGTCGCAACTGGTGCAGTTGCGGCTGGAGGAACCGGGTGTTGCCGCGCGGGGAGATCGGTTTGTGATTCGGCGGTATTCACCGGTGCAAACGCTGGGCGGTGGTGTGGTGCTGGATCCGCAACCCGTGAAGCATCGGCGGTTTCGGGACGATGTCATTGACGCACTGCGAGAATTGGAACAGGATGATCCCACACAGGTTTTGTTGACGCGCTTAAAGGCCGCGCGATTGCAACCGCGAACTGTGCTGCAACTCGCATCTGAGATGGCGGTGTCTGCGAGTGGGATTGAGAGCCAGTTAACCGCACTCGTCGATTCGGGCGATGTGATTTCTTATGTGCAGGCGGGTAAAACGATGTATGTCCACGCGATGTGCTGGCGGGATGTGCTGGATGGGATTGGCGATGCGATGCGGTTTTTTCACGAGGCGTACCCCCTCCGACCAGGTGCGCGGCGCGAGGAGCTTCGCGCATTGGTGAAGGGAGCGCCTTCGGACGATTTGTTTGTGCAGGGTGTTGAACATCTCGTCCGTGAAGGTGTTTTAAGGAGCGAAAGCGCGCTGATTGGGTTGCGCGATTACAAAATTGCATTGACGCCCGAACAAGAGGAAATTCGCGATGCGATTGCGCGAGTATTAAAAGATGGGGGGACAACGCCTGAGGACTTAAAGACGTTGCCCGATGCGATTCAGGTCAATGCGAGATCTGTGCGGGATGTTGTATCGGCGATGCAGGCAATGGGTGGTCTGGTGCGTCTGGACGATACATTGCTCTTTCATCCCGAGGTGATGGAAGAGGTGACGCGGCAATTGGTCGATTATCTAAAAGAAAATGGGGAGATCGATGTATCGACTTTTCGCAGTCTGATCGGCACCACGCGCAAATTTGCCGTGCCGCTGTTGAATTATTTTGATACACAGGGCATAACCATCAGGCAAGGAGATGTGCGGGTGTTGGGGTGAAAACATTGTCAGAAGCGGTGTACAACTGGTCGATTTTCAGACCAGTTCATCAGGATTTACAGGATGAAAGGATGATCAGGATAAAACCCGCAGGTCAGATGCCGTAGCATAGGCGCATAAGAAATGGGTAGCGAGCGGTCAGTAGTCAAACGACTCTGGCCCTTTTGATTTGTTTGACTTTGCTCCGAACAATGATCTCAAATCCGTCCGAAATAAAGCGGCGACCTTGCACGATGATATGATGTTGGCTATATTGATCTGAAACGATTAAACGGATGAATTTTGGGATATAGAGGAGAAAGAGATATGGCGAATACACAACACATTCAATGGCTTCTCGAAGGCGTTGAGGCTTGGAACAAAAGACGCGAGCGCGAAGATTTTGTGCCAAATCTTGCGGGCGTGAATCTCTACAAAAAATTTCAGGAGGCGGGAAAGCTTGACAGCAATGGGCAAATTCCTCTCTCTGGGATCAATCTCAGTTCCTGTGCCGACCCTTCTAAAGCCGACCCGATCAGTGCCGATTTGTCTGATGTCTATCCCAGTAGGGCCAGTTTCACCGGAGGCAAAATCTTCCGAGCGCGGCCCTGGGAGACGCCCAGCTTGACTGGTGCCTATCTTGGCAACGCCGACCTCTCTGGTGCCGACCTCTCTGGTGCCGCTCTTTCCAGTGCCAACCTCTCCCGCACCGACCTTTCCAATGCCTGCCTAACAGGTGTAGATCTTTCCAATGCCTGCCTGACAGGCGTGGATCTTTCCAATGCGGATCTTTCCAATGCGGATCTTTCCAATGCGGATCTTTCCAATGCCGACCTTCGCACAGCCAACCTCATAGGCACAAATTTCACGCGATCACAGCCCTGGAAAGCGAGACTGTATGGGTGAATCCCCAAACACTGGAATAGATCAGGGGAATGATGACACGAAGATCAAAAGCATTGAGAATTTGTTGAAAATGCTTGCGAGAAATACGACGCTAACAGCAAGGATGGTCGTCTGCATATCTTCGCAGTGCCGAAGGATATGATCAAGCCGTTCAACAGCGACACGATCAGCGTCATCGCCAATTTCGCAAAACTCCGTTATGGCGAGCAAAACCGGTTATTGGGCATAACAGAGGAAGATACTGGTGAGGGCAACAGCTTGAGTTTCGAAGGCGAACACTCCGAAATTATGAGGCGTCTCTACCATTTTATTCGACACGAGAAACCGTATTTTCTGGAGGAAATTGCTCTCAGAGATATATTTCGCGTTTTTATCGTTGAGCCGCAGCAGTCTTTTGAGCGCATCAGGGCACAATCTGGTGCCTTTCTCATTTCGGCATTTCACGAGCGATTCGAGCGCGATGAAATCCTGAACTGGAACGCAGAGTTTACAGTTTACGACCATTACATGTTGACGGTGCAGGATGCGAACAAGCGGGACATTATGAACGATCTAAGCCTTCTAAACATCACCCGCGAGAGTCTTTCCCCCGGTCTTGACGAAGCCGCAAAGGCGGTCACGCAACGTTATTACGAAGAATGAGACGCGGACAGTGGGCGACAAGGCATGCTGACGAATAGTGGTTCAATTCACAAATACGTATAAAGAAAACAGCCACCCACATTGGATGGCTGTTTTGTGTTGGGTTCTGTCTTGGCGGGTCAAATCCTCGAACAGCGCGTAGCATATCTGCTCTAAGTCTGCTTACGAGATGGCAAAAAAGCTTGGGAGCTATTTAAAATAAGCTCCTAATTTGATATTCTGCTCGGGATTGCTGGTGATTTTTGGATATTCTGTGACGATGTCTTCAAAAGCGACTACGGGCGTTACAATGGGTTCGCCCGTCAGTTTTCCCTCGGTGAGCAGTCGCCAGCAGGTGGCGTAAACGCGTTTTTCGTCCCATCGGGGATATTCCCGGTTGGGGTCGCTGCAGGACCGCGAAAATATGAGATTGGGGCGGTTGTAATGCGCTTCTGCGCCGAGATCCAGTCCGGGACCATAAGGTGCTGGCGCAGCGCCGGCCACTACATTGCCCCCAAATGCCACGCCGCGTATGGCAGCTTGTAGAGCGTGTACATTGGCGCTGTAGTCAATTGCTACATCTACTCCCCGGTTCCCGGTTGCTTTTTTGATTTCCACGCCCGCGTCACAGGTTGTGGGGTCAAGGATCAGATCGGCACCGCAGATTTGGGCTACTTTTTTGCGGTTTTCCAATGGATCGACCGCGATGATTGGATATGCCCCGGATAGTTTGGCGATTTGTACGACCATCAATCCAATGGCTCCCATTCCAAATACGGCGACT
>JAPPIE010000125.1 GCA_028874765.1 Gemmatimonadota bacterium
GATGCGGATGAGCGCGATCTCGATTTGTGCCAGCGGGTTATCGATGCCTGTTTTGCGAGCGAGGATTACAAAGAGGGCCGCGCAGCATTTATGGAGAAGCGCAAGCCGAATTTTCAGGGGCGATAGTTTATTCCCAGAGGGCTTTTAGTCGCGGGATCAAAATTTCCGTGTCGCGGTCGTGGACTTCGCCTTGCCACATTTGATTTGTTTTTACGGGCGAGCGGTCAAAGGATGCCTGCATCAGGTCGGGCAGGTCCAGTGTGCGGAAGCGCGTTTTGAAATAGCCGTCTTCTGTGAGCCAGACTTCTCGGAAGCCCAGTGGGAAACCTATCAGGCAGGCGGTGTCAACGATGAGGAAGTCGCGATACATGCGGATGCGGTTGATGTGTCTGTGTCCGGTGAAGATGGCTATGACAGCGGGCAGGCTTTTTACGGTTTCTATGAGTTGCTCGGCGTTGGTGACAATGCCACCCGGTACGAAGTCGGCCTGTGCTTCGTATTGGGGGAAGACCCAGGGGTGAATGAACAGGATGAGGGCGCAACGGTCATTATGAGCTTTTGCGGCGGCTTCGCGCAAGATGCGGTCGTGTGCTTCTGTCCATGTGCCCAAACTGTCTTTTAGAGGGCTGATGGGATATACGTTGGCGAGCGCCAGGCGCAGGCGCGGCGCGGCTTCGACGATGTCCAGGGTTTCGGGGATTGGAAATTGTCTGGCAAAAGCTTCAAAGCTCCCTTCCTGTGCATCGCAATCGTGATTGCCCGGGACGTAGTATGTGGGCGCGTGAAGGCCGTCGAACGCGTTTTTGGCTTCATCTATGGTTTGCAAATAAATATCAAAGGGCATTTCAAATGCCCCACCACCGCAGACCACGTCGCCGCCGTGTACGATGAAGTCCGCGTTGCAGGCGTTGATGGCAGGTACCATTGCACGGTGTATTTCATGGCTGCGCGTCAGCATTTTGGGCGCGCCGAAGTCTTTTTCGGCAGCGGCGTGGTGATGGCTGTCTGTGACAAAGACAAAGTGTGAAGGCATGGGGTCTCCTTGGGTCAGGGGTGTGTTGTGCTAAATTGAAAGGCGTACAGCCGGGCACAGAGGATATGAAATCGCAGTTTTACGGTTGTTCCAATTAAGGTGCGTACATCGCCGCCCGACCAGGAGACGCGATGGCGCACGGAGTCGCCGATTACAGGTTGACACGATAGGCGATCAAATCCTTCGATTACTTCATTTGTGTCGTTTAAAATTTCGACGCGTATTTCCCCCCAGGTTGCATCTGCGTTTATTTCCAGGTGGGTGCCCGAGAATTGTATGGGTACGGTTGTGATTGTGCCGCCGCTCGGTTTTTCGCCTGCGTCAATCGAGATGAATCCATCCAGGCGCAGTGTTGCCAGACCTATGCCGCTTTTTTCTTCAAACGGACGTCCCATCCCATTCCAGTGTGGCCGGTTGCTGCCGTGATAGTAGATGTAGATTTGGTCTTTTACGACTGATGGCGCGCCGACCATGATTTCTTCCGATTCATAACTGTCTGGTTCTCCCAGTGGGATGAAGATCTCGCGGTTCCCCGCTCGATTCCAATTTGCATTGTCTCGACTCGTGGCCAATTGTACCTGAAGTTTTCCGGTTCGCCAATCAAAAAGGCTGGGCATCATAATATAGGCGTAGTCCGCTTGTGGGTACTTGAATGCGGCGGATGTGTAGATGTCTGTGTCTTCGGGGTCGTGCTCATCTGGTTTCAGGACGATTGTGGGTGTGGTCCAGTGGATGAAGTCTTTGGATTCGATGCGTCCCAATGCGCGGTGTCGCTTTCGCGGTCTCTGGTTTATGCGTACGTACGCGACGTATTTGTCGTTGTCCTGTACTGCGACGTTGAATGTGTCAAAGACGCCGGGCAAGACGGTTTTGGGGTGTTTTGTCCAGTGGATCCCGTCCGGTGAGAATGCGACTTTTAGTCCACCGCCTTCTTCGATGGTTTTGTAGAGCATTTTGTATTTTTTGTTCTTTTCTTCGGGGGTTTTTAAGACGCATACGCCACCACTGCCGCCAGGTCCGGGGTCCAGCAGAAGATTGTTTTTGGCAGATCCCTCATGGGGCAGGATGTTGAGGGCGGGTTTTGTCCATTTGAGCCCGTCTTCAGAGGTGGCATAGGCGATGAGTACCGCGCTGTCTTTGCCGTATTTGTAAGTCCGATTTGTGTACCACATTTTGTAGATCTGGTCTTCTTCATCCCATAAGACAGAGCCGTAGAGTTGTACCTGCAATTCCCATGGCGTGTCGGGTACGAGCAGCGGGTTTTGCAGATGTTTGACCGGCTGGTGCATGACATAGCGTATCCCTTCGGCGCGTTCTACCAGAAACCCGTCGTCCAGAAAGAGTTGCTTCTGATCACCCACATCGATGTGACGCGCCACATGCCGGGGCCAGCTTGCATAGTTTATGTCTGATGCCATGAGATTGACTCCTCAGATATACCAAAACCCGCTGATGTTGTTGATATTATAATTAACTGCGTGGATTTATGCGATAAAATTTGTTTCTGTCGAGGCAATAAAAAAAGTGTCACCACCGGTGACACAAATTCTGGATGCACAGCCTCATTCATTATTCTGTCGTGGAATATAGTATAGCCCCTTGAAAGATGCACATAGAATCGCTATGTTATAATGGCGGTAAATTGATATTGGGATTAAAATGGAGAGATTTATCTATGGGTAAGACAAAGATGAGGTACTTTGAGCAAGAAGATATCTTATACCTGGCGATTTCTGATGATCCAGAAAATGGCAGCATTGAACTCAGTCCCAATATCACAGCAGAATACAACGATAAGGGTGAACTCATTGGTATTGAAATTCTCAATGCCAGTGACTTCATTCGAGATGCAATTGCAGAATCTGTACCGGAGAAAGGGCTTCCTAATTGATACACTGCATGAAGGAGTAAAAAATGCTACAAACCATTGAGGCTACGATAGATGAACAGGGCAATGTGCGGTTATTACAGCCTATCCAGTTGTCAAAACCACGACGCGCTTATGTGACGATTCTCGATGATGAGCGAGATATTCCTGAAACGGCATTGTTAAGTGAAGCTTCACTTGCCGAAGACTGGAATCGTTCAGAGGAGGATGCCGCGTGGTCACACCTGCAATAGGGTCAGTTGTCTTGGTAACTTTTCCTTTTTCTGACTTGTCACAATCGAAACGGAGACCCGCGGTTGTGCTGGCAGATGTGGGGCGAGGGGATTGGATTCTATGCCAGATTACAAGCAATTCTTATGGAGATAGTCAAGCTATCACGCTGACCGATGCCAGTTTTTCTACTGGTTCGTTGCTTGTGACAAGTTATGCACGTCCAGGAAAGCTATTCACTGCCAATAGTAACCTTATGGTAAGGCAGGTTGGCACCTTAAATGCAGATATGCTCAATCAGATTGTTGAAAAGGTTATCAACATTCTCCGTGAGAGATAGAAATGTTGAAAATTCACAAGTATTACGTTCTCGACGAAAACCAAATTCCGATAGCAGTACAGATTTCGCTGTCGGAATTTGAGCGTCTGGAGAAGCGATAGAAGATCATGGTCTCGCACAATTGATAAATGAAGTACAAGATGAAGAACGTCTTACAGGAGAGGATGCCTATAATTATTATAGGGAACTGAAGAGTTGAATATTTCCGTAGAAATTGCCCGAGCGGTCTATCATGCTGCCTGAATTTGAGAATGCAAAGGCATTTTACACAGAACGAGGCAATCAGTCCACAAGAGCGGACACTGGTTGCCTCTTTATTTTTTGATTATTATATTGCTATCTCGACGAAAAATTGTTATTATTGCGATATGATCCACAAATTTTCCATATCTAACTTCCATTCGGTCCGCGAAGAAGTTGTTCTTGACTTGCGTATTCCGGGAACTGCTCCCGACCTGCCGCGGTTCCGAAGGAGCACAGCAAAGCCGGATATCCGACTTCCTTCTGTGGTAGTGCTCATAGGCCCCAATGGATCGGGCAAGACAACGTTGCTCAGCGGACTGGTCGCTACTGCTCTCATTGCCTCATTCGCATCCCCCACTGCAAAGTCCAACCCGATTAAGGCTTTTTTGCCCTATTTGACCAAGAAAACCGTAAAAGAACCGACGCGATTTTGCATGGAGTTCGAAATGCATTGGCAGGGCGAAGTCCGTCAGTTATTCCGGTACGAGTTGGCGGTGGTACGCGGTGGTGCTACTGACTCCGATGATCCTTTCTTTTTTTATGAAGCGTTGTTCCATTTCCCGAAGGGCCGTCCCCGGCGTCTGTTCGAGCGCGGTGCTCCGGGAGAACCTATATACGTTTCGAAAGAATTTGGTCTTAAACCCGGGGATGATCGCCTCCAGGCGGTTCGGGCAGATACATCTGTGATCGCCACACTCGCTCTGCTCAATGTGCCCCTGGCTATGCGGCTTGCAAAATGGATGGAAAGCTTTCTTACATCAACCAATATCGTGCTTCGTAAGAGATGGGCACTTCCGACCCAAACCCTGATGGATCTATTCGATGGTGATCCCGATATGGAGTCCTGGATTAGAAGTCGTATCCGATCCAGTGATTTGGGGATTCAGGATATAACTGTTTCTGATCAATCTGGGAAAAAGGATGTGTTCTTTCACCATCACGGGCTTGATACGCCGATCCATCTAAATTGGGAATCCAGTGGGACAAAACGCCTATTCCATCTGTTGCCTCAGATCGGTATCGCGCTCCGCTACTGCGTTCCTGCTGTTCTCGATGAGATAGATGGCGATCTTCATGTGGATATCGCTGAGGAAATTCTTAGCTGGTTCCGCTCTCAAGAGGTCAATCCTTCAGGCGTACAGCTTTTTGTCTCCTCTCACAATGTCGGCTTGCTTGACAATCTGGAAAAGGAGGAGATTTTTATTGTAGAGAAGGATAGCAGCGGCGCAACTCGTGTACATGGCGCACAAGACGTGCAGGGTCTCCGCCGAGATACACGTCTCTATCCCAAATACCGGGCGGGGATGCTCGGTGGTATTCCAAAGATTGGTTAAAAAGGAATGCGTCGCTACAAGGTTCCACTCAGGCGAGTTATATTCATCGGGGTTGAGGGGGTGAGTGATCGCGCCTTCGTCACATTCCTCCAAAACTGTTGCGACGAGAAGGGCTTGCATCTGCACCTGAACGTTGGGTTAGGACACGGTGGCGATTCGGTATCCGTTGTTGAGGAAGCCGCCCGCTATTTGAATAGACATTTCGAAAGGCGGGATATTAGCGACAAGCTGGTGATGCTTGATTCGGACCGTATCAGACAAGACAAACAGGCTGGACGCGACGCGCAAAGTGTGGCGTCAAAGGAGAATTTGGAACTCATTTTTTTGCATCCGAACCTGGAAGGGTTGCTGCTCAGATTGCATGAAGGACACGGGAATCGAAGAATTGGAAACAATGCGGAGGCAGAACTTCGGAAAGTATGGCCTGAGTACAGCAAACAACTGACGGCGGATCAGTTGAGCCAGCGTTTCGCCTTATCTGACTTACAGAGGGCCGCCCGATATGATACAGAACTGAAAAGGCTTCTCAAAATCCTCGGCCTTTGATCTTTGTCGAAAAGTACAAAGGACATGCACTCGATATATGAATGCGTGTCCTTATGTATTTATAACTGATGTTACGCAGTACTTCAGATAAAGCATTACAAAACGCACCTTCAAAAAACGCCATCAATCAAAGCCATTGTGCACAGCGCGTGAGTCCGATTCGCAGTGGACATCTTTATGGTATCCCAACTGTGCAGGCCACAGCATGTCGTATTATCACAGAAACGCTTTGCGCTGTGTCAGCCCCTCGGCGTTTGAGAGCGGCATTTTTTGCTTACTTTTTTTTCTGCTGAAAAAAAGTAAGTCGTCGAAGACAGAACAAAGATAAAAAAGGTGGAATCATCACCAACACTTTCGACAAGCAACGCAATATTATTCCCACTTAAAATTACCGATCCACCACACACCGAAATCCGAGAGTATCGGTCTGGAGGTTGGATGTCCGAGCGTCGCGCGCTGTTGTGCGTACCAGGAAAGCCGTGCTGAACCAGGATCCGCCGCGGACAACGCGTTCGAGGTGCAAGAAATGGGTTCTGAGTTCGTAATTGACGGGGTTATCGCGTGGGCTGCGCTGATAGAACGCGCTGTCGTATTCGTCTTGTGTCCATTCCCAAACATTGCCGGCCATGTCCAATACGCCATAAGGGCTGCGCCCGTCGCGATTGCCTTCCCGATAATATGCAACAGGGGCTGTGCCGTTGTCAAAGGGGTCGCCGCTGTTGAGGTAGTTGGCGCGGTTGGGGTCCGGGGCAGCGCCCCAGGGATAGATGCGCCTGTCGGTTCCGCGCGCTGCTTTTTCCCATTCGGCTTCGGTGGGCAAGCGTCCGCCGAGCCATGCGCAGTATTCGCCAGCTTGAAACCAGTTGATATTGACAACGGGATGTTCAGGCGGGTCAAAGTTGGGCAGTTGACGCTCGGCAATGGCGTAGGGATTCCATTGGGCGTTGGTGACTTCTGTGCGGTCTATGTAATAGGCTTTGAGGTAGATAGTGTGTTCTGGGCCTTCGTTGCGGATGCCGTTGTTGGCGCCCATTTCGAACGGTCCTTCGGGTATTAAAATGAGGGTGTGCGTCGTGCCCACATGGGTTGTGATCTGGATGCCTGTTTGTGTCTGCGATACAACGGGCGGTGGCGGCTCTGGTTCTTCTGGCGGGGCAGTGGGTTTGTCTTTGCATCCCGGTAAGGAGGTCGAGAGGATGATCAGATAGAGGGTTGTACGGGTGAAGGTCTTCATGATGGATCAGGCGGAGAAATGTGTGGGGAATGGGGATATAACGCGGTCAATATAATGTATCTATGTGAAAAGAGAAACCATCTGCGATCAAGGTGTGTCCAATGGGTGATGGTTTTTCATTGGAAATTATATTCTAAACCTTGACGGTTTTGAAGATCGTGGCTACACTCGTACGTGATGAATTTACTTTTTATTTCGGAGGCGAGTTGTTGTGTTTAGAAATTACCTGATTATCGCGCTGAGAAATCTCAATCGGCAAAAATCCTTTAGTGCTATTAATATTCTGGGGCTTGCCATTGGTCTGGGGACGTGTTTTTTGATCGTGCTCTATATTCAGGACGAGTTGAGTTTTGACAGTTGGCATGCAAAAGGAGATCGGATCTATCGCGTGATCCGGGAGACCCGATCTGGGGGGCAATCGGATTATTTGCCAGCGACGTCGGGCGCGCTGGCGCGGGCACTTGAGCGGGACTTTCCCGAGGTGGAAAAAGCCGTGCGCGTGATAACGTGGTCGTCCGTAGATGTGCGTTTGGATGAAAAAAAGTTTGAGATGGGTGTCTGTGTTGCGGATCCCGAGATGTTTGAAATTTTCGATTTTCCATTTGTGCGCGGCAATCTCGAAACTGCATTTCCCAATCCCAATGCGATTGCCA
>JAPPIE010000187.1 GCA_028874765.1 Gemmatimonadota bacterium
TGAAACAACCGCGAATACAGATACTCGTGCATACCCTGTGCAATATCCCATTGGGGCGCACAGCGCGTCGCACATGTATAATCTGCCTGCGCGACAGAAGTCATAGCTCTAATCGCCGTCTTGTGATGGCGTTTTTGCAACCGCGCAGCTTCGAGAGGACCGATTTGCCCCAGACGCACAGACGCACTGATCTGATCGCGCAAAAACTGATACATAAAAATCCGACACGTATGCCCGCGTTTAAGACCCGCAATCCGGAACGTCGTACCAAAAACAATCGTATAATGAGCCGGCACAGGTTGCGAAAGTAAGATTTTTTGCAACCGCACCATCGCATCCGAAAAATACAAATCGCGCATCAGCCGCAACAAATTGCGCCCCTGCACCGCACTGCCCCGAGCAATCGCCGGTGCCGTAAGCATCGCGTCGTACGCGAGCAGAACATCCGTCAAATTAGCGGGAATCAAATCACCCTTAAAACACGCATTAATAAACGGAACCTCACTATTTGCCGTCGCGTGAATCACCGTTTGAAGATACGCATCCAGATCATCAGAAGAACGCAACAACCCCATTTGTTTGGTGGCCTCCAGCCCATTGGAAAAAGCGTATCCACCTGTAGGGAAATTGCTATCAGCAAGTGTGAGAAGATCGAAGAGCATAATCAAAACAAATTATAAAGCTGCGCCAGCGGCAGTTTCTCCGCCGCCTCACAGGTGAGCAACCCGCCATCGACCGTAACGCTATAAGTCTCCGGATCAATATGAATATCGGGAATAAAATCATTGAGCTTCATATCCTTCTTCCCAATACCCCGACAATTGGACACCGCAACAACGCCCTTGGACAGATCATAAGACGCAACAGTATCCAGCGAAGCACGGGAGACAAAAGCCAGCGACGTAGAACCCACGGCATTGCCATAAGCGCCGAACATAGGACGCGGATACACGGGTTGCGGCGTGGGAATCGAGGCATTTGGATCGCCCATCTGCGAATACGCAATTATGCCCCCCTTAATCACCATCTCGGGTTTTGCCCCAAAAAAAGATGGCTTCCAGAGCACCAGATCCGCGAGCTTGCCCGCCTCAACCGAACCGATATAATCGCTCAAACCGTGAGCCGTCGCGGGATTAATCGTATATTTGGCAATATACCGCTTCACGCGCCCATTATCATTCCCCCGATCGCCGCGCAGTGCACCGCGCTGCTCGCGCATCTTATGGGCGGTCTGCCAAGTGCGACAAATAACCTCCCCCACGCGCCCCATAGCCTGACTATCCGATGCAATAATCGACAGCGCCCCCATATCGTGCAAAATATCTTCTGCCGCAATCGTCTCCTGCCGAATGCGGCTCTCGGCAAAAGCCACATCCTCGGGTATATTTTTATCCAGATGATGACACACCATGAGCATGTCCAGATGCTCGTCAATCGTATTCGCCGTAAAAGGCCGCGTGGGATTCGTAGATGAAGGCAAAACATTCGCCTCGCCGCAAAGACGCATAATATCCGGCGCGTGTCCCCCACCCGCGCCCTCGGTGTGATACGTATGAATCGTGCGCCCCTTAAAAGCTGCACAACTCTGCTCCACAAAACCCGACTCATTGAGCGTATCCGTATGAATCGCCACCTGAACATCGTATTCATCGGCAACCGAAAGACAGGCATCAATAGCCGCAGGCGTCGTACCCCAGTCCTCGTGGAGCTTGAGACCACAAGCCCCACCCTCAATCTGCTCAACAAGCCCTTGCGGAAGCGAGGAATTGCCCTTGCCCAAAAATCCAAAATTGAGGGGAAAAGCATCACTCGACTCCAGCATCATGCGAATGTGGTGCGCCCCCGGCGTGCAGGTCGTGGCATTGGTCCCCGTCGCCGGACCCGTACCACCACCCAGCATAGTCGTAATACCCGAAGCAATCGCCTCCTCAACTTGCTGAGGACAGATAAAATGGACATGCACATCGAGCGCACCAGCCGTGAGCATATGACCTTCACCCGCAATAACCTCGGTCGTAACCCCCACGATGAGATCGGGATCAACACCCGACATAATATCGGGATTACCCGCTTTGCCAATACCCGCGATACGCCCGTCTTTAATCCCAACATCCGCTTTGTATATCCCCGTATAGTCAATAACAAGCGCATTGGTAATAACGAGATCCAGCGCCCTATCCTGCGACACACCCGTAGCCTGCCCCATACCATCGCGCAGCACCTTACCCCCGCCAAATTTGCATTCATCGCCGTAAATCGTGTAATCATTTTCCACCTCAACGACGAGATGGGTATCGCCCAACTGAACGCGGTCTCCCGTTGTAGGACCGTACATACTGGCATAAGCAATTCGATCAATCTGAGACATTTGGAACCCCCTTAAATCCACCATCTCCCGCCCGTTGCAAAGCCTCTGCCTTATTCTCATCCAGCTGCCCCGAAATAAGGCCATTCCCCCCATAGACCGTGCGGTTCCCGGCAATAGCGACGAGATCAACCGTCCTGCTCTCACCCGGTTCAAAACGCACGGCAGTACCAGATGGAATATCGAGACGGAAGCCATAAGCTTTCTCGCGATCAAACGAAAGTGCGGGATTAACTTCAAAAAATGTATAATGCGAACCCACCTGTATCGGACGATCGCCGGTATTGGTCACAGAAAGAGAAATGGTCTCCCGGTCCGCATTAAGCGTAATCGGATCCGCAGCCGTAGTCCCTGTACCCGGCATTTCTGAAACCGTATTATCCGGTGACCAGGGCGAGCGGACGCGCGCAAGCCCCGAACCGTACAACGCGAGTTCAGAATCGCCTTCTGCACGGCAAATAGGATGATGAACCGTCACGAGTTTCGTCCCATCGGGAAACGTACCCTCCACCTGCACCTCGTGAACCATATCCGGAACACCGGGCAAAACATCTTCCGTACCGAGCAACTGCTTGCCCTTGTCCATAAGCGTGGCAACGGACTCGCCATCGCGGATAAATTCGAGAAGTTGTGCAGCGATAAGCGACACGGCTTCGGGGTAATTGAGACGCAAGCCCCGAGCATACCGCTTCTGCGCGAGAAAACCCGCGTTGTGAAGCATCAATTTGTCAATTTCTTTGGGCGATAAATACATGAAAAATCCCTGATCAAAACGTAAGATACTGCTTAATACTCTCATCCGACAATTCATCCGCAGAACCGCACAACGCAACCGTTCCGCGATCCATTAAATAAAAATAATCGGCAATCTGCCGGGCAAAATCAAAGTATTGCTCCACCAGAATAATAGTGAGATTCCCTTTATCCTTCAGATGGATCAACACATTCTCTATATCGAGAATAATCGAAGGCTGAATACCTTCTGTAGGCTCGTCCAGAATGAGAATATCCGGATCGCCAACGAGCGCACGGGCAATGGCGAGTTGCTGTTGCTGTCCACCGCTGAGATTCCCACCCATACGATCTTGCATATCGGCCAACACGGGAAAAAGATCGTAAATCAGATCCTCCGGCAGAGTAGTAAGACCATCTGTCCGCGCTTCCAAACCAATCTGCAAATTCTCGTTCACTGTCAATTTCGGAAAAATCTCGCGCCCTTGCGGCACATAACTCAAACCCGCACGCGCCCGAAAATCCGGTGTCTGCCCCGTTATATTCACCCCATTCAACAGAATATCGCCTCCCCGAGGTTGCAACAAACCCATGATCGTCTTGATAAGCGTCGTCTTCCCAACCCCATTGCGTCCCATAACCGCCACAATCGCCCCTCTGGGAATATCCATATCAATATCGCGCAAAATGAGACTCTCACCGTAATAAACATCCAGACCTCGAACAGTGAGAGCGGTGTCTGTGATCGTAGTCATTGAAATACTATCCCAACTCTTAATTTTTAATTCAATGCTGCGCACTACCCAAATAACACTCAATAACCCGGGGATCATTTTGCACCTGATCCATCGGTCCTTCAACAAGCACCTTGCCCTCGTGGAGAACCGTAACCGTGCGGGCGATCTGTCTCACAAATTCCATATCGTGTTCAATAACAATAATCGCGTGATTCATCGTCAGGCGTTCGAGAAGCTCCCCCGTCTTAACCGTCTCTTCATCCGTCATACCAGCAGCGGGTTCGTCAATCAAAAAAAGTTCTGGATCTTGCAAAATAACCATCGCAATCTCCAGCCACTGTTTCTGCCCGTGCGAAAGCGCATCGGCAACCGTATGCAGATGGTCAGCCAAACCCGTCTGCTCTGCAACAGCCTGGATGCGGTCGCGATTCTTATCCGACAGACGCGAAACAAGCGAAAAGAGAACCGTGCGGTCAGTCTTGAGCGCCAGCATCAAATTCTCGTACACCGTAAGAGAAGTAAAAACAGACGGCGTTTGAAACTTCCGCCCAACACCCGCTTTGACAATCGCATCTTCGCTCATCTGGGTGAGATCGAACTTTTCAAAACGCGCACTGCCGCGATCAGGTCTGGTCTTCCCACATAAAACATCGAGAAAAGTCGTCTTACCCGCACCATTTGGACCAATAACAACGCGCAATTCCCGATCGTGCAGGACAAACTCGTCTATATCGAGCGCGACAAACCCATCAAAGGACACGCGCAGATTTTCAACAGTGAGCAGAACCGGATCAAAAATCATATCAATCCTATTTTTCAGCGGCTACAGGTGCAGGAGTGCGTATGGAAAAAAATCGCTTCAAACTACTTATCTTTATCTTAGACCGCAGACCAATGAGACCATCGGGAAAAAAGAGTACAACGCCAATAAAGAGAAAGCCCAAAAAATAGAGCCATGTACCGGGGAACGCACCCGTCAAAAAACTATAGAGAAGATTCACAAGCACCGCACCGATAATCGGACCGATCAAAGTCCCGCGCCCACCAACAGCAACCCATATCACCATCTCTATAGAAGCCTGCACATCCATCCGACCCGGTGTAATAATCCCGGTCTGAGGCACATAGAGCAACCCACCCAGAGCACCGAGCATACTGGCCATCACGAAAACAAATACCTTGTAGCTCATAACGCGATAGCCAATAAAACGCAACCGATGCTCACTATCTCGAACCGCAATAAGCACGCGGCCGAGCTTGGATTTCACCACAAAACGGCATAAAAAGTAGGAAGCAAAAAGCGTGACAAAAGCAATAATATAAAGACCGCGCTTACTCGCTGGATCCGCCAATTCAAAACCGAGCAACGTCTTAAAATCCGTCAGACCATTGGTACCGCCGAGCATAGTTTCATTCCGCAAAAAGATAAGCCAGACGCCCAGGGCAAGAGCCTGCGTAATAATGGCAAAATAAACCCCCTGGAGCCGGCTGCGAAAAGCGAGGAACCCAAAAATGAGCGCAATAATCGCCGGAATCATAAGCGCCAGTATAAACGCAAATGTAAAAGTGTGAAAAGGCTCCCAAAAAAGCGGCAATTGCTCCACGCGGTTCCACACCATAAAATCGGGTAACGCACTCCCATAAACCCCTTGCGTGCCCGTCTTGAGCAACATGTGCATGCCAATCGCATACCCGCCCAAACAAAAAAAGAACGCCTGACACAGCGACAGAATACCCGTATATCCCCAGATCAGATCAATCCCCAGTGCGGCAATCGCAAAACAAAAATAACGACCCCAGAGATTCAACGTCGTATCTGAAAGCAACCCCATCTCATTGAGCACAGGCGCGGCAATGCCAAAGAGAAGGAATACGATAATGGGACGGTAATAAGTCATAAAATAGCTCGTCTATTCATCTCTCCCCTTCGCGGGAAAGATGCCCGTGGGACGCAACTGTAAAAAGAGGATAATAAGGCCCAAAATGAGAACCTTGGCATAAACGGCTTCGGCAAAGGGTTCAATAACCTTATTGGACATGCCAATACCCAGACCCGCGACAATAGTCCCTAAAATTTTTCCAACACCGCCAACGACAACCACGAGAAAAGCATCGACAATATACGTCTGTCCCATATTTGGAACGACATTGCCAATAAGCGTCATAGCCCAGCCCGCGATACCCGCGATACCCGTACCGATAAAAAAAGCAATCGCATCAACGCGACGGGTGGGAACACCCATACAAGCACTCATCTCGCGATTTTGTGTAACAGCGCGCAACCGAAGACCAAACCGGGTCTTAAAGAAAAACGCGGCCAAACCAATCAGAATAACAGCCGTGAGACCAATAATAAAAATCCGGTTATACGGCAGCATAACCTGCGGCGCCAATTCGAAACCACCACTGAGAATCTGGGGCAACTTGACAGCCGTGAGATCCCCAAAAATCGTACGCGCGAGTTGTACGAGAATAAGACCAATACCCCATGTCGCCAGCAGACTCTCGAGAGGACGATTGTAAAGGCGGCGAATAACCAGAGACTCCACAAGCAACCCCATACCACCAGCCGTGAGAAATGCAATGGGTAAAGACAGCAGAAAAAACAGATCGATATAGGCAGCGGGCAGGACAATCATGCAAATATTCTGCACAATAAACGTAAAATAAGCCCCAACCATCATAAATTCGCCATGCGCCATATTGATAATACCGATCTGCCCATAAATAACCGCCAGACCAAGCGCGACCAGAATCAAAATAGACCCCAGACTGAGACCGACAAAAGCCGTCTGGATCACAACCATGATCTGGTTAAATGTTTCCAGCCACTGAATTGCATCGCGTATCTCGTTCCGAACCGCGGGATCTGACTCGGCAATATTGCCACTGGCATCGGGTTCAACACGCGCGCGCAAAAAAGAAAGGACGAATGTATTATTGAGTTCACCCAGCGCTTTAGCCGCATTGAGACGAATCCCAGAGTCGGGATGTGTGAGTTCGAGCTTGCCCAGAGCAACGCGGATCAGACTTTGAATACCGCTATCCGCCTCTTTCTCCAGAGCATCTCGCAGCATGGGGACCGCGCCCAGATCACCGCGATTGCCGAGCGTTTCTACAGCAACGCGGCGCTTGCCGGGATCTGGATGAAAAATCTCCATCTGCGTAAGATAAGGTTGAATAAGCGCGCGGATGCGACGATTGCTGTCAATCTCTTCGAGATCGATCAGCGGCGCAATAAGGGGCTTGCCCTCATCGTTCAGAATGGGATGGCGTTTGGGATAGGCGGTGTAGAGCGGGGCGAAGGTATCGCCATAATCGTCTTCTTGCATGTCGCCGATAATGACGAGCTCATTATTCTTTAGATAGAGTTCACCGTTAAAAAGCGCAACCATCAGGGCATAATAAGCGACATCTTTCGCATCGGAAATAACTCTGACCGCAGTAGTGATGCTATCGCGGTCATTGCTGACAATGCGTCCGAGTTGCAACGGGTGATCCATCTGTGCCTGGATGGGCGATACGCCCAAAATGAGGGCCAGCGCGCAGACAGAGCGCAAAAAATTGTGGCGTTTTATTTTCATGCGTTTTG
>JAPPIE010000305.1:0-2479 GCA_028874765.1 Gemmatimonadota bacterium
CCCTCTTTGCGAATGCGTTCGCCCACTGCGAGCAGTACTGGTACATCTTTTTCATCGAGTGATCCATCGGGCAGGGGTCCGGTGTTTAACAATAGATTGCAACCGCTTTCCCGCGCTGCTGTCAGTGCCGTCCAAACTTCTTCCTCATCTTTGTGGTGGCCCCCTTCGGCGAGATAGCCCCACGATACGCCTTTTCCACCTGGTCCAGAACACATTGTCGTGCAGATTTCCATGGGTTTGTTTGCCTGTTCTACGGCTTGATGTTCAGGGGCTTGAAAGTCTTCGGTGCCCAGCAAGCCCTGTTTGTAGGAGACGAGTACTTGTGGTTGTACGCTGTGGATATAGTCGTAGAGTTCCTGACTCTTAAATTTTGCTTTGTCGCCGTTGTTGGGAACGGCAACCCCATCCAGCCAGATTGCGGCTACGGGTCCGTAATTTGTGAGTAGTTCTGTGATTTGCGCCTGCATGAAGTCGAGATATATTTGCAGGTTATGCGCGGAGCCAGTGGCATAGCTCGGTTCGGGCGGGTCGTATTTGGGTCTTGCCTGTCCTCCCCATTCGTCGTTGTTGGGGGCATGTGGATGTTTCCAGTCCCGTCCATGGGAGTAGTACAAACACAGTCCGAGTGCGTGTCGATCACACGCTTCGGCCAGTTCTTTGATCAAGTCGCGGCCCGCCGGGGCATTGGTGCTGTTGAAATCCGTTTCCGCTGTGTCGAATAGGCAGAATGAGTCGTGATGCCGCGTGGTGATGTTGATGTATTTCATCCCGCAGTCAACGGCAAATTGTGCGATGCGCTCGGCATCGAAGTTTTCTGCGGTGAAGTCGTCTATGAGTTTTGCGTATTCGGCAACGGGTATGAGTTCTCGCAATTGCACCCATTCGTGTCGTCCTATTAGAGAGTAGAGTCCGTAGTGTAAGAACAGGCCGTAACGCGCTTCGCGGAACCACTGTAGTGCGGCAGCACGCGGGTTGTCGGCGTAGAGGTCGGCGTAATTTTTCAAATAATTGGGGATATTGCTCATGGGAATCTCCGGTGGTAAGTGGGTCAAACTACGCTTGTAGGAATTCAGGTACGCTGAAGTACCGCTCGCCCGAGTCGCAGATTATGGTTGCGACCCGCTTGCCCGGTCCGAGGTCGCGGGCGATTTGCAGGGCGGCGAATACATTTGCTCCGGCTGATATGCCGGCTAAAATGCCTTCTTCGCGACCGAGTTTGCGAGCTGTTTTGATGGCGTCTTCGTCGCGCACGCATATTAGCGTGTCGAAAATATCGCGGTTGAGTACTGAGGGAATAAATCCTGCACCGATGCCCTGGATGCCGTGTAGTGCTGGCTCTCCGCCCGATAGAACCGGAGATTTGGTGGGTTCGACAGCGATCACGCGTATGTGGTCTAATTCGGCTTTTAAGACTTCACCCACGCCTGTGATGGTTCCTCCCGTGCCTATGCCTGCGACAAAGGCGTCGAGGTGGCCGTCAACGGCTTCTAATATTTCTCGGGCTGTGGTTTGGCGGTGTATTTCTGGGTTGGCAGGGTTGTTAAATTGCTGTGGCATAAAGGTTGTTTCGGGTGATTCGTTTACGATCCGTTCGGCTTCTGCGACAGCGCCGGGCATGTCGAGTTCGCCCGGGGTTAATATCAATTCGGCGCCATAACTTTCGAGCAGGTCGCGTCGTTCCCGGCTCATGGAGTCGGGCATGGTTAATATCAGGCGATAACCGCGCGCGGTTGCGACCATTGCCAGACCAATGCCGGTGTTGCCACTGGTCGGTTCGACGATGGTCATGCCGGGCTTTAAGTGGCCGTCGCGTTCTGCGGCTTCGATCATGGATAGGGCTATGCGGTCTTTTACCGTGCGAGCCGGATTTAAGGATTCCATTTTGACGACGACTTCGGCCAGGTCGGATGTCGCCAGGTTGTTTAAGCGAATTAGTGGCGTTCCACCGATCAATTGCATGAAGTCATTGACCACGACATTGTCTTCTGGCATACGTTACCATCCCCCTACCTGGGTTCGATCTACGACATCTTTGGAGAGCATGCGCAACGCGTCGCCGATACCTTGTGTGCGGGCGAGGTCGCGCTGGCTTGCCGCGTCGTAGATGCCGTAACCGCGCATGCGGTCAATTTCCCAGAGTGTTTGTTTTTCCCGCGTGTCGTAAAAGGCCATTTTTACATAGACGGAGATTTGATATTGTTCGGCACTCGCCTGACCGCTATATGTAAAGGGTTCTTCTTTGATTTCGAGGACCGTGCCTTGCAATACGGCATCGGCCTGATCTTCTTCGACGACGCGCAGGGCAGCATCAGAGACAAATCCCTGTATTAAGCTGTCTGTCAATGCCTGGTGAATACCGGCTTCGAGGCTTTCGTTGTCGAGCAGCGGTACAGCGACGGAGCGGATGCCGCCACTGCCCGTGGCTGATGTGGAGTAATAAGCACAACTCAAAGGTAGATACATAATGAGCAGTAAGCAG
>JAPPIE010000305.1:2579-7357 GCA_028874765.1 Gemmatimonadota bacterium
TTTTTGAGTTCATCCACATAATTCATTCGCAGTTCAAATAATACGTGTTCCATTAGTCTTTGCTCGTTGTCGTTTAAGTTGCCTTTTGTTTTTTCGTCCAGCATGCCGAGGATGTCAATCATGTTTTTGGCCTGTTCCAGGTTGCGCTCGATCTGGTTGGTTACCGGGTTCATCACTTTGCCCAGGTTTTGCAATGCCATGCCCTGAAACATCATGACCAATTGCATGAATAACAATTCGTTTTGTTGATCTTGTGTCGGTATGTTTTGGTCGGCCATTTCTGCGCTCTCCTTCTCATTTTTGGTTGCAGATATATTGGGCTTTAATATTTCAAAACTTCTTATGTATGTCAAGGCGATGTTCGCTGTGCTGTGAATGTACGAGAAATATGCACTTATCGAGTTGCACAAAATTTTGATTGTGAGTATTTTTTAGAATGAATAGAAAAGGCCCTCTCGATTTTTGCATTTGGAGGATTTTCCATGAGTGCGGTTGCATTACAAACAGATCAGGATGCTCTTACGCTTCATTTCGGGCCTGTATTGCACATGGATAGGCATGAGTTTTTTGAATTTTGTCAGGCCAATCCCGATTTGAGAATGGAACTTAATTGCGATGGAGATATAATTATTATGCCACCAACGGGGAGCAAATCTGGGCAGCGGAATTTTGGACTTATTGGGCAATTTTATAATTGGATGCAGTCTGATGAGACGGGTTTTGGCTTTGATTCATCCGCTGGTTTTACGCTTCCCAATGGCGCTGTGCGTGCTCCCGATCTGGCGTGGATTCGAAAAGAGCGGTGGGAGGTGCTTTCAGAAGATGAACAGGAGGAGTTTGCCCCAATTTGTCCCGATTTTGTCGTCGAACTGCTTTCTCGTACAGATCGCCTTGATACCATAAAAGATAAGATGCAGGAATATATAGATAATGGCGCACAACTCGGCTGGCTTATCGATCCGAGAGAGCGAAATGTTTATGTCTATCGTCCAGGTGAAGAGGTCGTTTGTCTGTCCGATCCGAAAACCATTTCTGGCGATCCCGTGTTGCCCGATTTTGAACTCAATGTCCGCAGGCTCTGGGAATAGGTTAGGGGTCAGTGGGTGACCACAGGGGGGGCGCCCCTACAAAAATCGGATTAACCAATCATTGTAGGGGACGGCCCCTGTGCCGTCCCGGCAGTCATCTACCTCAGTGCGGCGTGCAGGTAGGCCAACACGGTTTCCGCGTCGTTATACCCTCTGGTGATGAAGGTTACAGACGCATTGTTTCTTACGACGAGACTTGGAAATTGATTGGCATTCATCGATCGCCTGATGTTAAATCCATCTTGCATCTGTTGTTCTATTTCAGGTGATGCCAGATCTTGAGCAAATCGCTGTGTGTCTAACCCGATTTCACCCGCCAATGCGACGAGGATCTCTGTATCTGATGGATTGCGGGCTTCCCGGTAATAGGCGCGTTGAGTCGCCTCGAACATCTCAGTTCCCGCTCCCTGATTTTGAGCCGCATAAAATGCCCTGCAAGATGGATATGTGCATCGCCGCGGTTTGCATTTTTCCCAAAAGTCCCAGTTGAAACTCGCACCTGTTATGGCTGCGACTTCGCGCCAGGCGCGCTGGATATGCGCGCGCATCACATCGGGCATGGCGTCATCGGTGTCTCGCGCCAGTCCACCCATGATATATACGGGTGCCAATTCTTCGGGTACGGCTTCTTTTACTTTTTCGAGCACTGGCTGAAATCCCCAGCACCAGGAACACATGGGGTCGGCGACGTAGTAAAGTGTTTTCATGGATTTCTCCTGTTGTATAATGGGTAGTTGCTTTCTCGCCAAATTACGAAAGGGGTTAAAAATAATGCGTTTGAGATATTTAATTCTGGTTCTGTGGGTTCTGCTCTCGATGGGAAAGGCCGAGGCGTCGTTGCGCCAGGTTTTTGACGCATTTATTGCCGGGCACTATGAGGAAGCAGAGGCGCATTTACAAACGCTCTTAAAAACATCGTCGGATAAAGGCGAGATACACTTCTTTTTGGGGCGATTAGCAGCTTGGGATGGCAGAACAGATGATGCTTTTGACCATTTTGAGAAAGCCGCTAAATTCGATCCCCACAATGCCAATTATTACTGGTGGCTGGGACAAATGTATGGTGAAAAAGCGGTGACAGCCAGCATTTTCAAGAGGTTTGGACACGCTCGCAATACAAAAAAAGCCATGGAAAAAGTCATTGCTCTGGATCCAGACCATATTGAAGCGCGGTTTTACTTGATAAGATATCATCTTGAAGCACCGGGTATTGTAGGAGGAAAAAAAGAAGAAGCACAAAATCTGGCCGATCAGATTAAGATGCGCGATCCCATCAGGGGGCATGCAGAACAAGCTGAAATTTATCGCAGCAGAGATGAGCTGGATAAAGTCGAACAGGAGTTGAGAACCGCATTAGAAAAAGCCCCATCCAGCCTCCGGCCCGTTTTATGGCTTAGCAGGCATCTCTGGCAAACAGAACGTCGTGAAGAAGCCGTTGAGTTGCTCGAATCTTATGTGCAACAACACCCTTTTTCCAGTCGTGCCTTAAGTGCGCTCCGTACCTATTTGCTGAGTCTCAAACAACTTGATCGAGCATATCGCGCTGCGGAACAATGTCTCCAGATAACGACCGATTCCCTATCGGTAAGGCGCGATACAACTATTTCATCATTTGAAAAGATAATAACATTTCAAGCACGTAAAATGAATGCATTATACGCTTTGGGACGCATATTAGCGGAATCTGGAGACAGACTTGACCTCGGTCTTGAATACTTCAAAGCGTGTCTGCAAATTCTACCGCCAGGTTCAGACCGAACAAGAGGTAACGCATATAACCGGATAGGGGAAATTTATCTTCATCAAAACGAAATCCAAAAGGCTCGCGAAGCGTTCCAAACTGCTCTCAAGTGGAGGCCCAAACAAGAATCTGCCCGAAAAGCACTTGAAAAATTAGATAAAGAAAAAAATAAATAACGGGTCGTATCCCAAGATGGTTCACTTGTGCGTTATAGAAACTGTTTGCATGGCGTTGCCATGCGCCATATCTTGCGATAGAGTGTAAGTCTATTTTTTCTTCCCCCTTTTTCAAAGGAGGCTTGCGTGAAAATTGAAGTCACTGTGAACGGGGAGCATCAAAGTTACGATGTCGAACCGCGGATGTTGCTCGTGCATTTTTTGCGCGATGTCGTCGGGCTTACTGGCACGCACGTGGGCTGTGAGACCAGCCTTTGTGGCGCGTGCAGTGTGATGCTCAATGGAGATGCTGTCAAATCGTGTACGGTTTTGGCAGTGCAAGCCGATGGTGCTGAAATTACTACCATTGAGGGCCTGGCCCAAAATGGTGAATTGCACCCTATTCAGGAGGGCTTCTGGGAGTGTCACGGATTGCAGTGCGGTTTTTGCACCCCGGGCATGATTATTGCCGCGCACCAGCTTTTAGAACGCAATCCCAAACCCAGTGAAGCCGATATTCGTCGCGGTATAGAAGGCAATCTGTGCCGCTGTACAGGGTACCAACATATTGTCGATGCGGTTCAGTACGCATCGAAAAAAATGACCACATAGGAGGCGCCCCATGCCTGTTAGCAAATCTGTTGGCGCCCGTATTAAGCGCCGAGAAGACCCCCGATTGATTCAGGGCCTTGCACATTATGTCGATGACATTAAGCTGCCCAATTTGTTGCATGTCGCGATTTTGCGAAGCCCTTATGCCCATGCGCGCATCACTGGTATTAATACCGATGCGGCTCAAAATTTATCCGGAGTGAAATCCGTGGTCACTGGCGATGATGTCAAAGATGTCATTGGTGGGATTCCCTGTGCGGCTACAGACCCGGAGGGATTTCCGGGCATTAAGGTGCCCCATCATCCCGTGCTTGCAACTGGAAAGGTGCGTTTTGTTGGCGAGCCTGTCGCCGCTGTTGCAGCGACCGATGCGTACATTGCTCAGGATGCACTGGATTTGATTGAGGTTGATTACGAACCTCTCGATGCCATCAATTCGGCTGATGCGGCTTTTGCCGATGACGCGCCTGTTATTCACGAAGATTGGGACGATAATATGGCTTTTACCTGGAGCATTGCCGGGGGCGATATTGATGCGGCTTTTGCCGAAGCCGATCAGGTCGTTAGCCAGCGGATTGACCATCAACGTCTGGTTCCCAATCCAATGGAGACGCGGGGTGTGGTTGCCCAATATTTGCCCGGCAAAGACCAGCTCAACTTATGGTCATCTACGCAAATTCCCCATCTTTTGCGCACGCAAATATCCGTTATGCTGGGTATGGCCGAGAACCATGTACGCGTTATTGCGCCCGAAGTGGGCGGGGGCTTTGGTTGCAAGCTCAATGTGTACGCCGAAGAAGCTCTGCTCGGGCATATGGCGAAATATCTCGGGCAGCCCGTGAAGTGGATTGAGGGGCGGCGTGAAAATTTTGTGCATACGATTCACGGACGCGATCAGACCGGAGATGTCGAACTTGCGGTGAAAGACGATGGTACGATTCTCGGTCTCAAATACACGGTTACGGCGGATGTGGGAGCTTATTATCAGTTGCTCACGCCGGCCATTCCCACGCTTACGGGATTGATGTTGTGCGGTTCTTATACATTTAAAAATGTGCAGATGAATCTCAAAGCTGCTTTTACGAATAAGATGGCGACGGATGCTTATCGGGGTGCGGGGCGTCCAGAGGCCACGTATCTCATCGAACGCATGATCGATGTGGTGGCGCACGATCTGGATCT
>JAPPIE010000154.1:0-4369 GCA_028874765.1 Gemmatimonadota bacterium
TAGGGCATTATTGGAACAAACCCTATGGCGAACTCTACGACCTGAAAAACGACCCGTGGGAAAAAGAAAACCTGTGGGACCGCCAGGACATAGCAGCGTTAAAATCCAAATTGCAAAAACGCTTACTGGACAAACTGATCGAATTGAGTCCGCGGTCTTATATCGCGTGGAATCACGGCGCACCTGAATTATGAGGAATTCATTATGAACGGATATCGAATAGGAATTGTAGGATGTGGCGGAATAGCACATCGGCACATCGCGGGATATCGGAAAGTCGCGCACGACCTGGGGGAAGTCGTCGCAGGATGTGACATAGACAAAGAGCAACTGAACGGATATTGCGACCAATACGACATACCCAACCGCTTTACAAATGCGGCAGACATGATCGCATCCGGAGAAGTCGATGTCATCAGCCTGTTAACACCCCCTGCTGTGCGTCATGACGTAATCTTTCCCGCAATTGAAAGTGGAATCCATCTCCTCGTCGAAAAACCATTCGGCGAAACACTGTGCGATGCAGTCTCCTTTGTCGAAGCAGCGGAAAAAGCGGGCGTAACCCTGGCGGTCAACCACCAACTGGGATTCATGGAAGACGTCGTCGCAATGCGCGATATCGTCAACTCGGGCGATATTGGCGACATACGTTATATATCGCACGACGAATTAAAAAATCGGACCCAGGTACGCGGGTGGCGAAGCCAGGAGCAGCGCCTGGAAATCAGCATCTTTAGCATCCACCTCATCGACCGCATCCGCACATTGGCAGATAGTCCTCCCCAAAGCGTATCAGCCGTAACGCGCCATTGGAATCCAGACGTCAAAGGCGAAACCTTTACCAGCTTGACAGTACAATTTGAAAATGGCGTCGTCGGCACCATGATATCCAACTGGCATGGCTTAACCCTATCGGAATGTCGATTGCGCATAGACGCCACAAAAGGCTCGGCACTATCCGTCAAAAAAGTCGTACTTGACGACACAGCCACATTGCACATCCATCCCCTGAACGGAAAAAAGGAAACACGCGAATTCAATCGCGAAGGAGCATTCACACACGCAATGGGTGAAAGCCTGAACCACCTGATGGACTCGGCGCGACGCGGCACAGAACCCATGCACAGTGGACGAGGAAATTTATACACCATGCAAATCGTCGATGCGGCCTATCTATCGGCACAACGCGGCGGACAAATGATAGAAGTGGCGGAAATAAAATAATACTGGAGGAACAGCAATGACCACAGATTGCCCCACAACCCCTGAAGACATCGCGCAATATCAAAAAAAGGGCTTCATCAGCTATCCCAACTTCTTCAATCCCGAAGACCTCCGGGAACTGGCAGACGCACTCGACCACGCCGTAGCAATCAACCGCGCCAGAATCAAAGGCGCAGAAAACGCGGGACGAGGCAGACCCGAATACGAACTCGTATTCAATCAAATGGTCAACCTCTGGACCGACTACGCAGGCGCGCGAAAAATCGCCCTGCACAAACGCCTCGCAGAATCCGCTCGACGGCTATCACAAGCCAAACAGATCCGCATCTATCACGACCACGCACTCATAAAACCACCCGGCGTCAAAAGTCGGGAAACCAACTGGCACCAGGACTTCCCGTACTGGTCTGGCATGGACCGCCCGGGCGCGCTCTCCGCCTGGATCGCAATCGATGATGTCTATATCAAAAACGGCTGCATGCACTTCGTCCCCGGAAGCCACAAATTCGGCAAACAAGAAAGCGTGAGCCTGACCATTCAGGGCGAAAGCATCGTCCAAAAAATGAAAGAACGCGGACACAAAGTCGCCGAACCGGAAACCATAGAACTGCCAGCCGGCGGCGTCACCTTCCACCACGGATGCAACTTCCACTATGCGGGACCAAACCTCAGCGACCGTCCCCGCCGCGCATTCGCCATCATCTACATCCCCGACTACGTTCTCTTCACCGGCAAAAATGACGCAGCGGGCGCACAAGACGAAATGGAAATCGGCAAACCCTGGGATCACCCCCTACACCCCATCATAATGGAGGCAAAAAATGTTGACTCCTGAACAATGTGAATCATACCAGCGCAACGGCTATCTCTTAGCCCCCAACCTCTTCTCAAAAGAGCAATTGGCACCCGCGCTCGAAGTCGCAGAACAAAATGCCTACGGCAAATCTCACGAAGAATTCAACGCCGAAATAGATGCCCATCCCGAAATTGCAGAAACACTCATCAGACCAAAAGGCCGCCGCAGCTTTGGCGGACCCCGCGCGCAATTTCACGACATCCCAACGGGTATCGACGCCATTGACCGCACCCTTGAACACGAACCCTTTTTAGACGCCCTAACCCAACTCTTAGACACACCCGACATGCACTACCACCACGGCTTTGTCTATGCCCGCAGCGGACGCCTGGACCGGGGAACCCCAAGAGAACCCTGGCAGGGCTTCCACATCGACTGGGCAAAACCCCTGCTCCCCCCGCACCCGGAATGGCAACGCTACGGCCACATCCAGGCCTGGGTTTATTTAACCGACAACGACGCAGACTGCGCCCCGGTCCGCGTATTATCCGGCGCACACAGCAAAATGAACGAACTCATCCGCGACCCACTCGGCACAGAACACGCATCTTATCGCTTTGACGACATCCGCAAACTCCCTTACAAATTCGAACCCGTCACCGCCGAGGGAAAAACCGGAACCGTACTCTTTTACAGCTCACACACGCCCCATTCAGCCCAGGCATTCACCAACCCCAGAAAACAACGCGCAGTCCTCTTCTACGCCGTGGGCCGCAGAGACACCAGCACCTGGACACTCACGGAAAAACGAGACATACAAGAACGCAGACGACTGCGCCCCTTCCTGACAAAAACCACAGCCAGAGTACGCAGCCTCTTTGGCTGGCCCAACCCCGGCGACGACTTCTACACGCCAGAAACACTTGACCTCATCAAAAACGCCTATCCAGAAATGGACCTCAGTCCATACTATTAAGGAATCGCGCATGACAGAACGCCCCAATGTAATCCTGATCTTAACCGACGATCAGGGATATGGGGACTTGAGTTGCACCGGCAATCCCGTATTGCAAACGCCACATCTGGACAAGTTATACGACCAGAGCGTGCGCTTAACCGACTATCACGTAGATGCCATGTGTTCTCCCACAAGAGCCGCGCTCATGACCGGGCGATATGCCGCGCGCACCGGCGTATGGAGCACCTTGCGGGGCCGATATATCATGCGCCGGGATGAAATCACCATCGCCGACGTATTTTCGAACTCAGACTATCGCACCGGCATCTTTGGCAAATGGCATCTGGGCGACAACTATCCCTATCGCCCTTTTGATCGGGGATTTCGTGAATCCCTGAGCTTTGGCGGCGGCGTAGTAGGAGAAATCCCAGACTACTGGGACAACGACAACTTTACCGCAACATATCTCCGAAACGGCACACCCGAACCGCACGCCCGTTATTGCACAGACGTATGGTTCAACGAAGCCATGCAATTTATGGAGGCGGATGAAACCCCATTCTTCTGCTACATTTCAACCAACGCCCCCCATGGCCCATTCAACGTACACGAAAAATACAGCGCACCTTATTTGCAACAGGGCATACCGAAACAACGCGCGCGATTTTTCGGCATGATCGCAAACATCGACGAAAACATCGGACGCCTCCGCCAGTGGCTCGCGGACAATGACCTGACAGAAAACACCATACTGATCTTCATGGGAGACAACGGCACATCCATGGGAACCGGAATAACCGCGGATGGATATCCAACAGATGGATATAACGCGGGCATGCGCGGCAAAAAAACGTGGGTCTATGACGGCGGCCATCGCAACGCGTGCTTCATACACTGGCCCGCCGGAAAACTGACAGGCGGTCGCGATGTCGAACATCTAACCGCACACATCGACATACTGCCCACACTGATCGACCTCTGCGAACTAAATCCACCATACGCGAAATTCGACGGCATTAGCCTCACACCCCTGTTAAACAACGCCTATAGCAACTGGCCCGAACGCACCCTATTCGTACACCAGCAACAAATTGACCACCCCAAAAAATACAAAGACTTCGCCGCCATGACCGATCGCTGGCGACTCGTACACACGGGAGTCTGGCGCGAGCCACAACATGAACTATTTGACCACAAACGCGACCCCGAGCAAAGGTATGACATATCAGAACGCCATCCCGAAATCGTACAAACACTGCGCGAAGCGTATGAAAATTGGTGGACTGACATCTCCCGGCGATTTGGCGAATACAGCGAAATCCCAATCGGATCAAATCGCGAAAACCCCACAACACTAACCGCGCACAGTTGGCATGGAAAAGAAGGAATCT
>JAPPIE010000154.1:4469-7347 GCA_028874765.1 Gemmatimonadota bacterium
CGCGAAAACCCCACAACACTAACCGCGCACAGTTGGCATGGAAAAGAAGGAATCTACAGCCAGCGGCATGTGCGCCAAAAAGAGCGAGACAACGGATACTGGGCCATCGACATTGAACAAGACGGAGAATACGAATTTGAACTTCGCCGCTGGCCCCTTGAAATCGACACACCGATCTGCGCCGCACTACCGGGCAGAACAGGCGTACCTTATGTAGATGACCTGTTGCCAGGAGAAGCACTCGCCATCAAAACGGCAAAATTACAAGTAGGCGACATCGTCCAACAAAAAGCAGTAGATGAAAGCGATACCTGCGTTGTCTTTCATCTATCACTCAAAAAAGGCTCAACTCGTGTACAGACCTATTTTGACGATGGCATTGACGCGCCCCCCGGTGCCTACTATGTTTATGTAAAGAGAATCAGTCCCGCTTAGTCCCAAAATCTACTCAGGAGTCTATCAATGGCATCACGCGTAACGGGTGTTCCCCGACCAGTTGGTATATCTGTTTACGACCCCGAGCGTAGCTGGAATGGCTATACGGTCTATGCTGGCGGTGAGATAATTGACATGAACGGCAATCTGGTAAAGCATTTTGATCTGTCACAACTGGGCAAAGTAATGCCTGGGGGGCATATTCTCGGTGACCGGCGTTACAACGGTCCCCGCATGGAACGGGGACGCGAGCTCGTTCAACTGGATTGGGATGGAAATGTAATTTGGCACTACAATAAAACCGAGCAAATCGAGATTAATAAGAAAAAAATCTGGTCCGCCAAACAACACCACGACTTTGAGCGCGAAGGCAGCCCAACCGGGTATTATGCACCCGGTTTAGATCCCATCATAGAAGGCGGAAATACAATAGTACTCGCAGCAAAAGAAGTAGAAAGACCACATATCGCACCTGGCGTGCTGCATGGCGATTGTATTTTGGAAGTAAACTGGAACGGCGACACTGTGTGGGAATGGCAAAGCGTGGATCACTTTGATGAAATGGATTTCAGCGAAGAAGCAAAAAATGCGATTTACCGGGGAGGGCGTGTCGGCGCAAATCCCTATGACTGGGTACACTCCAACAGCGTATCTTATCTGGGACCAAACAAATGGTACGATGCTGGCGACGAGCGATTTCATCCAGATAATTTTATTTGGGATGGACGACATACCAACACAATCGCAGTAATCAGCAAAGAGACGGGTAAAATCGCGTGGAAAGTCGGACCGGATTATTCACTGACATCCGAACTGCGGGCACTGGGCTGGATCATTGGGCTGCATCACGCACACATGATACCAAAAGGCTTGCCCGGTGAAGGAAACATCCTGGTATTCGACAATGGCGGTGCTGCTGGATATGGTGCACCGAATCCAGGTGCGCCCAACGGGAGGATGAACGCAGTACGAGATTATTCTCGTGTGGTAGAATTCGATCCAATAACACTGGAACTCGTGTGGGAGTATTCCGCGCTCAAGGCGGATGGCGACCGGATCCGCGCCTGCCGTTTTTATAGCCGACCGTGGAGTTCTGCACAGCGCTTACCCAATGGCAATACACTGATTTGCGAAGGCGCAGGAGGTCGGCTTTTTGAAGTCACTCCCGAACTCGAAATTGTATGGGAATTTATCAGCCCTCACGAAACGTGCTATCGCGCTTATCGCGTGCCTTATGAGTGGATCCCGCAACTGGACAAACCAGAGGAAATAGCCGTCGCCATAAAAGAATAAAGGAGCACGAATGAAAATCACTGATCTACACGTCATGCGTATGGGCACACCGGGAAAGGGTGAGGGGACAAACTGGACATTTGTAAAAATCGAAACCGACGCCGGCATATACGGATTGGGCGAAGCCAGTCTGCAATACAAAGACGAAGGACTAATAGCGGAATTTGGCGCATTCAAGCGATATTTAATCGGCAAAAACCCCTTTGAAATCGAACGACTATGGACATCCCTCTATCGGCGCGTCACCTGGTCTGGCGGACCCGTAACCACCAGCGCCATCAGCGCCATTGACCTCGCCCTATGGGACATCAAAGGCAAAGCTCTCGGCGTACCCGTATATGAATTACTCGGCGGCAAATCCCACGACAAAATACGCATGTACGCCAACGGCTGGCCCAGAAAAGGAAACACCCCCGAAGGCATCTTCGAAGGCGTAAAACAGGTCGTAGATCAGGGCTATACAGCCTTAAAATTCTATCCCTTTGGCGGCGAACAAGTCGCAAAAATCGACCGAATAGAACACGGCGTCGCACTCGTAGAAGCCGCGCGAGAAGCCGCCGGACCGCAAGTCGAAATCGGCATTGACATACGCGCGCGATTAAACATCTGGAGCGCGCGCCGGGTCGCACAAGCACTCGAACCATACAACATCGCCTGGATGGAAGAACCCATCTTGTGGGACAACCCCGAAGCCCTCGCGCAATTTGCCCATGAAGTGCGCGTACCCATTGCAACGGGAGAACAACTGTACACCCGATGGGGATTCCGCTCACTATTAGAACTGAACGCCGTGGGCATCATCCAGCCAGACATCTGCCACGCGGGCGGCATCACCGAACTCAAAAAAATTGCGGCAATGGCCGAAACATATTACGTAACCGTAGCCCCGCACAACTCCAACGGACCGATCTCCACCATCGCCAGCCTGCATCTGGACCTCTGCATACACAACAGCCTGATGCAGGAAATATTCCTATCCTCCATCGGCCTCTACAACGAAGTCCTCACACAACCCATCGAAGTAATCGACGGCCATTGTGTCCCACCCGAAGGACCTGGCTGGGGCGTAGATTTAAAAGCGGATGTCCTGGCAAAATATCCGCCCAAACCATTTACACCCATAGAATCAGAGCCTTATGTAGAATTTTGA
>JAPPIE010000215.1:0-5789 GCA_028874765.1 Gemmatimonadota bacterium
AAATGCCTGATAGATTAAAGGTCGCTGTTATTGGCGCGAGTGGCATTGGGCAGCACCACGCGCGATGGCACCATTTGTCGGGGTCTCAGGTGGTGGCATTTGTGGGTACTTCGGAAGAATCGTGTGCGAAGACCCGATCGCAATTGCAGGCGTATTTTGGATTTGATGGGCGCGCTTATACAGATGTGGCGCAGATGCTGGCGGCTGAACAGCCCGATGTGGTTGATGTTTCAAGTCCTTTTTATTTACATAAAGAGCATGCAATTATGGCTCTGGAGAGTGGGTGCCATGTGGTGTGTGAAAAGCCTTTGTGTTGGGATGTGGATAGGAGCCTGGATGATATTCTGGCAGATGGACAGGCTGTGGTGCGTGCGGCTGAACAGGCCGGTAGATCGCTGGTGATGTCTGCACAATATCCCGCGGGGATTTCAGTTTATCGCGATTTTTATACGCGTGTGCGAGGGACATGGGATGCGATTGAATCGCTTGAGATGGAGATGGAGGTGAAGGGGCGCGGGGGACCAAAGGCGCGGGAAGATATCTGGATTGATGTGGCTTCCCATCCGCTGAGTTTGGTTCTGGGATTTTTGCCAGGGGGGGAAATCGATTGGACAACGGCTTCGTGTGCGATAGGCGAGCGGGAAAATCGCGCGAGTTTTGAGGTGGTTACACCTAAAGGACGATGCAATGTGCGGTTTGTTTTGCGCGATATCGATGAGGGGGTGCCTGCGCGGCAATTTGGCGTGAATGGCTTTTTGGTGAATTGGGAAGGGTTTGCCGATGAGGAGGGTATTTATCGCGCGCGATTGGTCCACGGAGACGAGGCTGTGATTTGTGACGATTTTATGCATATTTTAATCGATGAATTTGGCAAGTATGTGCGCGGCGAAGGTGGGCGGGTTGTTGTTTCTGGCGCGGATGCGTTGGTGAATTTACAGTATCAAATTGCTCTGTTAAAGCTGGCGGAGTGGCCTGTATGAGTGCAGATATTGGGGTGGTGATTACCACGCATAATTACGGGCATTATCTCGCCGCGTGTTTGGAATCGGTTTTGTCACAGACGCTTTTGCCCCGTCAGGTGGTGGTGGTTGACGATGCGAGTGAAGACAATGCGGCAGATGTTGTCGCATCATTTTCCGATGTGCAGTACTGTCGCGTGAATTTTCGCAATGGCAACCGCGCGCGAAATTTTGGTTTTTTGAAGGTTTCGACTCCTTATGTCGCGTTTTTTGATGCAGACAATGTGATGAGGCCGCGCTTTCTATATGTGCTTTACAGCGCGTTGCAAGAGGTTCCCCACGCGACTTATGCTTATGGCGATCGCATTGTGTTTGCCGACGGCGATTTACAGCAGGGCGAACGCGAGGTGTCTGGCCCGTTTGACGTGCGGCGATTGCGCGTCGGAAATTATATCGATCTCGCCGCGTTGATTCGAGCTGATCGCTTTCCCGGATTTGATCCCGCTGTGCGTCGATATCAGGATTGGGATTTGTGGTTGAATATCGCGCTCAAACAGGGGGGGATTGGGCAGTACGTGCCCGAGGCATTATATTATTATCGGGTGCATGCTCAAAGTGTAAGCCAGCGCGAAGATAGAGACCGGGCTATGTGGCGTATCCGCAGAAAATATCGTCTCGGATGGGGTGCGCTGCCCCTGCTGCGCCATTCTTTCAGGCTCTATCAATTCGCGCGGAAGACAAAGTCGGTGTGGACGGGGTGAGCGGTTGGGGCGACCTTTGGTCGGTGTCATCTTGACATGATGCGGTGCAGACGTTACTTTTTCCGGGTGTGTACATATACTCAATAAGGGCATTCATAAAAGTGGAGATTGCCATGTCATTCGATATTGCTGCAATTGCCAATGCCGATTATATCGACGCGATGTATGAGAAATACAAACAAGACCCAGATCTGGTGGATGAAAGATGGCATATATTTTTTGCGGGTTTTGATTTGGGGATGCAGCGCGATGGTGCCGACATGACTCCAGATGCGTCAGATGAAAGCCAGGCGGAGAAAGAGGCGATGGCGTTTCTCGACGCTTATGACACCTTGGAGGAATATACCCGTATGGATGCGAATAGGCAGCAGGGGGCTATGGCTCTGGTCAATGCCTATCGCACATGGGGGCACCTTGTCGCCGATATCGCGCCGATGAGTTATACGCGTCCGCCGTATCCGTTGTTGGAGTTGTCTGAATACGGCTTTACAGAAGAGGACCTGGATCAAATTGTCGGCAATGGCGGATTTCTCGGTCCTACGGACGGGACGTTGCGCGACCTCGTTGCAAAGCTCAGGCAAACATACTGCGGTTCTGTGGCGGTAGAATATACGGACATTCCGTATAAGAGCCAGCACGAGTGGCTGGAACAGCACATGGAGCCGATATTAAATCGGCCGAAACTTAGCGCAGAACAATGCCGAGACCTGCTGAAAAAATTGATTGAGGCACAGGAGTTTGAACAATTTTTGCACGTTAAATATATTGGGAGAAAGCGATTTTCTATTGAGGGCGGCGAAGCACTTATCCCGATGTTGCACGCGCTTATTGAAACGGGAGCTGCGTTAAATGTCCAGGAAATGGTGATGGGGATGGCGCATCGCGGCAGGCTCAATGTGCTCTCGCATATCATGCAAAAGCCCTATCCGGAGATATTCAGTGAGTTTGAGGGCGTTGAGGTGGGGCGCTCCGAGGGGTCGGGCGATGTAAAATACCACATGGGGTTCGCCCATGAGTATGTCACGCGCGATGGTCACACGGTGCATTTGGGTTTGACGCCCAACCCGAGTCACCTCGAATTGGTCAATCCCGTGATTGAGGGCATTGTTTGTACGAAGCAAGAGACAAAAGGCGATGTTCAGCACGAGCATATCGTGCCGCTGATCATTCACGGCGATGCCGCTTTTGCCGGGCAGGGCATTGTGCCAGAGACGATTTGTTTGTCTCATCTGGATGGCTATGATAATGGGGGTACGATTCACATTGTTGTGAATAACCAGATCGGTTTTACTGCGTTGCCCCGGGAGTCTCGTTTTACAGCGTATCCAACAGATGTGGCGAAGATTGTTAAGATGCCCATTTTTCACGTCAATGCCGATGACCCCGAAGCTGTGGTGCATGCGGCGCGCATGGCTATGGCTTATCGCCAGGCGGTGAAAAATGATGTGATTATCGACCTGTGGTGTTATCGCCGATACGGCCACAATGAATCCGACGATCCAGCTTTTACACAGCCTCTGCAATCTGCTGAGATCGCCGGGCATCCAACAGTTGTCGATCTGTATTCGAGGCGTTTGATTGAGCAAAATATCGCAACAGAAGATGATGTCGATGCGATGAAGCAGGCTGTGCGTGAGAAACTCGAGGCGGCATTCGTCGATGCGAAAAATCAAAAGACAAAACCGCGCGAGCCAAGATTTGGAGGCGCGTGGAAGGGGTTTGGGAAGGCGGGCGCAGATCGCACGGCAAAAACTGCGGTGAGCAGAGAAATATTGATTGATATTGCCGAAAAGGCGACGACTGTGCCCGAGGGATTTAACGCCTATCGCAAATTGGTGCGCCAACTCGATTACCGCATGCAAATGGTCCACGGCAAGGTGGGTATGGACTGGGGGTGTGCGGAGATGCTTGCGTTTGGCAGTTTGTTGGTCGATGGATTTCCGGTGCGATTGGCCGGGCAAGATTCACAGCGGGGGACATTTAGCCACAGGCAAGCGGTGTGGCACGATATCGAAAATGGCGCAATTTATTCACCGCTGAACCATCTATCGGATGGTCAGGGTGGTTTCAGGGTTTATAATACCATGCTTTCGGAATTGGCGGTGCTGGGCTTTGAGTTTGGCGTGAGTTATGCCAATCCCAATAAATTGACGATCTGGGAAGCCCAGTTTGGCGATTTTGCCAATGGCGCGCAGATGATTATCGATCAGTTTATTTCCAGTTCTGAGGCCAAATGGCAAAAGATGAGCGGGCTGGTGATGCTGTTGCCGCACGGGTTTGAAGGCCAGGGGCCAGAGCATTCGAGCGCACGGTTAGAGCGTTTTCAGGCGCTGTGTGCCGAAGACAATATGCAGGTGGGCTGTCCCACGTTGCCCGCGCAGTATTTTCATTTGCTGCGTCGCCAGATGCTGCGCGCATTTCGCAAGCCTCTCGTTTTGATGATGCCAAAGAGTTTGTTGCGGCTCAAAGGATCAACCTCAACGCTCGAGGATTTGTCCGAGGGTGCGTTTTATCCCGTTTTAGACGATCCCGCACAGCCCGATCCCGGCGGTGTGAAGCGCGTTGTTTTTTGTACGGGAAAGGTTTTTTTTGATCTTAAAGAAGGGCGGGACAAAAAGGGCGAGGAACGGCTCGCACTGGTGCGGATTGAGGAGCACTATCCCTTTCCCTGGGATGAGGTGGGTGCTATACTCGAGAAATACGGCGATGCGGATATTTTTTGGGGACAAGAAGAGCCGCAAAATATGGGTAGTTGGGATTTTATGGAGCCAAAACTCCGCCGATTGCTCGATAACAAAGAGCCCGTGCGCTATCTGGGTCGAAAGCCCACGGCTGCAACGGCCACGGGTATTCAGTCGGTGCATTTGGACGAACAGCAAGAGATCGTGGAGACAGCTCTGGATTTTTCTTAGGGAGGCGCGTACATGCCTGTTGATGTGGTTTTGCCCGAATTGGGAGAGTCAGTGACCGATGCCATTCTGGTCGAGTGGTTGAAATCGGATGGCGAGGCCGTGACGGTGGATGAACCTTTGGCGGTTATTGAAACGGATAAAGCCGATGTCGAGTTGCCCGCGCCTTCGGCGGGTGTGTTGCATACACTGAAGGCCGATGGGGATACGATTGAGGTCGGCGAGACCATTGCCACAATCGATGAGGATGGCAAAGCCGTTTCAAAGGTTGAAGTATCGGAGAAGGTCGATACGCCTGTAGAGGCCGATGGTTTGAGTCCGGCAGTGCGTCGGTTGGTGACAGAGCACGATCTCGATCCCACGGCGATTACGGGTACGGGGAAAGACGGGCGGTTGACCAAAGAAGATGTGCTGGCGTACCTTGAATCTGCCGCGTCCGATCCGCCCGTTTCTGAAACTGATGAAGAGCCACAAAAGGCACAAAAATCACAAAAGGTCTCAGCACCGGCTCTCGCTTCTTCCAGCGAGAGCGAGCGGCGCGAGCCTATGAGCCATATTCGCACGCGCATTGCCGAGCGTCTGGTTTCTGCACAGCAGACAGCGGCGATGTTGACGACGTTTAATGAAGTCGATATGAGCGGTATTTTTGATTTGCGCGCGAAATACAAAGAGATGTTTGCAGATGTACACGGCATCTCTCTGGGTTTGATGTCCTTTTTTGTTCGTGCCTGTGTTATTGCTTTGCAGGAATATCCCGATGTCAATGCCAGTATCGATGGTTCTGATATTGTCTATCGCGATTATGTCAATATGGGCATTGCTGTGGGTACTGATCGCGGTCTTGTCGTGCCGGTTCTAAAGTCGGCAGAGCGCATGTCTTTTGCTACTATTGAGTCCGAAATTAAGCGCGTGGCGCTCTCTGCGCGAGAAGGCAAGCTGGGGTTGGATGAATTGAGCGGGGGCACGTTTACAATTACCAATGGCGGGGTGTTTGGGTCGCTGTTGTCAACGCCTATTCTCAATCCGCCTCAGACGGGTATTTTGGGTATGCACGCGATTCAGAATCGGCCTATCGCCGTGGGGGATGAGGTGGTTGTTCGCCCGATGATGTATCTGGCATTGACTTATGATCACCGCCTGATTGATGGTCAGACTTCGGT
>JAPPIE010000215.1:5889-7331 GCA_028874765.1 Gemmatimonadota bacterium
CGCAGATGGACGCAGATGACGGATAAACCGTAGGGGCGATCCCTCGTGGGTGCCCGAATTTTTTACCGATTTTGAGGAGCCTCTCGTGGCAGATAATACATTCGATCTCATTGTTATTGGTGCTGGACCGGGGGGATATGTGGCGGCGATTCGCGCGGCGCAATTGGGTATGCGTGTGGCATGTGTTGAGAAACAGGCATTGGGAGGTACATGTCTGAATGTGGGCTGTATTCCGAGTAAAGCCCTTTTGGAGTCGAGTGAGTTGTTTCATCAGGCAGAGTCTTCGTTGGGTCTTCACGGTGTGAAGACCGGTGGTGTGGAACTGGATTTGAAGGGTATGATGAAGCGCAAGTCCAGTATTGTGCGGAGGATGACGGGGGGTATTCGCGGGCTGTTTCGCAAGAATAATGTGACGCATATTTCGGGGCTGGGGCGGTTGGCTGGCGATGGAAAGGTCAATGTTGACGGGGATATTTATTCGGCAGAGCGTATTTTGATTGCTACGGGTAGTTCTGCTATTGAGTTGCCCAATTTGCCTTTTGATGGTGAGTATGTGATTAGTTCTACCGAGGCGTTGGCACTGGATGAGGTGCCCGGGAAGATGATTGTTATTGGCGCAGGTGCGATCGGTCTCGAGTTGGGGTCGGTGTGGCATCGCCTGGGGGCAGAGGTGCATGTGGTGGAATTTCTCGATGGGGTGACGCCGACGATGGACCGCGAATTGTCCCTCGGTTTGCAGAAGGTGCTGGAGAAGCAGGGGCTGAGGTTTTCGTTTGAGACGCGCGCGGAGTCGGCGGAGGTTCGCGATGGGAAGGTGGTTGTGACTCTCGCACAGGGCGAGGAGACGACTTCTGAGATGTGTGACCGATTGCTGGTCGCTGTTGGGCGAAGGCCAAATACCGATGGGCTGGGTGGCGAAGATGTGGGGTTGGAGATGGATGACCAGGGGCGCATTCTGGTCGATGAAGTATTTGAGACAAATTTGCCCGGTGTCTATGCGATTGGCGATGTGATTCCCGGTCCGATGCTGGCGCACAAGGCAGAGGAAGAGGGTGTGGCTGCGGTGGAATGTATGGCGGGAAAGGCGGGGCATGTGAATTATGGCGCGATTCCCAATGTGGTGTACACGCATCCAGAACTGGCATCGGTGGGGCTGACAGAGGAGCAGGTTGTGGCGGATGGCATTCCCTATAAGGTGGGCAAGTTTCCAATAGCTGCCAATGGTCGCGCACATACGCTACAGGCAGTGGATGGAGAGGTGAAGATTATTGCACATGAAAAGACGGATCGCGTTATGGGTATTCACATTCTATCTGCACGCGCGTCCGATATGCTGGCGGAAGGGGTTCTGGCAATGGAATTTTCTGCCAGTGCAGAGGATATCGCGCGAACGATGCACGCGCATCCCACGCTTCCAGAGGCGCTGAAGGAGGCCGCGTTGA
>JAPPIE010000285.1 GCA_028874765.1 Gemmatimonadota bacterium
CTGCCGATGACTTCGCGCAAAAATGCGACGGCGTTGTCTCGCTCGAGTGCCATGGGTACACAGGGACCGGAGGTCATAAAATCGAGCAAGTCGTTATAAAAAGGCCGTTGGCGATGTACTGCATAAAATTCGGCGGCCTGTCTGTGCGTGAGGCGAACCATTTTTAGGTTTACAATTCGAAATTTTTTTTCTTCGAGACGGCGAATGATTTCACCGATTACATTTTGTGCAACAGCGTCGGGTTTGACGATGAGCAAGGTGCGTTCCATGCATAAAATTCCATAAAAAAATAGGCTCATAACGGCTTGAAGAAGGACAAGATAGGAGTTGACCTTTTTTTTGTCAACCCCATTTTTGATAAGGATTTGCGCTTGTGAACTGCCCGAGAAAGGGGTTGACACAAGTCTAATGGTCGCCTTTAATTGGGAAGGTGATTTTAGTGCTGTTGCGTTTTAATTTTTTTGGTAATGCCGGGGTCTTTTTATGAGTGTCGTTATTCCATTTTTGAATCACAAGGTTCTGTTTGTTACAGGTGCAACTGGTTTTTTGGCCAAGGGATTGGTGGGAAAAATCCTTTGCCATGCGCCAGATGTTGGGCGCATTTATCTCATGGTGCGACCTCAAAGGCGGGGAGGGGGCAAGCCCATTAGTGCCGAAGATCGACTGCAAAGGGAGATTTTGCAATCCAGTGCCTTTACGCGATTGCGCGCAGAACTCGGGGGTCGTTTTGATGCTGTGATGCGCGAAAAAGTCATTGCCGTGCCGAGCGATTTGACACAAGATCACCTCGGCATGGACGCGGAGACATATGCGCGGTTGGCCCGTGAAGTTGATATTGTGATTAACAGCGCGGCCAATGTGGTTTTTGACGCGCCACTGAATCTGGCTCTGGCGCATAATACACTTGGGGCCAGGCGCGTTGTCGAATTTGCCAAAGCCTGTCGAGATGCTGTGCTCGTGCATGTTTCAACGGCTTATGTCAATGGGCGGCAAAAGAGAATCATTTCTGAAGACGCACCCGTGCCCGATCAAACGGTGGCACAACAGATGGGAAATGGTCGCGCGCCCGATTATAGTCTGGACTCGGAAATTGAAGATATTCTGACGTATAGCCGCGAAGTAGAGGCGTCGTCGCGGAGTCCCGAGCGATTTGCGGAATTTACGCGGTTGTTGGACCGACAGGATCGTGGCAAGCGCGTTACAGCACATCGGCGGGAACATCAGTTGGAGGCCTTGCGCCAGCGCTGGGTGCGGGAACGGATGGTGGCACGCGGCATAAAGCGCGGGCGAGAGTTGGGCTGGCACGACAGTTATTCTTTTACCAAAGCCATGGGTGAGCAGATGATTGCCAAGACCCGGGGCGATTTGCCAACCGTGATCGTGCGCCCTTCTATTATTGAGAGCAGTTTGTCCGATCCAGAGCCGGGATGGCTGGAGGGGCTAAAAGTGGCCGATCCACTTATTGCACACTACGGCAAGGGGCGTTTGACGGATTTTCCAGCGCGTCCAGAAGCGGTTTTAGATGTTATTCCCGTGGATATTATTATCAATGTGATTATCAGTGTTTTGCCTTCTATCCGTGCAAATGCCGATTTGAAGGTTTATCATGTGACAACAAGTGCAAAGAATCCGGTGACAGTGGGTGAAGTCGTCCAGTATGTGTACGAGTATTTTGTGAACAATCCAATGAGAGACCGCGATGGCAAACCCATTGCGGTGGCACCGTGGACCTATCCGACATTGTCACAATTCCGTCGAAAGTTGCGCTATAAGTATCTGTTGCCACTCAAAATTTTGCAACGGGCACTGGATTGGGTGCCAATGGTCGATGTCTCAAAACGCAAACGCCAATTATCGATTTTGAATGCTACTTTGGAAAATACGCTGGCGCTTACCGATATTTACGGTTCTTATATTTCTCTGGATTGCGTGTTTCAAAACGACAATATGAATCAGTTGTTTGACAGCCTGGATGCAGAAGATAAAGAAATTTTTAATTGTGATGTTTCGCGCATAGATTGGCCCGTTTACGTAAAAGATATTCATATTCCCGGCTTGCAACGCCATGTGCTAAAGACAGGTGTTTAGGCTTCTCTTATGACTTCACGCGATAAATCGGATACTCGCCCATTGCACGAAACACTGCTCGACGACCTGGAGCAGATGTTGGCTATTTATGACCAATCGGTTCAGCTTATGCTCGAAGCGGTGCGTCACGATGGCTATTTTGACGACTTCGATCCAGATGCGCTTGTCTGGCCCAAAAGTCAGAGCGGCGCGATGGATATGGAGGCACTGCAATTTCGCGCTCAGCTTGTGGATGCGATTTTTCGAGACCTGCCCCAGGTTCGCAATGAGCGCTTGGACGAGGCGTATCGCCCTTTTGCGGCGTTGCTTCCGCAATATCACACGGGCAGCCGAATTTATTTGCAACTCAGGCGACAATTTGTCGAGCGTGGGCGCGGGGATGCGAAAGATTTTTTGAGGTTGTATCAATCCCTGTATTTGAAGGCTCTGGCACAGGCGGAGTTGCACGCGCCCGAAGCCGTGGAAGAGGCATTGGCTCAGGTGCATATTACACAGGTGCCAATGTCGCACGCCCGCGCCGTTGCAGAGGCTCTTGGCAATGTGGAGGCGGATGAGGGGACACACTGGACCGAGGAGTACAGTTGTGAACGAGATGGCGAGCGGATTGTGGGCACTTTGCGCGATTTGTTGCAAGATGTGGCACAGCGCACGCTCAATTTGATCGCTGCGGGGGGGTTGCTGTCAACGCGGTATAATTATTTGACAAATTTTGGCTGGTTTGGCGTATCGGTGTGGAAGGTTATTGTGGATGCGGAGGTGGCTTTGGCGCGGTTGCGCGACGATGTGGAGTTGGATGGGATAGATGATGATGTGTTGCACATCAAGGCACTGTTGATTGAATTTTTGCACGCGCATCAGGAAGATCCCACCAGGCTGCGTCCCCGGTTGTACTGGTATGGGCAGGAGTATAGTTATTTGACGCGGGATATGATTGATTTGTCGGTTAAGCTGATATGCGATGTGAACGCGCAAATCGATCGCGTTGGACAGAGTGTTTCGCGTATAGAAATTCCCGCTTTACTCACAAATACGGCGTTGGGACGATTTTTGGAATATCCCAATGTCGGACGTCGGGGGCAATTTTCAAAATTGCAGCGAGGAGTGCGTTTTGCCCGGTGGATGGGGACTTCGCTCAAGGTGGGACGTCAAAAAAAGAAATTGTTGAAAAAAGAAGCCGATCCCATCCGGCGCCGAGAAGCTGGATGGCGCACCTGGCTCGATTGGGGACGTCGCACGCTGGATATTTTTGATATTCGCGTCAACGTTTATATCGATCCCCATTTTGAGGCCATTGTAAGAGATTTGGGATCCGATGCGGAAGATCGGCGTCTTATTTTTTTGCCAACGCATCAGAGTTTGTTTGACCATCCCGTTTTGTACAGGGTTTTGCAGTCTCGAAAATTTATGGATGCGATGGGATGGGAAAGACCTGAACCTTGTGTGATTTTGGCGCGCACGGGGCTGGCGCGTTCGGGTATCAAAATTGGGTCGAAGCAGATCACGCAGTTTGGGATGACGTCTGAGGTCTTTGATCAGATTCTGGAAAATGTCGATGGCTATGTGATGCTCGAGCGGTCCCATGCTGCGGGCCATACGACACAGCGCGTGGCACAGGCATTGACAGAGCGACCGGGCGTTATTTATCCCATGGCGACGACCGCGGCTTTTGCGATTCAACAATTTCCGCTTCAACACGGGGTGTTTGCACAATTGCCCCAGGATGTGGTGATTGTGCCGATTGCGTACCGGGGGCTTCACGCGCTGTGGCCCAAGTGTCCAAAGGGCAATATCAATATCAATCCAGGGCAGGTTGATGTGTGGGTTTCGCCGCCCATGTTGGGGGAGACGACCCTGTTGCCCAAAAGACGATCTCTGCGGATTCAGTCCGAGGCTGCCGCGCTGTTTCAAGCGGTGCATATTGCGACGTTGTTGAATCCGGAAGAGTCTTGAAAATTGAGGTAAAAAATGAATGAACTGATGATCATTGCATTTTTACTGGCGCTGGTATTTTTGCTCGTTCGGGGGCGTCGCGCTTTTGCCAGCAAAGACCGTTTTTCTGGGGGGGCAGAAGGCGAGCGGTTTGCTCACAAGTGGGGGTATAGGGATACGCGGTTTGAGTTTGACGATGACAGGACCGTGCATGTGACGGGAACGCGGTATCCGTTGTGTGGCTATCGGATGCCGTATTTTTTGCCTTTTGTCGAAGAGGTGCTCGAGGTGCCGGTCCGTCCCGAAGATATGGGGCAAGAGGTCGAACACCGCGATTTGCCCGCGCCCGTGACAAATGATGAATTTTTGAGGGCGGTGCGCGATGCGCTCAGTGAAGATGGGGTTTCTCAGGATGACATAGAGCGTCTGGTGCATAGCCACGGGCAGTTGAGTGTGGATGAGGTGTATCAAATTTTGTACCATCGGCCGCCCGAACGTCTGGTGGATGTGGTGTTGTTCCCGGAGGAAGACGCGGATATTCAGGCTATTATCCAGCTTGCAAATGACCACAATGTGGCGCTGGTGCCCTATGGCGGAGGGACGAATGTGAGCGGTGCGCTCGCAATTCCGACTTCGGAGACGCGGATGGTCGCGTCGGTGGATATGCGTCGCATGAATCGCATTTTGCAGGTGGATGAAGAGAATTTTCAAGCGTGTGTGCAAGCGGGTATTTCGGGTAAGCAATTGGAGATTGCGCTGAATGAGTTGGGATACACGTCGGGGCACGATCCAGATAGTCTGGAGTTTTCAACTCTGGGGGGATGGATTGCGACCAATGCCAGTGGTATGAAGAAGAACCGGTATGGCAATATTGAGGATATTGTGATAGAGGCCACGCTGGTGACGCCGACGGGGGAGGTGGAGACGCATCACGCGACGCCGCGCAATTCGACAGGTGTGCAGCCCAGGTCGTTTTTGTTTGGGAGTGAGGGCAATTTGGGGATTATTACCCGGGCGACGATAAAGATCCACAAACAGCCCAAAGCACAGGCATTTGGCTCACTGGTATTTCCGTCATTTGAACGGGGTGTGGATTACTTAAAGGCACTTCGGCAGACGGGACAGATTCCGGCGAGTATTCGGCTGGTGAACAATACGGAATTTCATCTTGGGCAGGCGCTGAAGCCCGAGGCTAAAGGATTTAAGAAGTTCCAGCAGGATATTCTGCAATTTTTTTTGTTCAAGGTCAAGGGGTTTGATCCAAAGCAGTTGGTAGCGTGTACGATTGTGATGGAGGGCACAAAAGACGAGGTCCGGCAGCAGGCAAAGACGATTTTTCGTTTGGCGAAGAAATACGGCGGTATTTCGGGCGGGGCGCACAGAGGCGAGCGGGGGTATATGTTGACGTTTGGGATTGCGTATATTCGCGATTTTTTTACTCAATTTCACATTTTGGGCGAGACATTTGAGACTTCTGTGCCGTGGACTAATATTCACGATGTTATTGGTGCGGTGGAAAAGAAGCTATTTGTTTTGTGTGAAGAATACGGCGTGCCGGGCAAACCCTTTCTGGCGTATCGCGTGACGCAGACCTATCACACGGGTGTGTGCATTTATTTTACAATGGGTTTTTGCGCGCAGGGGCTTGAGGATTCGGTTGGCGTTTATCACGCGATTGAGCGCCAGTTGCGGCAGGAGATTTTAGACCACGGCGGGTCTTTGTCACACCATCACGGCGTGGGCAAGCTCCGCAGTGGCTTTTTGCCGCAGATTCAAAGCGAAAATAGCATTGCGGTGTTGCGGCAGATGAAAAAGGCGATGGATCCGAATAATATCTTTGCCATTGGCAATGGGGCGTTTGCGGATTGAAAATGGAAAGGACCTATTGATTTTGAATGGCGCAATGTTTTGCGATAAGGTAGCGATTATTACAGGCGCGTCTTCGGGGCTTGGGGCTGCACTGGCTCTGGAACTTGCGAAGCAGGGCGCACACCTAACATTGTTTGCCCGGCGGAAGGAAAAGCTGAGCGAGACGGCTGAGCAGTGTCGGCGGTTGGGCGCGCAGGTGGTGACCGTGGTGGGGGATGTGACACGGGTCGAAGATTGCGAGCAGTTGGTTGAGGCGACGGTTGCTGCATTTGGTCGCATCGATTATTTGATTGCCAATGCCGGGATTAGTATGTGGGCGCGGTTTGACGAGGTGGAAGATATGGAGGTGTTTCGCAAGCTGATGGAGACCAATTATCTCGGTCTGGTCTATTGCGTACACGCGGCATTGCCACATTTGAAAGTTTCGAAGGGTATGATTGTGGCCATTGCATCTTTGCAGAGCAAATTTGGCGTGCCTTTGCATACGGGATATGGCGCGTCAAAGCACGCGGTGCTGGGTTTTTTAAATGCTCTGCGTCTGGAAGTCGAAGATGTGCATGTGTTGACGGTTTTGCCGCATTGGCTTCAGGGGACGAATCTGAGACAGCACGCTTTTGGGAAGGATGGTGAAGCACTGGGCGATTCTTCACAACGGCACAACAAAGAGGCACTTTCTCTTAGATCTTGTTGCAGGGCAATTTTGAAAGCTATGCGGAAACAGAGGCGCGAACTGGTGCTTCCCTGGCACCACCGCGCCTTGCCCTTTCTTCAAGTGATTCATCCCAAAATTGTCGAGTGGCTGGTGAAGAGGAAGATGAGGGATCAGGGTTTGGGAGATGTGGCGTGACGCCTGGTGATCTTGGAACTTCCGTAGAAGAAGCCGTGGGGCAGATGCTGATGATCGGTTTTCGCGGCGATGTTCTATATGGGGATATTGCGACGATGCTGGGGGATATTCAGCCCGGTGGGGTGGTGCTTTTTGATTATGATCTGCCGAGTAAAGGTGAGGTGGTGCGGAATATTACGTCTCCGAGGCAACTTCGCGCTTTGACCTCGGTGCTTCAGGACATAGCGCCCTTTTTTATTGCGGTTGATGCAGAGGGTGGGTATGTCAACCGGCTGAAAAAGAAGTATGGTTTTTCGGTTTCTGTGCCGTCTGCTCAAGCACTCGGTGGGCAGTCTCCGGGTGAGACAAAAAAGGTAGCAAATGCTCTTGCGTGCGAATTGAAAGAGATGGGGATTAACTGGAATTTTGCTCCGGTTGTCGATGTGAATATAGATCCCAAAAGTCCTGCTGTTGGCGCGATAGAACGGTCATTTAGCGATGTGCCGAGGACTGTGGTGGCGCATGCCAATGCGTTTATTAAGGCGCATCGAGAACAGCAGGTGATACCGACGCTGAAACACTTTCCCGG
>JAPPIE010000334.1 GCA_028874765.1 Gemmatimonadota bacterium
ACGAAAACGGATTCATGGTACGCGGTTTTCGGCCATATTAAAAAAGCGCGGGACATAATCCCACGCTTTTAATTTTCACCATCTGAACTTCCCTAAACCTGCGCCTCCACCATCACCTCAGCAGCCGCCAGGTGCGCTGCAACGCGCACATCCATCGGCTGCGCCGTCGGGCTTTCTGACGTCACCAAATGCCTGTATTCTCATCCCGCGCTTCCGCTAATTCCCATCACGTTTACAGAACTTTTCGGACTTGACTTTATTGCTTAATCTATATATCGTCCATAGTCTATATATCGTCCTGTATGGAGTCTGCTTATGCACGCCCTTCATCTATATAGGGCCAACGCAAGTTTTAAAAGATTTTTCGTCATAGTAGATATAGAAACACATACATGCTGAGATTTGCTGAAGAAATACTGCTGCTGCTTCACAACGAAGACCGGGGTGATTTCGCACCCGGTCTTGCACCGGACACTTTGAACATCGTCCTCGCTGGTGCCGTATTGATGGATTTGGCCCTGGAAAACCGCATCGATACCGATCTCGAGCATCTCTTTTTGGCTGATGCCACGCCTCTCGAAGACGACCTGCTCGACCCCACCCTGACCGACATCGCACGCGATACGGACACACGAGACGCCAGCTATTGGGTCGCACAAACGGCCAAACGGGGCGACGAAATCCGCGATAAAGCACTTACGCGTTTGGTCAACCGGGGCATATTGGAAGCCGAAGCCGAAGATATCTTTCTCCTCTCGCGCCTGGTATCGCGCTCCCGACGCTATCCAACCATTGATGGAAAAACAGTAGAAGAAGTCCGGTTACGCATTATGCGCGTACTGTACACCGATGAAATTCCGGACCCGCGCGACATCGTCATTATCTGTCTGGCGGATGCCTGCGGCGTTTTCAAGAATATTTTATCCCAGTCAGAACTATCGGAGGTACAAGAACGGATCGAACTGATTCGAAAAATGGACCTGATCGGCCAATCGGTTACCAAAGCGATCCGCGAGCATGAGCCTCCTACCCCTCTCCCTACTCCACGCAAGGAGATACCTCAGGCACCGGGGTTGCCGCTTATTGGCAACACCATCGGCATGAAGCGCGATTTGGGCTCGTTTCTCGTCAAACAATACCGAAACTTAGGTCCGATTTTTCGCATCAAGGCATTCAATCGCCGCTTCGTCGTCCTCGTAGGTCCCGAGGCGAATACCTTCGTAAAGCGAGGGGGTAAGTACCTGCGCACGCTTGAAAACTGGGTGGATTACAACAAAGCTGGGGGCGTCGGACGTACCATAATCAGCATGGATGGTCCCGACCATATTCGCCTGCGCAAAGAACTGGCGGATGTGTACACCCACCGCCTCATTGAAGGTCGTGTGGGAGACGCTGTCCACGTTCTTCAACAAGATATCGCCGGATGGCCCCAGGACAAGCCGCTGCCGGGCTTATACACCTGGCAGCGCATCGTCTTAGATCAGATCGGTGTACTGGCTCTCAGCATGCCTGTACACGACTACTTAGACGACATTATGATTTATTTTCAAAGCAAGATGAAAACCTATGTCATGCGGCAGCAACCCAGGCTGATGTTATATCGACCACGCGTCCGGCGTGCCTTCAAGCGAGTGGAAGAACTGGCTCAGTGCATTCTGGCAGATCACGAACCAGAAAAACGCCGCAACAAGCCACCGGATGCCATTGACCATTTGCTGGAACTGCACCGCAGGGATCCGCAATTTCTTCCCGAGACCGATTTAGACATGTTGGGACCTCTCTCGGCCGGTCTCGATACCGTGGCAAATATCTGTGCCTTCATGTTCTACGAATTATTGAAGCGACCGGATCTGCGCGAGCAGGTAATTGCTGAAGCAGACGCCCTATTTGATCAGGGTATGCCTACCGTGAACGATCTGCGTAAACTCGATGTCCTGCACCGCACTGCAATGGAAATAATACGCCTCTATCCCCTTGCACCGGTAATGTCATTGCGCACAGTAGCCAACTCATTTGAATTTGAGGGCTATAAGGTCCCCGCTGGCGAGACCCTTCTGATTGGATTCACAATACCGCACCGGATGCCGGAATATTTCCCCAATCCGGAGCGCTTCGATATCGACCGCTACACCGCAGAACGCGCTGAGCACCGCCAGCACGGGGTCTATGTCCCCTTCGGCTTAGGAGCGCATCGGTGCCCAGGCAACAGGCTCGCCGAGGTGCTCATTGCGCTCAACATGGCGACCGTCCTCCGCGAAGCCGAATTGGTTCTCCATCCGCCCGATTGCGAATTGAAGACCAAACGGAGCTATGCCCTCCTACCCAACTACAAGTTCCGCCTGGTGCGTCGGCACCGATAGCGAAATGGAGTGTCAAAATGCCCACTAAGAAGCCACGCGCTCACCCAAATACGACCGCACCGTTGCGCGTTTGGGCGAAGCTCCTGTGGGGCCAGGACGAGGTGAGGGTTGCGCCCCAGCACCGGGGACGAGTAAGGCGAATTCTCCTTGGCTCGGCTCTGATGGTGCCGCTACGCTTGATCGAAAAGATGCGCTACGGGCGCGCCGTGGCTCGGACGAAAATTGCGCATCCACCGATCTTTATCATCGGCCATGCCCGCTCGGGCACGACGCACTTGCACTATCTCCTGACGCGCGATCCGCAGTTCGCAATCGTCTCGTTGCTCCAATCCATCGTCCCGACATTCTTTCTGATCGGCCGTGGTTGGATCAAGCGTTTCATGGCCAAACAGCTCAAGCCAAAACGTCCACAGGATGATGTCAAACTGGCGATGGACCTGCCCAATGAGGAGGAATTCGCGATTGCCAATTCCTCTGAGCTATCCAGCGTTCACTTCCTTACATTCCCATCTAAGGCGACGGAATACTTTGAAAAATATGTCTTCATGAGGGGGCTGACCGATCAGCAACTGGCGCGCTGGGATGCCGTCATCACGGACATCATTAAAAAAGCCACCCTTGCGGGCGGTGGAAAACAGTTGGTACTCAAAAGTCCCTCTAACACCGGCCGAATCCCCCACATCCTGCGCCTTTTCCCCAATGCCAGGTTCGTTCATATCGCAAGAAATCCATGCGATGTCTATTACTCGACAAACCATACATTCAGAAAGATGTTTGAGTTGTTCCTGCTGGAGGAGCATCTGGGCGATCTTTCGGATTTCGTCATCACCAAGTACAAAGCTCTAATGGAACAATACCTGAAAGACAGAGCTTTGATCCCGGAAGGCAATCTGGCAGAAGTGAAGTACGAGGACCTCGTAGCTGATCCACTGGGCGAAATGGAACGCATTTACGCGGCACTCGGATTATCCGGTTGGGAAAACGGAGGAAAGCAGGCGGTAGTCGAATACCTGAGCACACTCTCGGACTACCAAAAAAATACATTCGAGCCAGATCCTGTCGCTATGGAGCGCGTCTCACGGGCCTGGCGGTTTGCTTTCGAAGAATGGAATTATGAACTACCAGTAAAGCTATAGACCGACCTCAATCTATGAGCCAGTTTTAGATGAAATCCCTCGCATTAGCCTCCACCATCACCTCAACAGCAGCCAGATGCGCTGCAACACGCACATCCATCGGCTGTGCTGTCGGGCTTTCTGACGTCACCAGATGCCCAGTATGGCCTCTCTGATACAAAGCGATCGGTATGCCCTCCCCGTACTTCCGCCTCGATACCTCCATATTGGGATGAATTACCCCATTGACCGCAATCTCGTCTTCGATCTCCGACTGTTTATTAATCGGACACACCTGTGCCACCCGCTTCACCATCTCCCGTCCCAGAGATCCCCGGTCATCAAACATCTCGTACAGATAAAACCCCGGACTCTCCCAATCCTCGTGCAAATCGATCACACCCGCAAAAACCCGTCCTTCCACAAACCCCTTCAAAATCTCAATCTCGGGCACATCATCGCGCAAAAACGCCCAATTCACATCCACCTCCTGTACATTGAGCCGCGCATTGTGAACATAGCTCCACGGGCACAAACACGGAACAACCTCAAAACGCACCCGATCAGCCCAGCGATCCCACTCCCTCTCCAAAAAAGCCAGCGCAGCCTCCACGCCAGCCGGTTCATCGCCGTGCGTCCCCCCATTGATATACACAACAGGTGTGTCTTCCCTGCCAGCAGACACGCGCAACACCGGCAAACCCTCAACCTCCCCCAACTCATACACATCAACACCAGACACAGCTTCCACGCGCCTGACAACAGCATCGTAATCCCGTTGACCCATCACATATCCCGAAGCGCGTCAATCACCCGCGCGTGAATCTCGCGGGCACTCACCACCACCCCACGATTGTCCTCCATCTGAGCAGCAGACGAAAAATCCAGCGGCCTACCAAACATATCGCTCACCTCTCCACCGGCTTCCTCAACAATTAAAGCACCCGCAGCGTGATCCCAGATATTCTCGCGATAGCCCGGAGAGTCTGGCGACGGCAGCCTCAAATACAACACCGCATCGCCGCGTGCCACCGCACCGTATTTCACCTGACTATCCATCCTGAGCGACGGCGAAACAATACCAACCGCACGAGCCACCGCTTGCTGTGCATCGAAATCGCAGTGTGACGGCTCCACGCTCTCCGCAAACCGCCACGCAGGGTCATCAATGCGAACATCAACACCATCGCCCCCCTCAAGAGACATCGACTGCGTACCCTCTCCTCGTACCGCCACAAATAACACCCCACAATCACCGTCCACCTGATCCATATCCACCGGCAGAGCCGGACACGCCAGCGCGGCAACCTTCACCTCACCACAATCGACGAGCGCCAGCGCCACCGCATATTGATCCCCGCGCAAAAAGCCCTTTGTCCCATCGATGGGATCGAGCGTCCAAAAACGCTCTGCAACATCCCCATTACCCGCATCAATCCAATCGCAAATTGTACCCTCATCCGCCTGTGCATACGTCCGAACAAACCCGCACACAGTCTTCCGCATCGCAGCTTGCTCCGCATCCCGAAGCACCGACGCATCTTCCTCCGCCACAATCGGATCCTCGGGAAAAACCGACTTTAACCGGCGGCACACAAGCGCCTGCGAGCCAAAATCCGCAACCGTCACCGGACTGCGGTCTTCCTTCTCCATCGCCCCAACAAGTGATTTCCGCACATCGACACAAAGCCGAGCCGCCTCGCGCACAGCCTCAACAGCGACCTCGCGCTCCCGATCATATCCCATAAACACCCCTATTTCTTATTCGCACCAAAATGATCCATCTCGCCGCGATCAATCCAACCCGGCAACCTGATCTTCTCCGACATCTTCCACGCCGTCAAATAAAGCGAAACCGTAAAACCCGTAGCCCTCTTTGCATGCTTCTCCGCAAAAGCGCGCACCGCAGGCTCATTCTTCCAATCCACATCTTTTGGAATGAGATACTGCTCCATCGACAACGCAGACTCAACCTCTCCAAAACTCTCGTGCATCTGCGCCACAATACCCGCCATCAAACTATCCACGGGCGCGGCAGTCAAACCCTCGGCAATATCTTCGGGTCTCAAATCCAAATTTTGAAGCAACCCATCAATCTTCTCGTGAATACGCGTCCTCGACGACTTGCCATCTACAACGCGACCATTCCAGTGAATCGTCAAATTCAGAGGTTGACAAATCTCCTGAGCAAAATGCGCCACATACCCGGCATATATCAGACACTTACTCTGAACAAACGGACTCTCGGGCCACTTGCGAAACTCGGCAAAAGCCAGAGCGAGTTGCTCGGTATATTCCGCTGTTACATACGGCAACAACCCCACCTGCTCTGGCCTCTTCCCCAACTCTGCACAGCGCCTTCCAAACGCGTACCGCGACGCGGGCAAATCCTCCGCCTCAAACAACTCCATATTAAAATAATGAACCGGATGTCCAGCCTTTTCCAGATGAAGCGTACCGCGATTCTTTGCAACATCCGGATCAACAGCCGCATGAGCCACCATACCTGTGCCAGCCCTGAGAAAAGCAGGCGCATCTGCCGGAAGTGCCTGAACAGCCGACCGCGTCAAAATGCCATGCCCTCGCGGCCACCAGCCCCAGGCCGAAGATCCAAATACAAATAGAATAAGTAATACCATACCTAATCGACGCATTGAAAATCTCCTTGAACGAATAGACGAATAGACGAATCAACGAACTCCGCCCCACACCCACGGGCGGGCACAGGGGCACCGCCCCTACATTGATGAACCGGCATGAACCAGTTATACACCGCTCCGCGTTTTTTACTTCCCGTCCCAAACCTCTCGCTTCACATAATCTGCAATCTCCAAACGCTCGGACAATCGCCAGGCAGTCAAATAAAGCCGCGCGGTAAATCGCGTTGCAGCCCGGGCGCGATCTTTTGCAAAAGCGATCACCTCGGCATTCGGTACCCAATTCTCCTCGTCATATCTGGGAATATTCGGCCCCATTTCATAAACCCGATCAACCAGTGCAAACCCCTTCTCAAACTCCCGCATAATCTCAGACATCACATCATCAAAAGGCGTCACATCCTGATCGCGCGACAAAACCTCGGGTTCCATCTTCAAAAACTGCACCAGACCATCCACCTTCTGGTGAATACCCCTCTGTAACTTCTCGCCCCCCTCCACCACGCGCCCATCGTAGTGAATCGTCAAATGCAAAGGCTGGCACATATCCTCGGCATAATGCGCGAGAAAACCCGCATAAATCAGGCACTTACTCTGAATATGCGGATTATCGGGCCACTTGCGAAACTCTGCAAAAGCCACCGCCAACCGCTCTGTCCACTCATTCACCGCATAAGGCACAAAACCCATCTTCTCGGGCGACACCCCGTGCTCATAACACAACTTGACAAACGCGTATCGACTCGCTGGCAACGTCTCCACATCGAGCATCTCGCGATCCAAAAAATGCTCGGGATACTCTGCCCCTCGCACCTGCGGCGTACCCCGATTCTTGCCCATATCGGGGTCAATACTCAAATGCGCCACCGTCTTTGCCCCCTGCCTGAAAAACGCCGGAACTTCATCGGGCAAAGCCGCCACAGCGGACAAAGTCAAAATATGGTGCCCTTCCAGCAACCAGCCTCGAGCAGGAGAACACAACCCTGCCAAAAGTAAAACAGAAATAGTAAATCGTTTGATCATTACACCCTCCTGAATTCACATATAAAGACAGCGGAGAAACTCAGAAAGTTTCTCCGCTATCAAAAATGGCGGGAAT
>JAPPIE010000200.1 GCA_028874765.1 Gemmatimonadota bacterium
CAAATCGCATCGCCAATTTTACCCGAAGAGACCCGCGCTCGCTTAAACGCAGTGTACGCACAGGTTCCCGCTGTATCGTGTACAGGTTGCGATGCACCGGGAAGCTGTTGCGAACTGACAGATGCCGAATACAACGACGATTTTGCAACCATGTATCCGCTCTACGCCGTCGAATACCTCAACATCATAGATTACGTGCGCTCGCACTTTGATCCCCAAAAACAGCGTGAACTGCTAAACACAGTCGAAGAACGCCCGCGCCGTTGTCCGTTCTTGACCCCCGAAGGCGGCTGCTCAATTCACCCGGCGCGTCCCTTAACCTGTCGCACCTACGGTATTTTGAACCAGGTCTCGCAGGTCAACGCCACGGCTGAATCCGCACGCGACCAGGTACCCTATCAATGGATATCATCCTTCTTATCCACAGAGCGATACACAGTCTGCCCAAAAACAAAATTACAAGAAACCGACAAAGTCGATGCACACATGAAAGCAATGGTATCCTTGGAATACGAGCGCGAATTGATCTATCTATCGGACACACTCAACTGGTTGGATGCAGACCGTCGAGAACTATTCCAGCAAATAACAAAAAAAACCCACCCCACGCGGTGGACGTGGGGTGGATTTAACGCCCTCACCCAAAAACCATTGAAATGGGTAAAACACCACTTTGCAAATCTCTGGAAATCATCTTTTTTGGGGGAGTAAAAGGAAACACCTAATACCCCTTCTCCTTATCCACCACATTCTGCAGCGCCTCACCCCTCACATACCTGTGTAAATTATCCACAAACCGCACCATAGCGCGCCTCCGAATATGTTGTGAAGACCCCGCGCTATGCGATGTCAAAATCACATTGGGTTCGGTCCACAGCGGACTATCTTCCGGACAGGGTTCCGTATAAGTCACATCCAGCCCAATACCCGCCAGCTTGCCCGACCGCAACGCCGCGACCATAGCCTCCTCATCCACCACCTTTCCCCGACTCACATTGACGAGCAAACTCCCCGCCATCAACCGGTCAAACATGTCACCCGACAGCATCTTATGCGTTTCCGCCGTACTGGGACAACACACCATAACCACATTGGACTGCGACATAAGTTCGGGTAAATAATCCATCTTTTCCAACCGATCCACAGAATCCGGACACGCCATATCCTCGGGATCGACCGCAATAACCCGAAACTCAAACGCCTTTGCGCGGTCTGCAATCGCCCGCCCAATGCCCCCCAAACCAATAATACCCATCGTCATACCCGCCAGTTCCAAACACGGCACGCGCTCCCAGTGCTTGCGCTTCATAAACTCCAACTGCGTGTGAATCTGCCGCGTCAACGCCAGCAAAAGAGCAAACCCATGCTCTGCAATCTGCGGACCGAACAATCCCCCCGCATTGGTCAAAACCATATCGCTATTCTTAAATTTTTCATACAACTGCCCTTCGGCCCCCGCATGGGGTTGCTGAACCCATTTCAACGCATCTGCGTGATCAAAATCGGATTCCGGAAGCCGGCCAAAAAGCACTTCCACGCCCGACAAATAATCGGCCTGCTTTTCCCCTTCCGGCAAAAAAATCACCTCAACCTCAGAAGGCGCACCTTCTAACAACGCCTCAACATCCTCTGAATACCGACTGCCAATCAACGTGCGAACCATGCTCATAGTCTCCTTGCAATCACGGGCGAGGCATGCCTCGCCCCTACGGTTGTGCTGAATGCTTGTTTTGTTGACCTTCTCATGGTACAAAAAGAAAACGCCACCGCAAAGTATTTCCGGTGGCGTTCTGGATAATATCCATTATCAAAGATACCGTTTGATAAGATCGGCAATATCCCCATACCCTTTTTTCTCTGCCCAGGCGAGTGGCGTTGCCCAATCAGCACCCGCCAGTGTGGGATCGGCACCGCGCTCGAGATAGAGACGCGCGAGATCGTACTTGCCCCATCGCGCAGCCCAGCCAAGCGGTGAAGATTGCAAAAGCTCATCAATCACATCGAGATCTGCACCATAGTCGAGGAGAATTGTCGCAAAAGCGACGCGCTCGGCTTCGGTCATAATCACCTCTCCCCACACAACGCCACACGCCGCCATGTGATGGGCAAGGCGATACCCAAAACGCCCGACCAGATTGGGACTGACGCCATGGTCGAGAATCATGCGAAAAATCTCGGGATAGACCGTGCGATCAAAATCCCGGAACTTGCGATGAGGGTGCGTGCGCCACAGGCGAATGGGTTGCTCGAGCAAGCCAAACCAGCGACCATCATCGGGACCCCACTCGAGTTGACGCAGACACATCCCCACAATATTGGGATCGCCCCCACAACCCGCAGCCCACAAAAGTCTCTCCGCCAGAGAAGAATCATTGTGAAGCGCAACCGCAGCGGCAGACGTCTCGCCCTCAAGCCCAGCAGTGATGTGATCCAAAACCCCGCCGTATCTAAACAGCAAACCCTTCATCTTATCGTCGCGATTATTATACGCAGCCGCTATGGGATTGCCACTCGCGTAAATACTCGCATTGGGATCGGCACCGCGCTCGAGCAGAAGCTCGGCAATCTCATACTGCGAGTGACCCGCCGCATGAGCCAGCGGTTGGCCCCATGAATAGGGCTTAGACTCATAGTGATGCAGTTGATATCTGTCGTCGGGATCGAGACCCAGATCCAGCAACAAACGCACCATATCGAGATTGTCACTTTGCACAGCGATCTGCAAAAGACCGTCTCGCTCGCTATCATTGGACTGAAAGCGTTCGGGATGTTGTCTCTTATACTCTTGAACAAAACCAAGATCCCCAAGCGCGACAGCAGACTCAAGCGATTGCTCGCAGCCAGCTTGAAGGAGAATACCCACACAAATCAAACACCCCTCGTTGAGCGGCCTGTTGCGACCGCGAATATTGTGAACAGCACCATCCAGAGGCGACTGACCCTCGGGCGTGAGATGGGTAATATCCGCCCCGCGCTTGAGCAGATATTGAACAAGCTCGTAATTTCCAAGAGATGCACCCGTGTGAATCACACTACCGCCATTGCGATGGCAGGCGTCGATCAAATCGGGATTCTTATAGAGAATTTCCACGGTCTCCATCATCCGCCCCTCACGAATAGCCTCAAAAAGCGCGTCATTCTCCTCCGTAATGGTAATATTCTCGCAAGCCGCGAGTTTGCGTTTCTCATCCTCCTCTCGCAAAATCTCAACAATATCATCCATGCCGCGTTCATCTGCTATAGTAAGCGCGTCCGTAGCATCGCGGTGGGGATAAATACCCGACGTGTGATCTGCACCCGCCTCCATCAGAACGCGCACTGCATCCGCGTTCTGATTCATAACCGCGTAATGAATGGCGAGGTGTTCGTTGTTTTCGGCCATATGCACGTTGACCAGATCGGGTTGCACATCGAGAATCTGACGAATTTTGGCGACATCGCCCTCACTTGCCGCTTCGCATAAATCGGCGACCTGATAAGTTCCATTTGTATCCATATTGGTTCCTTTCCCGAATGTCAGTACACAACATCTTCACGTTTTCTATGATAAAAATTATAGTGAACATTTGTATATCTGTCAAGGGAAGTTCTGCATCACTATTCACATTACTCAATCGACAAATCAAAACGTCGGTCACGCAACATCTTACAGAGCGGCAAAACTGACCAATTTGTCCTTAAGGCGCCGGGAATAGGTGACAAAATTGGAAAGCGTACCAGCATCGCGCCTGTCTGGTTGCGCCAATAGCGGCAGTAACTCGCGGTTGATCTCGTCCAAAAAATCCTGAAGCTCTTCGGCTCTTTTTTTAACATTGCCCTTGGACTTCTCCTCCAGCGACTTGCGGATATCCTCGAACAAAGCCAATGTGTGCCCGGAAAGTGTTCTGACCATCAATAAAATATCGCTCTCCAACTCCACGTAGTACATGTTCAACGCTTTCTTGGTATTGAAAATATCGTCTATTGAATCGTATATCGAAAAAAGATAATCAAACTGGGTATGCAACTTGAGCAAATCTCGGGATTCGCGTTCATGGGTAATGGATATGACAGCTGTGGAAAAATAGCTCACGTATTCCTTCTCCAAAAAGTTGACGTATTCCATGCGCTTGGCAGACGCATCAAAGATACCGCGGTAATTAGACTCGATACTCAGCGTAACGAGATTGTAGCTTTCCTGCAAAAAGGAAAGGAGATCAACGAGATTTTGGCGCAGTTCGGATTTTACTTTCTTAAAAGCGACTTGCTCGTCAAACGCGGGAATGGCCAATCGCTCGAAATCCATCTCGTCCTCCCCCAAAAGCATATCGATCAGCCGCGTAAAAGGCGTAATCAAAAGAATAAAAATCAGACTGGTCACCACATTAAATACGAGGTGAATATTGGCCAATGCGATTGCGGGGTTGGTGGAAAATTCATTCAGTCTATCGCCAAAAAGCAAAAGGACAGGTAAAAAAAGCAGCACACCACCCACATTAAAGAAAAAATGGGAAAGCGCGGTCTTCCTGGCGGCAAAATCCATGTGTACCATCGCCAGCAATGCCGTCGCTGTGGTACCGATATTGGCCCCAATGATAATGGGCACCGCGTTTTCAAGGCTCAACAACCCCTGTTGTGTAAACACAATTGCCAGACCTGTCGTCACCGAACTCGATTGCACCGCAGCCGTAAACAGACAGCCCACCAGAATCGCGAGCAACGGGTTTTGAGGATTTATGAGATATTGAGTAAACGTGGGATCATTCTGGAGAGGACCGAGTGAAGAAGAGATCAAATTGAGGGTAAAAAAGACAAAACCAAAATAAAAAATAGACTTGCCGAAAATGGCAACTCTCGACCGAACAAAAGAAAGAGCAAATCCCAGAATAATAAATACGGGTGCAAACGCCGTAAGCTTAAAGGCGACCAGTTGAGCCGTAATCGTGGTGCCGATATTCGCCCCGAAGATAATACCAACGCTGCTCTTGAACGAGAGCACGCCTGCATTGACCAGACCCACGGCAATCACCGAGGTCGCAGAACTCGACTGAATCACAGCGGTTACGAGCGCGCCTATGAGCACACCTATAATCGGAATTCTGGTCGCCCTGGCGAGAAATCTTCGAAATTTCTCGCCAGAAACCTGTTCGATCTCCGTGGAAAAATTCTCCAATCCAAAGATAAAGAGAATAATCGCCGTTAGCCCGGCCATAATAACAGGAAGATATTCCATTGCTCTCCACCTTTCTCATTGACCCAAAATTTGAATCCGTTAGCAGGCTAAATTACGCTAAGGATCTGAAATCAAACCCCTATACGTGTTCTACTATCATCTCATCCGGCTCGTGCAAGCGCTGTTCTGGTGCAATCTCGTCGGGTCTGTGTGTCTGGTGTACATACATGCGCCAGTACACACCTTTTTGTGTAACCAACTCATCGTGTGAGCCTTGTTCTACAACATGCCCTTCGCGCATGACGAGAATCTGGTGTGCATTTTCCGCTGTACGCACCCTGTTCGTAACAATGATTATTGTTTGCTTTTCAAATGCCTTCTCAATATTTTCAAAAAGCAGTTCTTCAGCTTCTTCAGAAAGCGCGGAAACCGAGTCATCAAAAACAAAAATAGCCGGGTCGCCCAAAAGTGTGCGTGCTATGGAAATGCGTTGCACAACATCTTGAGACAGCGACTCACCACCTTTTCCAATCGATGTATCATATCCCTTTGGCAGTTCGAGGATCGCATCGTGAATGCCCGCAACCTGTGCAACGTGTTCAATATCAGACCGCTCGATATCTGGATCTCCAAACGCGATATTTTGCGCCACAGTTCCCGAAAATATGCGTGCTTCCTGACTCGCCATGCCAATCTGTTCGCGCAGGTCTTGAAGATTGAGTGTGCGTATATCCAGTCCATCGATCAACACCCGGCCTTCGGTGGGATCGTAAAAGCGCGATAACACATTCACCACAGCGGTCTTGCCACATCCACTTGGCCCCAATACAGCAAGTGTCTGGCCCGCGGGCAAATGAAAATTCACATCTCGCAATGCAACAGGTCCACCCTCGATGTAGCGCAGCGATACATGCTCAAATGTAATATCCCCTCTTAAAGTATCTACAACCACACCTTCGCCATCGTCTGACAGATCATTTTCCATGTCGAGCACTTCATAGATGCGCTCCAAAATGATGCGGGTTGTCTGAAGCTGAACATTGGTATTTGTCAACGCAGTAATGGGTCCAAACAGCAGGGCGGTCATCTGATAGACAGCGAGGACTTCGCCGAGTTTCATAGCCCCGTCCTGCAATTGCAAGAAGCCATACATCAATATACCAGTTGCCCCCAATCCACTTATAATCATCAGGGTAACGCTCAGGCCAGTGTTCAAAGCATTTTGTCGAAAACCAATCCGTAAATTCTGCTGTAGCCGCTTGAAAAAGCGCGTTGATTCTGCTGCTTCCTGGGCATAGTGTTTGATAGTCGCAACATAAGTCAACTTTTCTTCGATCAGCGATTGCAACTCTGCATTGGCATTTCTCATCTCCTCTGTATTTTTACGCAAGGGGCTCATAAATAGCATTGCGCCAGTCGCATAAAAAGGCAACACACCCAGTGCCATAAGGGTCATTGTCGGACTGATATTCCAGAGCAAAACAAGCCCCACAATAAGGGTCACAAACTGAGTCGCCACATTGACCGGCAGATTCACGGTATTGGTCTGTGCGCTATTGGCATCATCCATTACGCGCACCATCAACTGCCCGGTTGAATATTTGTCAAAATACGAGAGCGGCAGATTGCTGAGTTTTGTCTGTACCTGTGACCGCAATCGAAACAAAACACGCTGTCCTGCCGACGATGTTAAATATCCGGAAATGCCACCAAATCCAGCCGTTCCAAACCGCAGTGATAGGCTAATGGCCAAAAAGATCCACAGCCCTTCAAATTTATCCTCAGTGCTCACAGGCGGCTGGCTCTGCTCTGGTTGCACAACTGCGACATTGCCCTTTCTCGCGACCTGGAGAACATCATCAACCAGCCATTTACCCAACAAACTGAATCCATAAGGCGCTTGATTAGCCGTAACAGTCAGCAAGAATGCCAGCAGCAGTTTTCCCCAGTGTCTCAGTACGTATTCCTTATAGAACCGTCTAATCAGTTTCACG
>JAPPIE010000199.1 GCA_028874765.1 Gemmatimonadota bacterium
AGGAGATGCCGATTCGGCCCACGAGTCCCGATCCGATAGGCGCGAGTCTGGTGCCATTTGAGTGATTTTATGTTAGAATGTGTTGACAATCCCGAGCGCGGGCGGGTTTATACGATTGATTTTGAGACGTCGGAGTTTACGGCACTGTACGCGGTGACGGGGCAGCCGATTTTTGCCGCGATTTCGATTTCTTATGTGCCGGGAGAGGTGTGTGTGGAGCAGATGTCGCTGAAGCGGTATTTGGGGTCGTTTCGGGATGAGAAGGTGTTTTACGAGGGTGTGGTTAATAGGATTGTAGATGATTTTGTGCGGGCGTGCGATCCTGTGACGTTGGATGTGACGGGTGATTTTACAGTGCGGGGGGGGATTGAGACGCGGGTGTCTGTGATGTATGATCGCGAGGATGATGTATGATCCGCAGAAAAAAACGCGAGTAATTTGAGCGTTTTTCGCAGATGAACGCAGATAAGATGTGAAGTGTGAAGGATGAGGTATGAGTTCCATATTAGAGGCGTTTGATAATCCGAATCCAGAGCGGCGTTATACGATTGAGTTTACGTTTCCGGAGTTTACGTCGTTGTGTCCCAAGACGGGGCAGCCGGATTTTGCGACGATTGTGGTCTGGTATGTTCCGGGTCCGCGGTGCGTGGAGTTGCGGTCGCTGAAGCACTATTTCTGGTCGTTCCGAGATCAGGGGATTTATATGGAGCCTGTGACGAATCAGATTTTGAACGATCTGGTAGATCTGTGCGATCCGGTCGAGATGGAGGTGATCAGCCGTTTCAATATTCGCGGTGGTGTAGATCACGAGATTACGGCGTCGTATCAGCGGGCAGATGCTGACGGATAGGATGGATGATGTTAAAGCGCTGACTGTGGCAGTGGGTCCCCATCCGCTATATGGCGTTCTGAGGTTGACAATAGCGGGGCTTGATGCATTAAAGGTGGTGTCTGACGATGGGACGGTGAATATTTCTGGCTCTGGCCTGAACGCCCAATTCACCAACGCAAATGTGTATGAAAACGATGGACAGGTTACTGTATATCTGAATAAGTAACGTTAAAAAACTGTGCGTATCGAGTAAAAGGCGCATCACATATATTCTCGGAAATCTTCGAGCGGTTCGTCGAAATCATCGCTTATATGAACAAGCCCTTTGGCACTTCCGGGTCGCCGTCGCCGCTTCGTTGAAACAGCAGGTGCAGTCATGCTCGAATTACTCGCCTTCATACTCGCATTACTTGCCTTCGGGCCCTGCTCAACAGCTACAAATTTGACCACAGGCTGATTGCGCTCCGTAATAATGACATCCTCGCCACGTTTGGCTCGTTCAACGAGTTCAGGGAACCGTTGCTGTGCTTGATCCAACTCAAAACAATTCATTACAAAATCCTTTCTCGATGGGATTTTCTGCAAGCTTCCCTTTGATAAGATACACAATATATGGACTGACGGGCAACTCGTTTCGGGCAATTTCTCCCCCGATCTCAATGTTGAGACGGGGTTTTTTGTTGTATCAGGTCACTTTATACTTTTTTCACGATAGGTAAGTGCCTATAATTGGATTGACAGTATCAACTCGTATAAAAGAGGAGAGAGTCATGTCTGTGCTTACGGAAGACGAGATCCGGTTTTTTAAACGCGAGGGCTATCTGGTGAAGAAGGGTGCTCTGGATCCGGAGTTGTGCGCCCGTGCGCGGGAACGCCTGTGGGACGATCCGCCGCCGAGTTTGAAGAAAGACGATCCGGATTCATGGGTGGGTCCCATTAAGCCGGAAGAGGAATCAATGGATAAGAGCAATTACAAGCGCGGTTATCGCTGGCAATACCGCAAGGTGGGCAGAGAACCCTGGATGATTGAGTTGTTGGCAAAAAATCCGGTTGTGTGGGGTGCTGCGGAGCAGATGCTGGGCAAGGGGAATTTTCCAGAGCCTGCAGGTGTGCGCGGTATTTATTGTACGTTGCCCTATGGCGATGTTCCGCGCCAACCGCGTCATTTGCATGTGGATGCCCATGCGTTCAATTTTGCAGTGGTGGGCTATATCGATCATGTGCCCGAAGATGGCGGTGGTTTTACGGTGTGGCCTAAGAGCCATCGCACGTTTTTCTTTGATTACCAGACGCGCTATCTCAAGGAGCCATTGCCCCGGATGGAGAAGCATAGAGAGGCGTTTCAATCTTGTGACGAGAATTCATATCAGACGCATGGCGAACCCGGCGATATTGTTTTCTGGCATCACCGCATTGGGCATATGGCGTCGGCCAATTATTCGCGGCAGATTCGAAAGGCGGTGTTGTACGATTTCAAGCTGAACGATATGCCCCAGCTTCAGGAAGAACCCCCGGGAGATGATATCTGGGTCGATTGGACAGATGATGTGCGTGATGTGTCGATTGAGGATGGTGAGTGATGGATGTTCAGTTTTGGGCGCTGATATGGGTCGGTGTTGTGGTTATTGTGCTGGGTGTGCTGTTGTATTATGTGATTAAGTCGTATAAGTGAGAGGCGAAATCTATACAGCAGAAAGTGCCTGTTGATTTTGAATGAGGATATTCGGGTTGGGATTTTTATTGGGTATGGGTAGTCCCTGTTCTTTCAAGAGTTCAACATGTTCTTCCATTCCCCATTTTGCTTTGAACATGCAATCTTCAATGGAATGACCAACGCCTGTAAAACCTTCGAGTTCTGGAGAGTAAAAGCCAAAGAAATCCGGTTCTTCTGTGGCTTCAATAACTAATGAGTAAGGTAGATCAAGCATTGTTATGCTCCTCTTATTTCAACCAAAATACAGTTTATTTATCCACGAGTCAATAACCCAATAGGTGTTGGTATTCTGAACCTGTTCTGAACCAGAAAGGATTTGTCCGATGTTAGAAGTGCAGAAATATGCGGTGTGCGATTTTGAATTGTATGCGGATGTGGGTGATGAAAATCCGTTTGCAGTGGAAGTGACGGCAACTTTTACACACGAACTGGGCGAGGTGGTTGAAAATTTGCCCGGTTTTTTTGATGGGGATAAATGGGTTGTCCGTTTTAGTCCGGGTGTAGAAGGGGTTTGGACGGGACGTTCGCGGTCTGAGCATTCGGATCTGGATGGGGCTGAGTGGTCTGTACAATGTGTGGGGAATGAGAACGCTGATGTGCATGGTCTGGTAGGGATTGATCCGGAATATCCACAGCGGTTTGCCTGGTCTGATGGTACGCCGTTTTTATATTTGGGTTTTGAGTGCGATTGGTTATTTAGCTATCACCAGGCTGATGCGGCGCGGTGTTATCGACATGTCGATCTGGTTGCGAGCCGGGGGTTCAATTGTTTTGTTATAAATTTGTACGCCCATACGGGTTTTGGTTCGCGACCAAATGACGATACGCGCCCTGTGTTGCCCGAGTACCTTTTTGGTCCTCCGGAGATGTATTTGTTTGAGGGTACGAATGATGCGCCGGATCACGAGCGGATGAATATCGATTTTTTTCGCGATTTTGACCGTCTGATTCGCTATTTGCACGAGAAGGGAATTGTGGTTCATCTGATGTTGCAGGTGCAGAATAAGCAGGTGAATTGGCCGGCGCGCGAGACAGAGGCAGATGATCGGTTCTGGCGCTATGCGGTTGCGCGGTACCAGGCGTTTGGCAATGTGATCTGGGATGTGGGCAAGGAGAGTAAAAATCTGTTTCGCGAGATGGGCGATCACGATTATGTTCTGGAGCGTATGGCTATTATTCGCGGGGCGGATGCGTATGGGCATTTGCTGACGGTGCACGATGTTGAAATCCGAAACGCGGGTACGCTGTCTGAACCGGATCGCCAGTCGGATTTTGTGACGGATCAGGTGCATTTGTCCGATGCGGCGCGCTATAATCGAGAGGCGATTCGCAGGATGCGGAATTCGGGTACGCCGTATGTGAATGTGGAATATGGGTATGAGCTTGCCGAGGAACAGCTCAAGACTTATCGCGGGCGCACGACTGCCGAGTGGGATGATATTTTGAGGTGGACGTGGGCGATTTACGCGGCTGGCGCGTATCCGTGTTATTATTACGATAATACGTCGTGGGATTTGATTAAGTTTGAGCCGGTGCCAGAGAGTTGGATGAGGTATCGGGAGTTGAGGGACTTTTTGGAGGGGCTGCCATTTAATCAGATGGTTGGGGATAATGAGTATGTGGAGCGCGGTCTTTGTCTGGCGCTGGCAGGAGATGCGTATCTGGTGTATTTGCCCGAGGGAGGCGATACGCGTATTGATTTGTCCGATGTGCAGGAGGGGACGCCAATAGCGGTGGATTGGATGGCGATTTTGACGGGTGAGCGGAGCAGTGGTGAGATGGAAAAATCGGATTTCTGGGGTGGGTTTAATACCGATTTGATCAATCCATTTGGGGATAAGGATCAGCCGTGCGTTGTGGGGTTGTGGGTAGGTGGCAAGGGGTCTATATAGAGGCTGTTATGAGCATCGAACGATATTTTTTGGGCTGTCCGATTTGGGGCAATAAAGAGTGGGTGGGCGAGTTGTTTGCGCCCGATGTTGTGCAAAAAGATTTTTTGAGACAGTACGCTTCTGTGTTTAATACTGTGGAGGGCAATACCACTTTTTACGGTTTGCCTTCGGAGAAAGCCGCGTTGCGCTGGCTGGCTGATACGCCGCCGGGTTTTCGCTTTGCGCTCAAGTTCCCGCGCGCGATTAGTCACGATAAGCGGTTGCGAAGTGCCGAATTAGAGACGGCTGCGTTTGTAGATGTTCTCACGGTGTTACAGGATCGGGTGGGTCCGTCATTTTTGCAGTTGCCTCCGTCTTTTGGGCCGCGCGATTTGCCGGTATTGGACAGGTATTTGGATGCGCTGCCCGATACATTTTCTTATGCGGTAGAAATTCGGCACCATCTGTTTTTTGCCGAGGCAGAAAATGAGTTGCATGCGGTGCTCAAAAGTCATGGCGTGGATCGCGTGGTGTTTGATACGCGGGGGTTGCACAGTGCTCAGACGGATGATGTTGCAGGGCGCGAAGCACAGCGAAAGAAGCCAAAGGTTCCCGTTCGGTTTCTTGCGACGGGGCGTTTTCCTTTTGTGAGGTTTGTCGGGCATCCGGAGGTTGAGAAAAATCTGCCGCTTCTGGCAGAGTGGGTGCCGGTGGTTGCCAATTGGATACGCGAGGGGCGAACGCCTTTTGTGTTTATGCATGCGCCCGATGATTTTTACGCACCGCAGTTGGCGCGCCATTTTCACCAGATGCTGTCCGGGGATATAAATGTCGGCGAGATGCCGCCCTGGCCCGCGGAACAGGTGGAAGAGGCGCCTGTGCAGATGGATTTGTTTTGACCCAAAAATGATGAATTTAGATATTGAGCAAAATGCGTAGTCGATCCTCAATAGCTGTTAGAGTTTCTACGGAAACCGCACCCCATCTATTTTTTAGTCGTCCTGTGCTAACGGCTCGAATGTCTTCGCACTTGATAAAACTCAGTGTTTTTATTCCACCTTCTGGTGGAGATACTTCCACATGGAAGGGAATTTTTTTATTTTGAGTAGTGAGTGGAAGAACGACAACCAGACCTGCTGGCCCCTGATTAAAAATATCTACTGATACAATTAAACAAGGACGTGTACCTGCTTGTTCATGGCCTCGGGTTGGATTTAAGTCAACCAACCAAATTTCTCCTCTTAATATTTCTGGCATTCTTAATTTCTCAATGGTGTAGATGTTTACTCATCCTCAAGATTGTCTGAAAGTGTTGCATCCCATACTGCACGCTCTTCTAATTCTTCTGCCCAGGCCTTTCGATTCTGACGGAGCGCGTTGTAAGCGCGATTCGCATCTTCCAAGAAACGCTTGCGGCGATAATCTTCAATTGCACGCTCCAGAATAACGTGTACAGGCTCGTTTTCACTGTTCGCAATGATTCTGAGTTTATCCCGGGTTGCTTCGTCAATTCTCACGGTTGTGGTTGCCATATCTATCTCCTTTCACAAAATTATACCAAATAATTCCCCAAAATGTATGCACAATTCTGTACACCAGCAAGGATTTCTTTGAATAAAATTTGGTTTCAAAGTTTAGTTTAGAATAGAATGTATCTCAAATTTTCTCCCTGCGCCCTGTCGAAAAAAATTGACTTTTGAAAATTTTAGGTTCATTCATACTTACCTTAAAAAATATTCACCTGTTTCAAAAGGAGAAGCCTTATGGATGCGCGCGAGCGGTATTTCTGGGATTTGACGGGATACCTCGTTGTGAAAAGCGTGTTGTCAAAGGAGGAGGTTGCACGGGCGAATGATATTGTGGATCGCTACTGGGATCGGGTTGAGGTCGGCGGTTCAACGGCGAGGGATTCGGTTTCTTTTGCCGGTACGGGGCGTCCTATGTTGCCCGGTATTCTCGAGTTTCCAAAACCCGATTGTGAACCTTTTCGAGAGATGCTGGCACATCCGGTGCTGGTGAAGTATCTCAATGTGATGTGTGGCACAGGGTTTCGGCTGGATCACGGTCCGATGTTTATTGTGAGTAACAAGGGTACGGCAGGCCATACGATGCACGGGAATGGCGAGCCACATCGCCCACATGTCGCGTATCACCATCAGAATGGCGAGCCGTGGGTGGGTGGCGTGACTGTGGCGTGGCAGTTGCACGATTGCAAGGAGGGGATGGGTGGGTTTGCCTGTGTGCCTTCGAGTCACAAGGCGATGTTTCCCACGCCAAAAGGCGTGCATACGGGAGATGACGATATGGGTTTGATCAAGCAGCCTGTGGTGGAAGCCGGCGATGTTATCTTTTTTATGGATAGCGCGCAAGCTCACGGTGCAACACCGTGGAAGTTGGATTCGACGCGGCGGTCCATTTTGTTCAAATACACAGCGCGCACCTGTGTGCGCAGCGGTCTTGCACGGGAGGTGTCGCCGCCTGAGATTTATTGGGATCGAGAAATTGTCGAGGATATGACGGCGGAGCAGTTGTCGGTTATGTATGGTCCTTATTCCAATCACCAGGGCTGCGTGCCGTTTCTGGAGGTTGGTGATGATGGGGTCGTGCGGATAGAGAATTAAGAATAGGAGCGTTTTACCATGGGTAATAACCTTTATACAGTGAGTGAAGAGGAGAAGTACTTTTTTGACCTGCGCGGTTATCTGGTCGTGCGGGGTGCTC
>JAPPIE010000229.1 GCA_028874765.1 Gemmatimonadota bacterium
CCGAAGAGGAACGCCGCGACGCGGGAATCTCCGAACGACTGATCCGCGTAGCAGTCGGCATCGAAGCCGCGGAGGACTTATGCGCGGATTTTGAACAAGCTCTGAGAGGTGTGGAATAGGAGAAACAACATGCAAATCAAAATTGGAATGCTGAAAGCCATGCCTGAAAAATGGGATGTCGAGAACAATTGGGCGATATTTGAAAAACAATTTGAGACACATGGAGGAGATGCAGATGTATTCATAACCCCGGAATGTTTTCTGGACGGATATGCAGTAACCGAAAAAAACTGGTCCACAGAACGCTTTGCCGAAGTAGCTCAGGACGTCGAGCAGAGCGCGTACATCCAACAGGTATGCGAGATGGCGCACGCATCGCGCACCCACATCGTTTTTGGATACACTGAAAAACGCGCGGGATATTTTTACAATGCCGCTATATTGGTGAACCGCGCGGGAAAAATTGTCGGAACATATTACAAAACGCATCTACAATCGCACGATCACCGCTTTGTGCGTGGCGATGACCTGCCCGTATTCGACCTCGACATTGGCACCGTGGGCATGGTCATTTGCGCGGACCGCCGATGGCCCGAATCAATTCGCACATTGCGGCTCAAAGGCGCGAAAATCTGTCTCATGCCGACCTATGGCATGTGGCATGAAGAAAATGAATGGTGGATGCGCACGCGATCCTATGAAAATCAGATGTTCGTCTGCTTCACGCATCCCAACGTAGCCCTGATCACAGACCCGCATGGCAAAGTCGCGGCAAAATTGCAATCCAATGTACCAGATGTATTGATCCACGAAATCGATCTCAAAGACGCATCCGATGAAAACCATCTCAGCGACCGGCGACCCGAACTCTACGGCATCATGGGAAAAGTTGACCACTGGTCACAGCAGCCCGAATTTTCATCGCCCACTTATGGAGGGAAATAAACCATGTATCGCATTGGACTCATTGGCAATCGGGCGCACCAGAATACCTACGGCCCGATCTGGCATGAACGAGAAGATTGCGAAATCGTCGCAGCGGCAGAGCACCACGAAGGCAAAGGCGAGGCCCTATCTCAACTCTACGGCCTCGAGGTCTCACAAGACTACGACGCAGTCCTGGAAGACCCGAACGTAGATATCGTCTCCATCTGCACGGACTTCTATCTCAAGCGCACGCTCATCAAAAAAGCACTCGATTGCGGCAAACACGTACTCGTCGATAAAGCCATCGCGCGAACCGTTGTCGAAGCCAGAGAAATTGTCGATACTGTCGCCAGCGCATCAAACAAATTGCTTCTGACGTACCCATCGCGGTTTTCACCCACTATGATAAAACTCAAAGAAGCCCTTGACCGGAGCGAATACGGACGTATCTCCGCGTATGCCCACAACAGCGTAAAACAATTCTTTGGCGACCTCATGGCTTATGTAAGCTATCCGACGCCAGCCGTGCAAAATGGTGGGGGTGAACTGATGAATTTGGGCAGCCATACCGTGGATGCTCTGCTCTGGTTTTTTGGCATGCCCAACAGGGTGAGTTGCCAGATGCAAAATCTCTACTTTGAGGAATACGAGCAATTTGGCACAGAAGACATCGCCACACTCTGGTGTGAATATCCCGATTTCACGGCAACACTCACCGCAGGAAGGTCAAAGGCACAAAGCGAGGATGCCACATTCGATTGCGTCAACATCACAGGCGAAGGCGCGTGGGTTCAGGTAGATCGCCTGGGATATTCCGTCAACGGAAAACTCGTCGATACGCCACCGCCCAGAGCAGCGGGTATGGCAGCAGGTGTGGCGCATCTCATCGACTGCATCGAACAAGACACAACACCTGTCACCAGCGCAGAAGAGGGACTATCCGTTGCCCTGCTCACAACAGCCGCCTATCAAGCCGCACACACAGGCGAACCCGTCACCTTGCCCTTGCAAAATGAACAACATCCTTTAATTGACGCAGAAGACCACATCGTTAACCGTTTGCTGGATTAATCAGGGAGGAATAAGATGAACACGTACCGCGCTGTAATCGTAGGCTTGACGGGCATTGGCGCCAGCCGACCGCATGAAACGAGAGGACCTGTTTTCGGCGCCATGCCACCGTCTCACGCATCGGCATATCACAAACACGCTCAGACAGAAGTCGTCGGCGTATGCGACCTGCGCCAGGAGGTACTGGATGACTTCTGCGAGCGGTGGGGCGACATCTGGCCCGATGTGAACACGTACACAGATTTCAGAGAAATGCTGGACAAAGAGCAGCCTGACTTCGTCAGTGTCGCGACATCTGATCACGCACACGCCGATATCACAGTAGCCGCCGCCGAGGGATCCGCACAGGCAATCCTGTGTGAAAAACCCATTGCCACAACCATGGACGACGCCGACCGCATGATCGCAGCCGCAGAAGCAAATAACGTCCTGCTCTCGATTGAACACACGCGCCGCTGGTATCCGAGTTATCTACAAGCCCGGGAAATGATCCGATCCGGTGAAATGGGCCGCTTGCGAACCATCGTCTGCGACCAATTTGGGACGCGCGCCATGATGTTCCGCAACGGCACGCACATGATCGACATGATGTGCTTCTTTGCCGAAGCAAACCCCGAATGGTTGGTCGGCGAATTGGAACCCGGATTCGAGCACTTCACCGAATACAAAGGCGATGGCGGACACGATCCCGCGACCGACCCTTATGCCTCTGCGTACATCCATTTTGACAATGGCGTACGCGCATTTTACAACTGCCACAAAATGGCGTTTAACGGATCAAAATTTTCTCTAACCTGTGAAAACGGACGAATTGAAATTTCAGATCAAAAATTCGAGGTCATTACCCAACAAGAACCGCGCTGGTGGTCGCATGCAGCAGTCCCCGTAGAGCCGTATATATCGATCCGACAAATTGGCGCAGTCACAGAACTCATCCACATCCTGGAAAACGGCGGCACACTCGTCTCGCCCGCACGCGAAGCCAGAAAAACGCTTCAAATCATGCTGGGCATATTGGACTCCCACCACGCGGGCAATCTGCGCGTCAATCTATAGAAAAGGAGAACCCATGACGGATAAGCATCGCATCGAATGTCTCTTTCTCTCTCAAGAAGACCTCCTGCAAGCCGGATGCCTGGACATGCGGCTTGCCATGAGCGCGGCGGAAAACGCCATGCTCGCCTACGAAAAAAACGACATCCTGTTTCCGGAAAAAGTAGTTCAGATTTTCAATGAAGACACCCAGGAACGCATTAATTGCCTGCCTGCAACCCTCTTGCCCGAAAAGATATGCGGGGCTAAGTGGGTATCCGTATTCCCGTTCAATCCCGAGAAATACGGCCAACAGAATCTCTCCGCAGTCTTCATCCTATCCGAAATCGAGAAAGGCTATCCCATTGCCTTTATGGACGGCACCCTGTGTTCGAATATGCGCGTGGGCGCAATGGGTGGCATTGCCGCCAGGCATTTCGCAAGGCCGGATTCTAAGAGCATTGCCTTCATTGGAGCAGGGGAACAGGCCAAGATGCACTTGATCGCCATGAAAACGGTATTTCCAGCCCTTGAGGAGTGCCGAGTTTCTGCCAAGTATGACCACGAAGAGCAGCAGTTCATTGACGAAATGGCGACACTCTTTCGAGACATGCGCTTTTCCGCCGCCCATACAAATGCACAGCGGGCCATAGAGGGCGCCGACATTCTCGTCACAGCCACGAGCGCACAAGCCCCACTTCTCAAAGCGGCATGGATAAAACCCGGCACTTTCTACAGCCATATCGGCGGCTGGGAGGACGAGTATGACGTGGCGAAACAATGCGATAAAATTGTGTGCGACGATTGGGAAACCGTAAAGCACAGAACGCAAACGCTCAGTCGCATGTATAAGGACGGGCAACTCTCGGACGAGGACATTTACGCGAACCTCGTCGAAGTCGTCTCCGGCGAAAAAGGAGGAAGAGAGACCCCCGAAGAACGGGCCTACTTCAACGCAGTTGGCCTGGCCTATGTCGATGTCGCTATTGCTTATGCGATGTACCAACGGGCCAAAGAAGCGGGAAAAGGACGGATATCGAACATCCAGGAGACCATGATCTTCCAGCACGAGAACCTATCAGATTGGATTCGGCTGTGAAGCCATTTTAAAACTATACTTAAATGTTGCATCACTCAAAGAACCCCTCATCGTGGGGTCGTAAATCGATCTCGAAACTCCACGCACCTTTGTCCTGTTGCACCAGACGCCAATAGGCATCGGCCACGGCGTCGATATTCATGAGCGGTTCGCTCTCCTCAACATCCCCTCGCTCGTGCAACAAGGGGGTATCCAGCACCCCGTCTATAATAACATGGGCCACGTGAATACCTTCGGGCCACAACTCGCGGGCCAACGCCCAGGCCAAACCGCGCACCGCAAACTTGGCACTGCTAAAGGCAAGAGCACCTGCCCGGCCCCGAATGGACGAAGTAGCGCCAGTGAAAAGGATAGCACCGCCACCCGCAGACAGCATATCGCCGACCACTTCTTTGGCACACAGAAAGGAGCCATAGGCACACACGCGCCAGGAGAGTTCAAACTCATCCAGGGTCAGTTCGTGGAAATCTTTCCAGGAAGCATTGCCGGCGTGGTTGATCAGAACATCAATCGGGCCCAATTCCTCGCGCACCCGGGCAAAACTCCGGATCACCTGCTGGGGATCGGTTATATCCGTGGGTACAGCTAAAGCTCTCACACCTTCTTGCAACAGTTCTTCGGCCAGATCCTGGATATAATCAGAGGACCGGGCCAGCAACCCCACCTGATAGCCTTCGCCTGCAAACTTCCTCACCAGCGCGGCACCCAAACCAGAGCCGACCCCTGAAATAACAGCCGTTTTGGACATAGTACTCTCCTCCTTATTTAATCCAACGCCACAATAGACTGGCACAGCACTTTACCGCGCTCTGATAGAGAATCGTAAATCGCGCGGGGCATCTCGCCATCTCGACCGGGTCGGCGAAACCAGGGCGCGTAATAGCCCACACTCGTCATAATACGCACATCCCGAGACATATTGGCCGTCCCCCCGTGCCAGCAGCGCACATCTCGAAAAATCGCCGACTTACTCGGCGCGCAAGCCACGGAATGCTTCATCCAATCGGGTTCTTCTTCCAAACTGGGAATCGACTGGCGCGAGCGGTGAGTACCTCGGATAAAGCGCGTAGCCCCATTCTCCACACTAAAATCAATCATCGGAAAATTAACCACAATAAACGGCACTGGAACATCCATAATCGTCACCCGCTGCTCGGGATCATTGATCAAATCGGGCATATCGCGGTGCAAATGCTGAATTTTTGCACCCGGCAGCGAATAATCGCCGCCAGCACCACTGCACACAAACTGATTACTATTGAAAATAGCTTCAATAATAGGTAGAATAGTAGGCAGATCAACCAGCATCGCCCATTCGGGATGATGGATCTGCGAGCCAAAGGAATAGCGCGCAAAACCCCTGTTCGCCTTCTCCAGCGGGACCGCGCGCGTCTGCTCCGCGACAACGCGATGCGCGCCATCCTTCAGAAAAGCGAACTGTTCATCGGTCAGTGCCTCCGTCACAACGGCAAGCCCATCGCGGTGAAAAACAGAGGCAGCGCGGTCAACTTCTGACGGTTCAATAAGTTCGAGATCAAGCATAAGATCTCCCAAGGAGGTTGTTATGAAAGAAGAAACAGATACCCTGCAAGACACGTACGAGCCTGGCGAATACGACCCCGCACTCTACAAATACGCCCGCATCGCCGAATGCGTTGACGGCTTTGAAAACGTAAGCGACGAACACATCGCACAATTTCACGCACAGGGCTTTTTGCCAATACAGGGCGCATATTCCAGCGCACAGGTCAACGACGGCATGGCCGCAGTAAAAGAATTGATCGCGGGACAAAATCGCGAGTTCCGGGGCGTACAATTCGAGCGCGGACGCGCCAAACAGGTCAAACGCTCAGTGGGTCACGCGCGCGAACTACTCGTGCGAAAACTCACCCGATTTGTCGGATTCGACCCGCGACTGGACGCATTTGGCGAAGACCCTCGACTGATAGATATCTTAACCCGCATCATGGGGGAACCGCCCAAATTATTCGCCAATCAAGCCATGCTAAAACCGCCCGGCATAGGACGCGAAAAACCCTGGCACCAGGACCACGCCTACTTTAACGTGCCCATGCACACCTGCATCGTCAGCGCCTGGGTTGCCCTCGATCCCGCGGATCCCGAAAATGGGTGCATGCACGTCATCCCCCAAAGCCATCGCGCAGGTCCCGTCATACATTTCAAAAGACGCGACTGGCAAATCTGCGACACCGACGTCACCCGCAACCACATCACCGCAGTAGCCCTGCAACCCGGCGGCGTATTACTCTGGCACGGGCGATTGCACCACGGCTCCCCGGAGAATCGATCAGACCGCCGCCGTCGCGCCCTGCAACTGCACTACATCCCCGGATCCATAGAGGAAATTTCTTCAGAAGAACGCCTCGCCGTCTATGGCAACGAAGGCAAAGACGTAACGTGTTAGACGTATGTCACACCCTCGTCGCATCTTCCCTGGGACATATCGCCTCGCCCCCGGCAATGGCAACGCGCATCGCATTGAGACCATCTTCGTGCGTAACGCTAAACGGCGCATCGTCGATACACTGCGTAATAAAATACGCCAGTTCATTCTTATACGACTCGCCAAAACGGGTAATAAACACCGGCACATCGGAACCGTAATCTCGCAAAGAAATAGATTCTTTATGGATCACGCCATCGCGACCGTACGCCTCCACCTCAACCCTGTGCGGATTCTCCTGAAAATGCCCCACATGAATCACCCCGCCATCGCCGTAAATCCAGGTCGCATTGCGATATCCAGCAACGTGATTGCGACTGACCATAACCTGACCGATTGTGCGACCGGGAAACCACATCTGTAAAAAGGCATCGTCGTAATCCTCTTCAACAGTACTGATAGTACAATTGTAAAGATTGGACCCAAACGCGGCCACATATTCGGGCATGGAACCGCCGAGCAACCAGAGAATCTCATCGCAATTGTGAACAGCCATATCGCTGAGC
>JAPPIE010000277.1 GCA_028874765.1 Gemmatimonadota bacterium
TGATCTTATCCGGATCATCACCCGCCACACACGCCGACGTCACCTGCGTCAGCGCCGCCGCGCATCCATTTGTCACCAGCCCCCACTCGCACTGCATCAACTCGGCAATACGCGCCCCCACCGCATCCATCAACTCATCCAGATGCACATACGCCTTTGCCGCCTCCATCATCGCCTCGCACACCTCGGGCAACATCAGCGAACCACTGATAATCGTATATGTCCCGCGACAGTTAATCAACGGCCGCACACCAATTGAACGATAAGTGGGAATAGCCATAGCCGCCCTCCACATCATGTGAAATAGCGCGTGTACAAAATATAAATAGCCAGACCAATCATCAGGAGAAAACAGAACCACAACAGCAGATCGGTCTTCAAAGACGGTTTCAGACGCTTGTCGAGATGTCTATAGCGCAAATACAGCGTCCCCCCGGCAATCAGAGGAAACTTAATTGCCCCAAACAAATGCCCGATAGTCAGCATCCAAACCGGATTTTGAAAAAAGAAATACGCCAGAGAAGTCACCAAAGGGGAAACCACCGCCCAAACGCGCAAAATGCGAACCCGAGTCTTGTAATCATTGCGCTCGATCAAACCCATCACAGACATCCCATCCGCAAAAATGCGCACCCCACCGCCCAGACCGGATATCGCCGTCGAATAAAGCACAAAAAAAGCACCCACCATAAACAACCAGAACGCCCATTCGCCAAGTGTTTGCGTGTACATATTGGAAAGCACCGGAATCGTCTCCAGACCATCGGGTTGTTTATTGAGCCGATACAACACACCCGCACCCAGCATATAAAACGGAATCGTCGCACAGGTCAGCAACCCCAATGTCAAAAGCACATCGGTTTGCATCACCCGAATCCATCCCCTCGCGCGCTGAACCCAGGCAGCGGACTGATCTGCTGGCCCAGAAAAACGCGCATAGCCCTTTTCCACACACCAATACGTATAGGCCATCTGTTCGCCCGACCCCACCCCGGTCCCCCCATACATCGCCAGCGCGGCCAGCAGCGCAAAAGCTGGAAAACCAAACGTCAGCCCACCGCGCACCTCTTCCCAGGTAATCGCATATTCCGTCAACTGCAACAAAACAGCACAGGCGATCGTAATAAACGTAAAGAGCACCACCAGAACCGTCATTAGCTTTTCGAGAAATCGATACGTCCCCGTCAGAATAATCACAGACGCCGTACCAGCCAGAATAACCGTCCACCATTCCGACCCGAGAGAAGGCAGCGCCATGTGAATCGCCTGCCCAGCCCCCCCGTAAATACCACCGCTGATCAACTGCCCGGGAATAATCCAAAGCAACCAGAAATAGATATACCACGACACCTTCCGCCCGTTAAACGCGGGCAACTTTCCGGGCAACCGGTTAAAAGCGTGCAAAAAAGGTTCGCCAGAAGCAACTGAAAAACGCGCGAGTTCCGCCTGAACAATATTCTTGCTCCAGCAACTCACCAGCACAAACCAGAGCATTGAAAATCCAACAATAGAACCCAAATTCGTCGTCAAAATAATCTCACCAGACCCCACCACAGATCCCACCAGAATCAACCCCGGACCGAGAAACTTCAGCGTACTGCGAAGTCCTTGTGGAGGTTCCTGAACCGCCCGTGGATCCAGCGCATATAGATCTGGATTTTTATCTTCTCCCGATGGTTGTACAGTTTTGGATTCTTCTGTCATATCCCCCCCTTGAAAACAAAAAGCCACCCGGTATGCACAGCGCATTTTCAGACAGTCCCTGCCATTGACGCTACTGGCATCGTGCTGTGCATGCGACTCTCGGGTGGTTATTTACGTGTCGATTGAAGTATTTAACGACGGCGACGCGACCTGCGGCCACCGCGACCAGGGCGCCGACCTCCGCCTCCTTGCGTACTCGGAGGGGGTGGCCCACCTGTTCCAGAATCGCGGAATGTAATGCGCCCCCGGTTCAGGTCATAAGGAGAGGTCTCAATCGTGACGGTATCGCCCACAACAATGCGAATATTAAAACGGCGCATTTTGCCCGACGTATAACCGAGAATCTGATGTCCTCCCTCAATCTCAACCTTATATTGCCCATCGGGCAAAATATCGACAATCGTTCCTTCCAGTACAACTTTTTCTTCTTTTGCCATATAACCTCCAACTATGGGATGGATAAACTCGTATCTTACACAAATTGGGATGCATCGAGCCAAAAACAAACCCTAACTTCAATAAGATATGGAGAAAATTTATATCGACAAGTATTTTTGACACGCCACCAATTTCCAAATTTTACACCTGAACGCACAACTCAAAAAAGGCGATAGCTCAGAGCAAAAAGAAGACTCTGTCTGAATGGCGAACCTTCTTCTTTGGAAATTTGCTCAATAGCCGTCAAACTAATTCTGTTTTCAATAAAAAATGTGAAACTGATATTTGAAATATGTCTAAACCTCGCATCTTGATCGCGTTTTTTGTTGATGTGGAGTGTATTGGAGCTCACAAAGGCAATTCTGTTGGTAATTTCGTAGATAAAATCGACATTCTGCCGGATATTATACTCTCGCCTAAAATAGTCCCTCTTGAACGGCGTATCCAATTTGAAATCCGTGTTGACTTGCATTCGCCAACTAATAGGTCGGGAATACCGCACATTAATGGCTAAAGCAGGAGGAGGCCGTTCTACGTCTCCACCCCTGGTCTGTAACTGATACTGAACCCCCGCATTGACATCCCAACCAAAAAACCGGTCGCTGATCTGCTCCTGTGTAAGTACCTCGCGCATACGCAAAATGCCAATAGGACCGATATTGCCGCCCCCGGTCACAAGACCGGTTTTGTCAATCTCGCTGCTCATGTCTTCATACCAGTAGCTCAGGTAAGTACGGTCGCCGTAGATATTGCGGTACTCTGCTTCTTTTTCAATAATTTGTCCAAGCGCGATCATCGTGTCTTTGGGAAGGAAATCACTAATAACGCCTTCTTCGAACAAAAAATCTTCGATACGCACGGCTTTTCGCAGGGCGGTAGCATTGATAAACCGACCATAACCAAGACCTAAAATGACATCCGTCTGCGGACGATCAAAGCCCTTACGCATCAAAGCATCGGGACTGACAAAATAGAAAAACTTATTGGTTTCTCGAAAATACTTTTGAACCTGTATATCGAGATTCATATCGTAAGTACCCGTACGCTCAGAACCTTCAAATGAAAATTGGCGAAAATACGATGCCGAACTGAGCGCATCGATAAAATATGCAAAGGGCAGAGAACTGTAGAATTTCTTATACACAAGGCCGATTTCGCCCTGTTCGTGTATAACTTCTTTGCCCTCGGTCGTCAAATTAAAACTCAACACATCAATGCGTAGATTATCCACCCGACTCACTGGCACTTTGTAGTCGGTGACCGAAACATTTTGCGCCTCTGCCGATGTTGTAAGTACTACAAGCATACAGCAGACAAGTGCCTTTAATAGATATTGTGCATCCATGGTCAGCCTCCGCGATAAGCTATTTGTCAGGCCAGCAGGTTGTCCCCAAAATGAACGAGCCTGATATCCGTTCTTCATTCTGTATTCTCCGGATTCATTTCAACTGTGGGCCTTGGAATGATAAAAATAATATCATCGTAATCCGCAGCGACAACCGTCCCCGTATTATTTGAATCGGTGAGCAGTGCTAAAACATCGACTGGACGGGGATCACCACCGAACAGACGGCGATAGTCTTGATATGCATTCACCTCTTCCCAAACCCATTTTCCCAGATCATCTTTACCGCTGCGCAACACAATAGTATATTGTCTGTTGCTCTCAATGACCGTGCCTGTGGGAAGTGTTTCGCTCCAAATATATTTGAGTGATTTTCCAGATAAGATACTTGTCCCAAATATCAACCGCACAGCAGCAGCACTATCGTTTTTATCAGAGTCGGTTTCATCAGTTCCCTCAGGCAAATCGTGTACTCGCCAGCGCCAGCGCAATTTTTGAAACAAACGCACATTTGCTTTGATTTCTCTGCCTCGAAATGTGAGCTTTGCTTCTCTCCCAAAATTTACGGCACCGCCTTTTGTTTTTCCATTCAGATAATGGTTATTGTCTTCTTGTAAGATTCGATAGTAAACATCTGATTTTTTCGTTTTGGAATATCGCCAGCCCGAACGACCTTCCCAAATCTTATCGGGATAAGAATTCAAAAATTTAGGATAATCAAAGGTCTCAAGCACACGGGTGGAGTCCCCCGCAGGCGTAACCCAATGGGCAGGGGGCTGTGAAGGATCTGTTATTTTAAGTGTTGTCGAGAGCTCGTGGCCTGACCTGGATGAATCGGCCATCGCAGGATCAACAGCCGCAGAATCAACAGATACAGAGACAACCGGTTGGACACCCGTAGAATCGGGATCGGCAGCAAAGCATATGCTGTATCTAAGATCAACAACAAATACCGCGAGCACGCACAGCCTGAAAACCATGTGTATCAAGTATATGCTGATAAAGTCAGTATGGGAACGCAATCCCATCATCCAACCCCGCCGTTACCAATAAAAAATTGGCTCTTGTAAAGTTGATTTTCCGCATTGCTGGTGACAGCCGATAGAAATCCAGAACGGGCTGCGGCTGCACCCCAATTGCCATATTTGTCAATGGCGATATAAGCCATCTGGTAAGGACGCGCAGAGGGAACGCGCGCAATGAGATGTTGTACAACAGCTTCGCAGGCTTCCTGTGGTGATTTGCCGTGTCGCATGTGCTCAACAACGGCAAACGACCCGCAAGTGCGAGTGATTTCCTCACCGCGACCAGTAGCCGCGGCAGCACCTGCATCATTATCTGCATAAAGGCCCGAACCAATAAGTGGTGAATCGCCAACGCGACCGGGCAACTTAAACGCCGCACCGCTTGTAGTACAGGCTGCCGCGAGATTTCCGTGCTGGTCAAGGGCGATCATGCCAATCGTATCGTGGACATCTGCGGGAGGACCTGTACGCTCCCTTTTCCACTTTTCCCAGGCTGCGCGCCCATGCTCTGTAAGCATATTGCATTCTTCAAAGCCCTGTGCGCGCGCAAATTTCAGCGCGCCATTGCCCACCAGAAAAACGCGATCTGTTTTCTCCATTACGCACCGCGCCACAGCAGTGGGTGTGGCAATCTTTCTAAGCCCAGCCACCGCACCATAACCGAGGGCCCGCCCGTCAACAACCGCGGCATCGACTTCGACCTCACCCTCGGCATTGGGATATCCGCCGAACCCAACGCTCTTGACAGCAGGATCGCGTTCCGCCACTTCGACACCCCGCACAACGGCATCGAGCGCAGAGCCACCGTTTTTCAAAATTCTCCAGGCGGGCTGATTAGAAGCCAGACCAAACCGCCATGTAGATACAACAATGGGAGACATCGCCTTCTTTCTATTTGAAATTCTGAACCTTTCCTATTCCCGCATCGCCTGATAAATTGCACCTCGCGTACCTTCGAGATCAAAGCACTCGTACTGGTTGTCGTACATCACACGCGAAGCAATATGCATAGCCTGCGATTCGGTTAAATATCCTTCTTCCACCTCGGCCTCAAGAGTTTTGCCAAGCCAGAAACGGGTTTGAAATGCGTAAGCAGCGGCACTGGTGGGCCAGCGCGTATCGCCGCCAAAAACAAAAAGCTTGTTAATAGGTGCGCCGTGGATAAATCGGCGGACAAAATCGCTTGAAGCGTAGGGATTGATAGACCAGGCCCAGCACAGATCTGCCCAGACATTTTTGTAGTGCTTGGTCAGCGCGATGAGTTCATCGCTATAGGGATAGGCAATGTGCATAAGCACAAAGCGGGCGTCGAGATACTTAGCCAAAAGCGCGCAGAGATTGCCAGCCTTGATGCGATCTACAGGCATGCGATTGTTACCGGCATAATAGCCCGTATGGATTTTGAAAGGCAAATTGTGTTCAATAGTCAGTTCCACACCGCGTGCCCAGCACCAATCGCCAAGGCACAATCGCATGGACTCGGAAACATTGTTATTCGAGCTAAGCGTCGCGTAAAGCGCGCGTTCGACATCGCCGCGGGCGCGCGCTTGCCAATCGAGCGTGCGATTATACGCATGTTGGGCTTTAACCGCAATGGCACAAGGCGCGTGTTTTTCAAATATCGCCTCCATCGCCCTCTGAAGAGAATTGAGATCAACAACCGTAATACCAGTATCTTCGGCAATGGCTTCCTGGTCTATCTGCCCACTGCAAAACCCCGCCCATGAGAGATCGTAAAGAAAAAAGTCTGGTCCAGATTCATCGGGATCACAGGGCCAGGAAGAATCATCGGTTTGAATATGATCGAGATTCGCAACTTCGCGCAGCAAATTGTAGCGACCGCCGGGAGTACGCAGTTCGGTCAGTTTTTCCTGTGCGGGCGCAAGCACATCGGGTGTGAATTCATCAAAACCATACACATCGGTGACAATCCGCCGCACAGCCTCGCCATAACCCGTGTATTGCGTGGCCTCCCACGCTGCGCGAACACCTTCAAAACGCCCGGCGAGGTCTGGGTCTGAGGCATCCGTAAGACGACGCAGAGCTTCGGGCGATGCACCAGCCGTAATGAGATCCGCAGGCACATAATTGCCAAAGAGATCCTGTAATACGTCGGGGCCATTATCGGTCCAATCGGACTCCCGACGGAGATGTTCGTGCGTATCGCACAGTGCGGTTTGTTCGATATGTTCAGATAAATTGGTAGTCATGGTGTTTATTCCTTTTATCATCTCGCAACTTTCAACCAATATCCCCCATCCACACTCAACACCGTCCCCGTAATATAGTCGGCGGCATCGGAACAGAGAAACGCGGCGGCATTGGCAATATCTTCTGGCGTCCCCAGACGCTTCCAGGGCAACGCAGTAGCAGCCTCGCGGATCTGTTCTTCCGTCGCATATTGACGCTCGCCGGGCGTGTCGATATACCCGGGCGTAATCACATTGGCGCGAATGCGGTGATCGGTAAGTTCATTGGCAATAGTCGCCGACATCTGATTGATCCCCGCCTTTGCTGCATTATAGGGCAACGAAGTAGAAAAGGGAATATTGGACAAAACAGAACTGATAAAGAGAATCG
>JAPPIE010000004.1:0-2172 GCA_028874765.1 Gemmatimonadota bacterium
GGGCACGACGTGACGGCAGCTTCGGGCGGGGTGGAGGGGTTGAGGCAGATGAAAGCGAGGCCTTTTGATCTGGTGATTACGGATTACAAGATGGAGGACATGGACGGGCTGGAGGTGCTCGACGCTGTGCGGCGGGATTATGCCGATACGGATGTGGTGGTCATTACGGCCTATGGCACAATTGATGTGGCGGTCGAAGCCATGAGAAAAGGAGCTGCAGATTTTGTCGTTAAAGCCGATGCATTGTACGATGTGTTGCGGCTGAGGGTGGAGAAGGTTTTGAAGCATCGGGAATTGCGTCAGTCGAGGGATCGCCTGGACGAAGAGAACCAGTATTTACGGGACGAGATCGGTGTACGGTTTAATTTTGGGGAGATGGTGGGCCGATCCAGGCCTATGAAAACGGTGTATGAGATGGTTGAAAAGGTGGCAGAAACGGATTCTGCAGTGCTGGTTTACGGCGAGAGTGGAACCGGTAAGGAATTGGTTGCCAGAGCGATTCATCGCAGAAGTGCCCGGCGGGAAGGGCCGTTTGTAAAGGTGAATTGCGGGTCACTGCCGAGAGAACTGGTTCAAAGCGAATTGTTCGGCCACGAAAAGGGCGCATTTACCGGAGCAATTCGTCAAAAAAAGGGAAAGTTTGAGCTGGCTGAAGGCGGTACGATTTTTCTGGATGAGATCGGGGATTTGCCCCTTGAGGCTCAGGTGAATATTCTGAGGGTGTTACAGGCGAAGGAGTACGATCGGGTAGGGGGAGAAGAGACGCTTCATGCGGATGTACGTGTGATTGCAGCCACACATCGGGTGTTGAGAGAAATGGTGGCCGAGGGCACATTCCGAGAGGATCTTTTTTATCGGTTGGAGGTGATTCCGATCCGCCTGGTCCCGTTGAGGGATCGCAAGGCGGACATTCCGGATCTGGTGGGACACTTTTTGCATAAGAAATGTGAAGAGATGAACCGGCCCTTGAAACGATTGACAGACCGGGCGATGGCTGCGATGGTGTCCTATACCTGGCCCGGCAATGTGCGGGAACTGGAGAATGTGGTCGAGCGCACCCTTGTGCTGGCCGACGGCAATGTCGTGGATGTGAACGACCTGCCGCTGGATGTGGAGGCGTCACGAGCAGATGTTTCCGCTGAGGAACTTGAGGATAGTGCGATTCCTTTGACCCGAAGGCTGGAAGATTTGGAGCGGCAATTGATTGAACAAGCACTGGAACAGGCCGGAGGGGTTAAAACGAAGGCGGCGGAGATGCTGGGTATCAAAACCAGCGCGTTTTATTATAAACTGGACAAATACGGGCTGACATAAAGGGCGGGTTTCATAGATCGGGGTAGGGGATAATCGTTATGAGAATTGTGATGAGATATATCTATAGATGTTTATTTTTCAATAGTTTAGTTTGGAGCTTGTCGTTTTCAGCGGCGGCTGAATCGCTCGACAGCCTGCAGACCGAGCACACGCGGTTGGAGGAAGTTAGAGATTCTTTGCTCACACAACGGGCGATCCTGGCGGTCAGACTGGACACGCTGGCAAACCAGATTTATCGCTTGAAGCGCGCCGATACTGGGGGCGTTGCGGAGACACTCCAGCAGGCGCTGAGGCAAACACTGGAACTCGCGGATCGTATTGAGCGGGTTGACAGGGCCTTTGAAGTGGTTCGGACTGCATTGTCCCACCTGCGGCAAACACTGCGAGCGCACTATGATCGAGAGATCGGCGTAGCCATTGCAGCGCTGGAGCAAGAGCCGGATGCCGATAGGGCTGGCCGGTTGAGAGCCTTGCAGCGGGCGCGAGGCGCACTGGAGGAAGGGGGGATGGAAATTCGTCTGGCAGAGGCGCAGATGCTGGTGGTGCGGGAGGATGACGGACCAGATGAGATTCGCCAGAAAGCCGACCTGATGGAGGATATGGCGACTCAAACACGGGTGAAAACAGATGCGGTGGTGCAGCGGATAAAACGGTTGGAGGAAGAGCGCAGATTGCGGGTGCGGATGGCTATATTGAGAGGGGAGTTGGATTTTTTTGATGAGGCTGTGCTCGAAGGGCGTTCTCTGTCGCCCGGGCAGGCAGTCGAGGGAACGGGTGGTGTGTTGCTCGATGAGGCGGGCCCGGCACCAGAAAATGCGTTGCCCGATGCGGTGACGGCAGCAGGGGTGACGGACGAAC
>JAPPIE010000004.1:2272-4066 GCA_028874765.1 Gemmatimonadota bacterium
TCAGCCGGTTTTACTTTGCGTATTCGGGTGATTTGCGCAAGCGTCCCCGGAGTTCTGTTTGGCTTCGGTACCAGGTAGGTGCCAAACGATTCTGGACTGCGGAGCGATCAATGTCCGGAGAATCCGGCGCAGTGTTGGCCAACCACTTAAACGTAACTGCGTCCTCGCGCGTGGGGCGCCGGGTGAGGCTGGCAGGCAGCGGCGTGTTGAAAGTAAAAATTGTAAACCGGGTCCCGGGGGAAGAAGGATATTTGCGCGGCGCTTTAGAAGGACGTATCCAATATGTTTTTGGACAGGGGTTTACAAGCGATCTGTATTATCGCTTTGGAGGACATGATTCTCGGGATATGCGATTGCCAGAGGTGATTTCGAACGAAGTGGGTGCGGGTGTCCAGTACGGGAAATCCCGGCGATTTCGAGCTCGATTGACAGGGATCTGGCGGTGGTTGGATTACAATCGCGCTGCTCTGGCGGTTGACGCAGGAGGCAGGATAGATGAATTGGGATTTGCGCAATCGGATCTTTTGCGCGAGATTTCGGCAGGCATACAGCTTTATCGCGGGGTGCTCGTTGATCTCGTCTATGGATTTCTCCACAATACATCCAACAGCTACGGATATGGCTTTAAAGCGCACCGGATGCAGGTGCTTCTGGTGCGACATCTGGGTTTCCAGTTCGATGCGCAGATGCTGGCAAACCTCCAGCTTCGCAGGTATGATGATCCGCTGGTGCCACTGCCCGGTTGGGATTCGGAGGTGGATGAATACGAACAGACGCTTTTGGTACTGAAGTTGTCCCGGCAGTTGACGAATCGGCTGGATCTCTCATTGCAATACGGGTTTTCCCGCAACGGCGCCCGCCGAACCGGCGGTTTTTATCGCAAGCATACCAGCGCGATTTCCGTGGCGATTTCTCTCTAAGTTTCCTCAGTTTTTGATTCTTCCAACCCCTAATACCTCCAAACGCCATCACCCGGGACACAAAGCTTCAAGGTCGTTGACCTGAAAACTCAGTCCAGCCTTGGTTGGAGACCCCAATCCGCATCCGGGTTATGCTCTCGCGGCTTCCCAGCCTTTTTCTATCACTTTCTCGAGTTCGGTCACTGTTTCGGCATAGCGAACATCTTCTGCGGCATTGATGTTTTCCGCCGCATCTTCCCGGTGATCGTAAAGCTCTCGCGCTTTTACCTCTCCCGTCTCTCTTGATTGCCACTCTGTGTAGCGAAAATCTTCCGTCTTGATAGTGTAGCCCATCACGCCCGTGCGTGGATATTGGCTGAAAGCCGCCTGTTTCCATGTTCTGTCGGGATCTTCCATCAAGGGGACAAAGCTCTGGCCTTCGAGATGATCGGGCAGTGGGAGATCGCACAGGTCGCATAGCGACGGGTACATATCGACGAATTCCGTAAGACCGGATGCCTTTGCGCCCGATTTGCCGCGTTCTGGCGAATGGACGATCATTGGGGCGTGTGTGTCGATGTCGAAGTTCGTATGCTTGCACCAGCTGCCGTGTTCGCCGAGTTTCCAGCCGTGATCTCCCCACAGGATTACAACTGTGTTCTCTTTGAGGCCGAGGCGTTCGACTTCGTCGAGTACGCGCCCGACCTGCGCGTCCATATACGAGACACACGCGCAGTAGCCGTGGACCAATGTGCGCGCCAGATCTTCGGGAATCGGTCCCTCCTTGGGCATTCCGAAGTAGCTGCGAAGTTCTCCGAATTCGGTCAGAGAGTACTCGGTGACGTTTTCCGGTGCGCTGGTATTCAGGGCGAGTGGCAATGCTTCCCGATCATAA
>JAPPIE010000004.1:4166-7021 GCA_028874765.1 Gemmatimonadota bacterium
AAGACCGGAGAGCAGGTGCCGATTTTGGGGTATGGATCTGCCCCCGGCGGGATGGGACTTTCGGATGAGGACGCCATTGCACTTTGCCATAAGGTGATTGATCTGGGGGTAACGTATATCGATACGGCACCCGGATATGGTCGGGCGCATGTTCAACTGGGGCAGGTGATGGCGGAGCGGCGAGATGAGGTGTTTTTGGTGACCAAGACAGCGGCGGATGAAGCGGAACGCGCTCTGGAGATATTGGAGAAGGCACTGAATGATTTGCAGACGGATCACGTGGATCTGGTTTACGTGCATTCGATGGGAAATAGAGATGTAGATCGGGTGCTGGCTCCCGATGGTACGCTGGCAGGGCTGCGGGAAGCCCAGCGGCGGGGTTGGACGCGATTTATTGGGGTTACAGCGCACAATGCACCCTGGAGGACCGCCCGCGTATTGCGGGAGGCGGATATAGATGTGGTGATGCTCGCCATAAATCTCGCGGATCGCTATACTTATAATTTTGAGAATGAGGTGTTGCCTCTGGCGTATGAACAGAATGTGGGCGTGGCGGCGATGAAGGTTTACGGCGGAGCACGGGGAATGACGTATCAAACGCCCAGGACTTCGGCTTTGGCCGCGCATGGATCGCACGATCACGAGTTGGCATTGCGTTACGCGTTGGGATTGCCCGGCGTTTGCACTGCTGTGATCGGCATGTTTTCGGAGGCAGAGCTTGTGCAGAATCTGGAATGGGCGCGGCGATTTACGCCGCTGAACGCAGCGGATGGTATTGCTCTTGAGGCTCTTGGTCGAGAGATTGCGGCGGAATGGGGACCGCATTACGGTGCAGTGGAGTAGTGTGAAAAATGGCTGAAATCAAAAGGAAACTCTTCCCTTCATCGGAGTTGGCCGAGGATAGCTTGCGCTGGACCGTCGTGGTGCTTTTCTCGGTCACATTGGTTTTTGCCTGTGTTGCCGCAACGTTTTTGGAGTTCAAATCTCGTTCTGCACATATGGCGATGGCGAATCTGCCTCTGGCGGTGTTGTTGCCCTTTGTGGCATGGCTTCTGGTGAATGCTTTTTTGAAGCGGTTCGCGCCCCGCTTGTCCATGACTTCTGCAGAGTTGAGGCTGGCGTTGAGTATGCTCTGGGTGGGTGGGTCGTTTGCAGGGTATAACTGGATTACACAGTGGGTTGGTGCGATGGCGGCGCCGAGATATTATGCGTCGCCCGAGAACCGGTGGCAGGAGTTGATTTTTGACTATTTGCCCTGGTGGATGTTTCCTTCGAATTTTCCCGGGGTAACGGAGGGATTTTTTCTGGGTCTGGAGGAAGGTGCGACAGTGCCGTGGGGGGCGTGGATAGCCCCTGTGTTTTGGGCAATGTCCGCCGGGTTGGCGATGACGGCTATTGGGCTGGGTTTGACGGCGGTGTTCCAGAAGCAGTGGGTTCGGCACGAACGGCTGACGTATCCCCTGGCGCAGGTTCCGCTCAATTTGACGGAAGGGTTCGATGGCAAGCGCGGCTGGCCTCCGTTTATGCGGAACTGGCTGTTCTGGGTGGGGTTTGTCGTGGCTGCTCTCCCATTGTTGTGGAATCTGATCGAATACTGGACGCCGGGTTTTCCCAGACTGGCGATTTTTGACCCTTATTACGGTCCAAGGGGTCCCAGGGGTGCTGCATTGTCGCGTTATTTGCAGCCGTTCTCTTATCGGCTTTTGCCCCCTGTGCTGGGGTTCACATTTTTGTGCGATTTGAATATCTTGTTCAGTATCTGGTCTTTGTGGCTGGTCGGGCAGGTGGGACTTTACGGGATGTCCAGGGTTGGATTTTCCGTGGGGTTGGCCGGGCAAGAGGCTAAACCCACTGCAATTTTGGGCTTGTTCACCCATGGCGTGAGCATGGGACTGGCGATCTGGGCAATTTGGGTTGCTCGCGGTCATCTGCGAAAGGTTTTTCGGCAGGTGTTGCGTCCGCCCATAAGCGGGGAGGAGGAAACGGCGATTTTGTCTCCCCGATTAGCCCTGTTTGGGATTTTGGGCGGCGGTATTTATATGGTTTTCTGGCTGTACAGCGCGGGTTATAGCGCGGGGATTGGGCTGGCCTGGCTGTTGCTTTTCTGGGCGAGTATTCTGGTGGTGATGAAGTTTTTGGCGGCGAGTGGGTTTGCGTATTTGTTTCCGAGTTTCGGTACGTCGATTCTGGATATAACAGTGGGTGCCAGTCGGATGCAAGACGCCACGCAGGTGGGGCTTCGGCTGGTGAACTGGCGTTTACTGGCTGGCTGGAGACTGCCAGCTGCGCTACCCCATGTGGAACGCCTGGTGAGGCCGGCGAAGCGGGTTGGATGGGTGGTAATTGGGAGCTTGATGCTGGGGATGCTATCGGCAATTCTCTACACGGTTTCCATCTGCTATGAATCGGGGGGGAGTACTTTCCGCACCTGGTCTCTGGTAGGTGCTCCGGTAGGGATGTACGAGGGGATTGCCAAGGCGGTTGCAGAAACGAATCCGACTGTGACCGATCCGGGAAAAATTGGTGTGTGGGTTCTGGGCGGTGTGGTTGCGGGCGTTATTCAGGTGATGCAGAGCCGATTTGCCTGGTGGCCGTTTCATCCGTTGGGTGTGATGCTGATGTCGAGCGGTTATGTTCGGCTGTATGTACTGGATATTTTTCTGGTGTGGTTGGGCAAATTGTTGGTTCTCAGTTTTGGGGGCATATCACTTTATCGAAGGGTTAAGCCGTGTTGTTATGGGTTGATTGTGGGGTATGTATTTGCCGTGGGGTGTTCTTTTGTAATTGATTTGATCTGGTTTTCAGAAGGTGGGCATTATATCCACGGGTATTAGCGGTATGGGGTTATTTTTTTG
>JAPPIE010000327.1 GCA_028874765.1 Gemmatimonadota bacterium
TGTCTGGCACGCCAACTGGAAAGTACCAGATCGTGAATTTTAATATAAAATTGTATATATTAGCACAACAACAGCGTCCAATACGCCGCACATAGCGTATGTGTCCCATTTTTTAAGGAGATACAATATGAAGCAACTGATTATGTTTTTGGCTCTATTATTCCTGGCCCATTCAACCCTGTCTGCCGCCGAGTTAACAGGCAAAGTGCGCGATGCCGAAACCGGTGAAGCCCTGCCGGGCGCAAACGTGTATTTAGAAGGTGTTGGGCGAGGAACTACTGCTGATCTCGATGGGCAATTTGAGATTAGCAGAGTCGGCGAAGGCAGCTATACACTCGTCATAAGTTTTGTAGGATACAAAGAATATCGCAACGCCATCGTTGTAAAAGCGGATGCTGCCGAGTTATTTATAGAACTCATACCCGAAGCATTTCGAGGCAAAGAAGTCACCGTCGTTGCCGACCGCGCCAAATTGCGCGAAACACCCGTTGCCTTCTCAGACGTTCCAAAAGCTGATATGGAGCGCAAACTCGGCTCGCGCGACCTCCCGATGATTTTGAATGATACGCCGGGCGTTTATGCAACCGAGCAAGGTGGAGGCCCTGGTGATTCTCGCATCAATGTGAGGGGATTTGACCAGCGCAACGTCGCCGTCATGATCAACGGCGTACCAGTCAACGATATGGAAAACGGCTGGGTCTATTGGTCCAACTGGGATGGGCTGAGCGACGTCACGTCATCAATCCAGGTCCAGCGCGGATTGGGCGCCTCAAATCTGGCAATAGCCTCAGTGGGTGGCACCATGAACATTGTCACCGACATCGCCCGTCAACAGCGCGGGTTCAAAATCAAACAGGAGGCGGGGAACAACGCCTTTTACAAAACCACAGTCAATTTTTCATCGGGTTTGATGAACGACAAAACCGCTTTCACTCTCGGTCTCACGCGCAAAATCGGCGACGGTCTGCCCGATCAAGCATGGACATCGGCGTGGTCCTATTTTGGCGCACTGAGCTTTTTAGCATCTGAGACACAAAAAATTGACCTGTTTGTCGTAGGCGCACCGCAACGCCACGGGCATCGCCTCTACAAGCAATCTATCGCAACCTTTGATGCCGATTACGCCCGATCCCTGGGCATTGATGTTTCGGATGCGAGAAACTACGGTATCGATTACAACCCCAACTGGGGACGCTCGCCTTTTTCAACCTATCAAGAGTACTACAACGGCCAGGTACACGATGCGCGCGATAGTGGCATCATCATGGAACGCGAGAATTTTTACCACAAACCCCAGATCAATTTGAACTGGTACTGGACACCCAACGAACAATTCATCCTGTCCAACGTATTTTATTTCTCGCGCGGCAAAGGCGGTGGCACAGGACGTTTGGGCACCAACCCGCGCTCGTTACCCGATGGCAGCATCAACTGGCAACGCGTTGCCGATGAATTAAACACCCAAACAGCGTCGGAAGCCCATCCCGACCTGGTAGGTGCAGGTGAAGTGGGCAGCAGTGAAATTGCGGCGAGAACCGTCATCCGAAACTCGGTCAACCAGCACTTCTGGTATGGATACTTGGGTACGGCCGAATACCGTTTAAGCGACATCTACACGCTGGCCTTTGGCATAGATTTGCGCTATTACAGAGGGCAACACTGGCGCGAAGTACGCAATCTGCTCGGTGCCGATTATTACGTCTTTCCCTGGGATAGAAATGCCACCACCGCCGTCAAACGGCTCGGTGACAAAGTATCCTACCACAACGACGGTCTCACGCGCTGGGGCGGTGGTTTTGCGCAACTCGAAGGTCGGTTTAACAACTTTACGGCATTTTTGAGCACATCGGGATCCATAACCGGTTATAAACGCATCGACTATTTCCGTGCAAAGGTCAATGGCGACTGGGATCAGACAGACTGGGAAAACTTCAAAGGCTACACCGCAAAAGTGGGCGGCAACTACAACGCAACCCCCGCAATCAATGTATATGCCAATATCGGCTGGCTTTCAACAGCCCCCAAATTCGACTCTGTTTATCACTATGACAACAGCCTCTACGATCCCACATTCAATGAAAAAGTCGCTTCTTTTGAACTGGGCACTGGTTATTTCAAGCGCGGCGTAGTGACAGCAAACACAAATTTCTATTACACCAGATGGATAGACCGCTCGTGGCCCAAAAGCATTTATAGTGAAAAACTCGACCAGAGCTTTCGATTTTTGCTAAACGGTATTGACGCGCGGCACACAGGTATAGAGTTCGACCTGAAAGCGCGCCCCCATTCCATGCTGGAAGTGCGCGGTATGTTATCGCTGGGCAATTGGGAATGGCTCAACGATGCCAATGTCACATTTTCCCCCGAAGAAGACCCATCTGTTATCGGCAACTTTCAAGTCTATGCCAAAGGTCTAAAAGTGGGCGACTCGGCACAAAAAACCCTTGCGCTGAGCGGCACAATATTTCCCACACGCGGCCTCTACGCCTCGCTGAATCTGCGGCGATTTATGGATCACTACGCCAAATTTGATCCCGCCAATCGAACAGACGCCAACGACCGAAAACAATCCTGGCAACTCCCAAATTACAACCTGGTAAATCTGCATGCGGGCTACACCCTGCCCGGCAATACATTTGGCAATGGCAAAGTGAAACTGCAATTACACGTCTTCAATTTGCTCGACGAACGCTACGTGTCCGATGCAGATGACGGCAACAATCACGACGCAGCGAGTGCCCGCGTATTCCTCGGCCTATCGCGCCGCTGGAATATTTCGCTATCGTACGATTATTAGCAGCCAGCAATTCTAACCTACAGGAGACCACCGTGAGCGATCCCATCCGCGGTATCTTGCCCGTATTACAAACACCCGTTGCCGAATCCGGTGACTTCGACATCGAAAGCCTGGAGCGGCAAATCGACTTCTGCATCGCCGCAGGTGCAGGTGGCCTGGTCTTTCCCGTGCTCGGAGGTGAATTTCAATATCTCTCCGACCGAGAGCGACAAACCCTGGTCGAAATTGTCGTCAAAAAAACCGACAAACGCACGCCCGTCATCACCGGTGTGGCCGGCACAAATATCTCCACAGCCACCGAACACGCCGCCCATGCCGGACGCGCAGGTGCCGATGCCGTCATCGCCATGCCCCCCTATATGGGCAGCGGAGGACCCGACGAAAACCTCCGCTACTTCGAGGCCATTTCCAACGCGGGACAATTGCCCATTTTCATCCAGAACGCAGGTACTGGCATGCAACCTCCCGCACTCGTTCGCCTGCTCACCGAAGTTGAGCACCTCATCTACGTCAAAGAAGAAGCCAACCCCAGCGCACATCACATCAGTGCCATTGTCGCCGAAGCAGGTGATCACTGTCAGGGCGTTTTTGGCGGGGCATGGTGCCGCTGGATGATCTCAGAAATGCGACGAGGCGCCAGTGGCTTTATGCCCGGCGCCCCGGTTGTGGATATTCACGTTGATATCTGGGATGCCTTTCAAGCAGGCGATGAAGACAGAGCACGCGATCTTTTCGATCAACTCCTTCCACTCACCAACCTGATCCAAATCCTCGGTCTCCGCCTGGTCAAAGAAGTACTCATTCGCCGGGGCATCTTCAAAACAAGCGGCATGCGCGCACCCGGCAGCACAAAAATGGATGAAGACGACCACCGCGAACTCGACGCTATCCTCGCAAAACTTCGCCCCCTATTCCGCACAGAGGTGTCGTAGGTAGAAACGTGTCTCTTTCCTTGAGGGGTTTTTCTTACACCACAACAGCACACCTATCACACCTCGATAGGTCTCGTAATATCCATGCCGGGCAGCATTTTGTGCAAGAGTGATTTCAAGTGGTCGGCAGTGGTTGGGTCAATATTTGCGCCGGGATGGCGCACGTAGCTGCTGGCGATAAGACCGCGCAGGCGGAAGATCTCTTTTCGGAGGGCCACCCCCGGCTGCTGTTCGTACACGATGAGCGGCAGGTATCGGTGATAGATATCGTGTACGGCGTCAAAGTCTTTATTTTTAGCGCTCCGGACCAGGGCGAGCAGAACTTCGGGAAAGGCAAAGCCGGTCATAAAACCGTGTGCGCCGCGGGCAAGATCAAAGGCGCCGTAGAGAGCGCCGAGGCCAGTGAGAATGGTGACCGCACGGTCTCCAATGCCGTTTAAGAGGGCGGTAATCCTGGGTGGGGTGGGCACGGCCTCTTCTTTAATACAGGCGACGAGCGGAATTTCGCGGACGAGGCGCAGAATGAGGGAGACAGACATGTGGACCTGGGTGGAGGCGGGGTGGTCCTGTACGACGATGGGAATGGAAATGCCTTCGGCCACCTGCTGGAAAAATTCGAAAATGCGGTCTTCGTTGGGCACGGATTCGCGCGAGGGGGTAACCATCACACCGGCGGCGCCGAGAGATTCGGCCATCCGGCTGAGTTCAAGGGTCGCCCGTGTGCCGCTATAGCTCGTGCCCGCGATAACGGGGATGCGACCGTCTGCAGCATCCACAGCGGTTTTTATAAGCTGTTCCCGTTCGGCATCCAGCATTCGGTTGGATTCACCGAGGACGCCAATGATGGTAACGCCGTTTACACCGATATCCGCCATAAAGCGTACCATTCGATCAAAGGATTCCAGATCGAGGTTGCCATGGTCATCGAATGGAGTGACGAGGATTGGAAAGACGCCTTTAAAGGTTACGGATGCCATCGATGTGTTCTCCTATATCCTAATTTTTAATTTAACGGCGCAGGGATTCTGCAAAGCGTTGTACCATTTCCCGACGGAGGCGGAGAATGGCGTTGTCTTTGTCAAATTCGACATCGGATTGGTGTATGGGTTGCCCCGCGGCGATTTTATGTTTTAGCTTGAGATCGTGAGCCAGGCCGATGGGCAAGGTGTTGGATGTACGAGCTTGATCAGCCGGTATAAGTTTGCCGTACACCCGGTAGCCACCTTCACCGTCCAGGACTTCTCCCGGTAAGAGATCGCGTTTTGCCGTGGCGACAACGTCTGCATTAAAAACAACGGGCGCGCCGCTGGCTTCGCCGCGCAAGCCAGCGCGCAAAACGCTGGTGGTAAGTTCCATGCCAACCAGGTGGTAGGGGCGGTAGATAGCGGTGTAACGCCCAGTGGAATCAGTGGGAAGGCCGTATTCGGAGAAACAGCGGCGGATGTAGTCGCCAGGGGCTTCAATGGTGATGTAAACACCCCAGCGCAGATCCCGATCTACAGGCGTTCCATCTCGTTGCAGGCTGGAGACGACTTCGACGGTTCCTTTGTGAGAAAGCTGCCCCCCGTCGCTATGAGGTCGGCAAATATCGGGTAGCTGGTCGATGCCGCAGGGCGGGAATTTCAAACCTTCGGGCTGAGGATTCAGGCCGGTGGCATTTGAGACAGCGGCCATTTCAATGGCGGATTTTGTACCGTCCAAAAAGGAGTTGAACATACGGGGGTTCAAACCGTCTTTTGCAGCGGTTTCAGCATCGAAACCGTAGTGCTCCCAGACAGTATCAGGAGTGGATGTGTGGTAATCGGACCGGTATTTGGTGCCCTTGCCAGCGCAGACAATGTCGAAGCCGTTGGACTGAGCCCATTCAACCAGTTCACAGATCAGAGCCGGTTGGTCGCCATAGGCGAGGGTGTACACGAGGCCAGCGGATGCTGCACGTTGAGCCAGGATAGGGCCGACCAGAACGTCTGCTTCGACATTGACCATGACCAGGTGGCGCCCGTGTTCGATGGCCTGAAGGGCGTGGTGGATGCCTGAGAGAGGATTGCCTGTGGCTTCAACCAGAACGTCCAGACCGTCCGCCCGGATGAGGGCATCGCCGTCATCGGTGAGATAGGTGGTACCGGTTTTGAGGGCGTGATCAAAGTCGATTGCGTCAAATTGTTCGAGCGGCCACTCAGCACGCGTGAGGGCTTCACGCGCCCGGTGCAGGGATAGATCGGCCACACCCAGGACGTGCAGACCCGCAACGCGACGGGCCTGGGCCAGGAACATGGTGCCGAATTTTCCAGCGCCGATGAGGCCCACGCGAAGGGGATTTTTAGACTCGGCGCGGGCGGTTAGCAGGTGTAGGAGTTGACCGTTAGCCAAATAATTCCCCCCCAGGAAAAAATTATGCGAGTCTCAATCAGGCATTTTCAAAGCAATCTGCCATGTCGTTGAGAAAATGATCCAGATCTACTTTGCGATACTGTTCGACGTAACAATAATCGGTCTGTGGGTTTTCGAGAACATGTCTCTGAAGAGAGTGTCGTATTGATAGGCCATCTATGTCAGACAGTCTATCGAGGCTCGTCAGAAGGAGATCCTGCACGTTTTGAGCGGCATGGATTTCTATATTGGGTCCGGAGGTGTTGTAATAATAGACAGCTTTCAGGTGGGTACGGAGCATTTGGACCGCATAAGCAGGTAGAGATTTTTCTTCGCGGTTTGGGCGGAAGGTCTCAGGCCAGAATAGGCGGTTGATCTGGAGGTCAAACGCTTTCTTGAGCATGCCGGAAACGCTGCCATGGGCGGGAATCCATTTCGAGTCGGGCCAGACGTCTAAGTTGCCCCAGGGACTGCCCAGCGTATTTTCCTCAAGTGGCAGGCGTCCGCATCCCGTGTTGACACCTCCTCTGGTGATGTCCAGGAGGGCAAAGTGCTGGGGATAAATAAAAAAATCATCCGTGCGTGCGCGCCAGATATCGTAAAAGGCGGTGGTCAGTGCCAGAAGTGCATACCCGGTGTGCAGTATGCCATCTTCAAGATGGGGAGAGATGACACCCGTGCGATCCAATTCGTGGTAGTCCGGACAGAAGGTCTCAAAATCGACGCAAGTGAAGCCGTTTTCGCCAGATTGCCAGTATTCAAAGTTCTGAGAGATTAAGAGAGTGCTGGTATGCATAACTATTTTTCCATAAACGGACCCTGCTGATCGATACGTTGCAGAGTTTGCTTGAACTCGTCGGAACCGTCGTCTTCCCAGACATCCAGGCGAATGCCCCGGATGTTGCCTTCGGGGAAACC
>JAPPIE010000452.1 GCA_028874765.1 Gemmatimonadota bacterium
TCTTCAAAAACAACAACCTGCGCTTTGACGAACCCACCTACTTCCAGCGCGTCCTAAAATTGCCCGAATACCTCCAAAAGCAAATCCTCAAAGAACAGAATGATACCGATCAAAACACCATTGGAACATAACAGACCTCTGGAGGTATGGTCTGCTGGGCGGGCACAGGGGCACCGCCCCTACATAACACAGGATTATTACACGTAGGGACAACCCCCTGTGGTTGTCCTGCCACATTTTTTAGGAGCCATCATGAAAACGATCTACCGTTTAACACTCGTGCAAGGGATATGCTGTTTCCTGCTCATCGGCGGACTGCTCGCCCCAGCCGCAGAGGCAGTTAAATTTCGCACCGAAGCAGGTCAACTCCAGCAATCAAAATTCGTCATCGCCATACCGGAGTCCTGGAACGGAAAACTCCTGATGCTGGCGCACGGCCATCGCCCCGAAGATGCGTCCCTGAGCGCCGATTTTCGCACAGAGTCTCCCACGTACCAGCATTTGCTCGCCGATGGCTGGATGATCGCATCTACCAGCTACCGCCGCAACGGTGCGATCGTCGTCGATGCGGTAGCGGACATCGAACTGCTACGCCAGCACATTGTCCAAACTTATGGCGCGCCCAAACGTCTGCTTGTACAGGGTAGCTCAATGGGCGGTGCGATCGTGACCCTGATCGCCGAAACCGCTCCCGAAGGTTATGACGGCTTGCTCGCGTTGGGGGCGGCACTGCAAGTGCGAGATGCAGAGCAACCCCACGAATGGAATTACACCCCACGTCTCCCGTTGCTCTTCGTCAGTAACCAGAGTGAAGCGGAGGGACCCCAGGCGTATATCCAGAAAGCGGCAAAGGCACCGAGTGTACCAGTATTCTGGTCTGTGGCACGCGACGGACACGTGAACCTCAGAGAGATCGAACGGGAAACCGCGTTGCGTGCGCTCGACGCCTATCTGGACACCGGCACGATTGAACGAGACAAAGATGCGACCATCGCTCCGAACCATGTGTCGTCTGCGGAATTTGTGGAAGGAGGCGCTTACACAAAAATAGAGAGCATCTCCTCGACCTACGGCAACATCAACACCGAATTTATCGAGGGCGACCTGCAGCAACTTGGCATCTCACCCAAAACCCGTTTTCAGGTCAGCTATGGGGAGCAGACGTTCACAGTGTTGCTTGCCACCACCTATGGAGACGTACCGCGGGGAGAGTGGGTTGCATTCCTGACAGTGGAAGGTCGCTTGAGGATTGCTCGCAACTACGAGAACGCCTCAAAGACACTTGGGTGTAAAGAGGGCGACAAAATCTTCATCGCGCCCGCTGAATAAACCTTATAGGAGACCCAATGCCCAATCCCAACATCGTCTATATCTTCTTTGACGACCTCGGTTATGGGGACATCAGCTACCTCAATCCAAAATCCAAAATCCAAACCCCAAATATGGACCGCCTATCCTCAGAAGGCATGTGCTCCACCGATGTCCACTCCTGCTCCGCCGTGTGCTCCCCCTCGCGCTACGGCGTCTTAACCGGACGCTATTGCTGGCGCACCCAACTGCAAAATGGCGTCCTCAACGGATACTCAGAACCCCTCATCGAACCCGACCGCCTGACCGTCGCATCCCTGCTCAAACAACACGGATATCACACCGCTTGCATCGGCAAATGGCATGTGGGACTAAACTGGACGCGCAAAAAAGGCGTCCAGAACCTCGAAGATTACAGACTGGGATGGGACCGTGGCGAAGCCATAGACTTCACCCAACCATTTACCGGCGGACCATGCGATCTCGGATTCGACTATTTTTACGGCATCTCCGCATCTCTGGACATGCCGCCTTATGTCTATCTCGAAAACAACCGCACAATCTGTGAACCAACAGCCCGTGCTCCCAGGGGCCTCTTTGGCCGCGAAGGACACGCTGCCCCGGGCCTCAAACCCGAACATGTCATCCCGGATCTCACAAAAAAAGCGGTCTCCTTCATCGAAGAAACCGCAGCAGACAAACAGCCCTTTTTCCTCTACTATCCCGTAACCGGTCCACACACACCCATCGCGCCAAACAAAGCATTCACAGGCAAAAGCCAGGCCGGCAAATACGGCGACTTCGTTGTCGAATGCGACTGGGCGGTGGGGCAAATCATGGACGCTGTTGAAAAAGTCGGCGCCACCGACAACACCCTCTTTATCGTCACCAGCGACAACGGACCCGAACGCTTTATGCACGCGCGAAAACAAGAATACAACCACTACAGCGCCTATCACTTCCGCGGCTGCAAACGCGACAACTGGGAAGGCGGGCATCGCATCCCCTTCATCGCCCGCTGGCCCGAAAAAGTCGCCGCAGGATCCTTCAGCGCCGAAACAATATGTCTCACAGACCTCATCGCAACAGCCGCCGACATTGTCGGCCATACCCTTCCCGAAAATGCTGGCGAAGACAGTTGCAGCATCTTACCCGTCCTGACAGACCAGAACGCGCCATCCATCCGCGAAGCCACCGTACACCATTCTTCCAAAGGCGAATTTGCCATCCGCCAGGGCAAATGGAAATTGCTCCTCCATCAAAACTCCGGCGGCAATGATTATCCCGACGACCCGCCAGATGATGCCCCCGGCCAACTCTACGACATGGAAACCGGCTACCGAGAACGCGAAAACCTCTACGCGCAACACCCCGAAATCGTATCGCAATTGACCGACCTGCTCAACCAGTACAAAACGAGGGGACGCAGTGTCCCCGCATAAACCCGGAGGAAGCGATGAACGCTTCGGACCTATTTGTCAAAGCACTGGAAAATGAAGGCGTGGCGTATATATACGGCGTACCCGGAGAAGAAAACCTCGCCTTTTTGGAAGCCCTTCGCAAATCGAGCATCAAACTCATCCTGACCCGCCACGAACAGGGTGCTGCATTTATGGCTGCGACCTACGGACGGCTCACGGGCAAAGCCGGCGTCTGCCTCGCCACACTCGGTCCCGGCGCGACCAACTTTGTCACAGGTGCGGCCTATGCCCAACTGGGCGGCATGCCCCTGCTCATGATCACGGGCCAAAAACCCATCAAAAAGAGCAAACAGGGCCAATTTCAGATCATCGACATCGTGAGCATGATGGAACCCCTCACAAAATACACCCGACAAATCGTCAACGTAGATATGATCCCCTCCATGGTGCGGGAGGCATTTCGCCTGGCACAAGAAGAGAGACCCGGCGCCGTACATCTGGAATTGCCGGAAGATGTCGCCGAAGAACCCGTTGACGAACACACCACGCCGGTCTTTAACATCAGCACATGCAGACGCGGCGACGCCAATGAACGCGCCATTGACGATGCGGTAAAAATGATCAAAGAAGCCACGCGCCCCTTGCTCCTCCTGGGCGCGGGCACCAACCGCAAGCGCATCTGGGAATCCGTGGCGCACTTCCTCGACAAAACCGGCATCCCCTTTTTCAATACCCAACTGGGCAAAGGCGTCGTTGGCGGCCTCCATCCCCTATTTCTGGGCACCGCAGCACTCTCCGATGGCGACTATCTCCACTGTGCCATTGAACGCGCCGATCTGATCATAAACGTCGGACACGATGTCGTGGAAAAACCGCCATTTTTCATGTCACACGACGAAGGCGCAACCCGGGTCATCCACATCAACTTCCAATCCGCCGTGGTAGATAATGTCTATTTTCCACAACTGGAAGTAGTAGGCGACATCGCAAACACGATCCGGCGCCTCGCCGACAAAACCTGCAAAACAGCCTCGCACGACTTTGACTATTACATGCGAATCCGTGATCAAATTCAGGAACACATTCGTATAGGAGAAAACGACAATAGCTTCCCCGTAAAACCTCAGCGCCTCGTCTGGGACGTCCGCAAAGCCATGCCCGAAGACGGCATTATTGCGCTGGATAACGGCGTGTACAAAATTTGGTTTGCGCGCAACTACCCGACCACGCAACCCAACACCGTCTTGCTGGACAATGCCCTCGCCACCATGGGCGCGGGCCTGCCCTCGGCAATGGAAGCCGCGCGATTTTATCCCAACCGGCGGGTCATGGCGATCTGTGGCGACGGCGGTTTTATGATGAACAGCCAGGAATTGGAAACAGCCGTAAGACTCAACCTCAATCTCGTCGTCCTGATCTTACGAGACAATGCCTACGGCATGATACGCTGGAAACAATACGGGATGGGGCTTCCCGATTTTGGACTGGAATTTGACAACCCGGATTTTGTCATGTACGCCAACAGCTACGGCGCGCATGGGCACCGCGTGAAATCCACAGAAATGACCGTACCCCTGCTGGAGAAATGTTATGCCAAAGGCGGCGTACACCTCGTCGAAATACCCGTGGATTACTCTGAAAACCAGAAAGTACTCGTCGATGAACTGCAAGCAAAGACTTGTTTATTATGATTTTATTACTCATCGATTGTTTTTTAGTAGTATTTATCAACGATTTTGTTGACAAATACTTACCAGTAGTGCAAGGAATTTCTTGCACCATTGGCATGACCTGATCCATCAGCATGTTGAGCCACCACGCAGGAGGGAAATCCTTTGAGTACTCCAGAGCTTGCAAAAAAAGAACAGCGGATTCTCGCGCGGGCAAAAGACAAGATCAAGACCATCAACGAGAACATGCTTAATTCCAAAGGGTTAACCGAGGCAGAAGCCAACGTGGCTGCCAAAGCAGGTCTCATCGATCCAGAGCAGAAGTACTGGTGGCTGGAATTATGGCAGAAAGGCGAGCGGGAAGCTGAGCGAGACGAGCGGGAGGGCCGATCTTCCAGTGAATTTGAAACGGCAGAGGATCTACTTGTCTATCTCCATAAGTAGCGTGCATAAAAATCATTATTCAATTGACCCAGTCAAGTATTTCTCGACCATTAACATCCCCATAGTTGACGAGCTATCCGCACCCGTTCCTGTTCCAGTCTTTGGGCAAGCGTCTCTAACTGTTTATGATAGCTGATATCAACTTTGCCACTGAGCAGGCACTCGCCAAGCCTCTTCAGACCTGGCAAAGGCTCACCGGTGTTTGACCGTAGCAAGCTGTCCAGAGTCAGAGCCTCAAGAGATTGTGATTCGAGGCCCTGATTACTGGCATCAACGAGAAGTTGCCCGAGTTTCTTCTGGTCTGGGTTGGTTGGATCAGACCCTTCCCGTCCCAGCCGTTCAATTACCCTATCTATCAGCACGGCATAAGCCTCGACATCAGCGTAAACGCCGGTCAGTAAACTCAAATTACTCATGTTGCCACCTCCTCCTGAAGATAGGAAAAGCCCAACGGTTTGACAGAGTCCGTTGGGCTTCAAAAAAATAAGGTCCGATTACACCTTTCGCTACACTTCAATTACAGATGCTTACCGCCCTTAATCCATCAGCCTGACATTGTATTGTCTCGCAGAGGACCGGTATCCCCGATACATACTCTCGTCCAGGGGATGCGGGGTATAAATATAGATCGCGGAATCCCACGGATTGTACAGAACCACCTCTTCCCGTTCATCTCCGCATACATCTGCTGGAATGCAGTGATACCAGGCCATGCGTCCAACGGGTCTGGGGTCCGGAAGACCCGGCAGTGGGATAGAAACCCCCTCAAGAGGCAGCCACAGCATCCCGCCATTGTACAGAAGTGCAGGCGCATCTGGCCCATTCCAGTACACAACCTCCATACCCGTATTGTTGGGCGAAGGATTGAGGCGGAAATCGTTGAGACAGACCCCCTTTGTGTCCACAACCATCACATCCGTGTTATGCCCCTGATATCGAATCACCATCTGGGGAGATGGATCGCGCGCGCTAAACCGCGCCACCCTCACCTCCTGACCGTGGGGAACCTTCTCCTCCCCGAGACGCAGAACCACATTTCCGCAATCATCCATCACATGCCCAAAGCCAGAGCAAATGGCACGCATCTGTCCGTTATCCCACTCCGCGATAGATACCGAATCCATATTCCAACCAAGTTGCTTCTCCCAGAGCACCGTCCCATCGTGATCTAATAAAAAATATCCGCCATTGACCTCATCTCTGCCATCGCCGTCAATATCTCCGACCGAGGGAATGTACGCCGGACATCGGCTATACTCGGTCCATTCGGATTCATAGGTCCAGAGAACCTGAAGACCCTCATCAAAGGCAATAACCCTGCTACCAAGCTTAATCACAAAATCTCGAGGGGTATCGGTCCCGCGGAAATTGGCAATCATAATGCGCTGATGTACCCAATTCGCTCCCCGCCCTCGACACGACCGCAACTCAGCGGGACTATCTTGTTTCACGAGATTGCCATTCGCTCCGTCCCGAATCTGAACGACCACATTTGCCATCGAATCGGGATCCGCCTCAACCGCAGGATCGACAAAAAAGCAAACAACCTCCTCAGCGCCATCGCCATCGATATCGCAAATAGCGACAGGACCGGGCCGGCTGGGCTGGACGCCACCCTCTCCCACCTGCCACAGAACCTCGCCATCCGCGGTAAAAGCACCGAGAAAACACGGCTTCATGCCCCCGCCATCATGGGCATCGTCAACCGACCGGTACACCAGAAAATCCGCCCGCCCATTTCCCACCAGATCGCCCATCCGGATATCCCCGCCATAGGTTCCCTCCTCTGCTGTAACGCAGAACTCTGGCGGAATCTCCACTCGCTTGTATAAAATCGGGCTGCCGTATTCCATCGGGTTGCCCCCTCTTGCTATGTAGTTTAAAAAAACCTTGAGCGAATATAAAACTCTGAGTAAGATTACAAAAGACCAAATAATCCTATTGAGACCACATACCCCATGAAACAAACGCTCTACCTCGCAAAAAACTACCTCACCATCGCCGTCCGCAACCTCCTGAGACACCCGGGTTATTCATTGATCAACCTGTCGGGACTGGCACTTGGAATGGCGTGTGCGGTATTACTCGCGATCTACATCTCCT
>JAPPIE010000132.1 GCA_028874765.1 Gemmatimonadota bacterium
CACCTCCACCCTCGCCGACCCAACCGTCGTTGACGACCTCCTCGCCAACCGGTAGAGGCAAAAAAAGCGGGTGCTCAAATAGCACCCGCTTTTTTTATCAACCATCATCTCACGGCACTGCGTCATCCAACATATGTTCAAATGCTTCAAGACTGGACACCTGGACCGCCGAGCGGAGCACCTGTTTGAGGCGTTGTAAATCGTCAATAGCGGCAATGCGAGCAGATAGGGAATGCGACGCAGGGAGATCAAACCGAATCTCCAACACATCAAGAATATCTGCAATAGCGCGGTCTCTTTCACCTCGCTTAATGCCCTGCTCAAGGCCCTGCTCAATGCCTTGCTCAATGCCTTGCTCAATGCCTTGCTCAAGACCCTGCTCAAGACCCTCTTCTCTGGCTTTCTCTCTACTTTCCTGAGTAAGGGATTGAAAAAGTGATGATTCGCGTAAGATGTCCATGATGCCCTCCTTAAAAATAATATCAGAAATCGTTTCAGACGCATATACCAACTCACTCAACGCCACCATGCCTGCGAGATAATCCGCCCTATATGATCGATCAATGGGGCGCGTCCGAGCCGTGTGAATACACTGATGCAACCACGCATCCGGGGTCATTCCTTCAGGTGGCTTCATCAATGGCGTGAAGGGTATCAGACCCGATTGCCCCGATTCGAGGACGCGCTCGCCTTCTATCTCAATCAGTCTGATCACGCGATACCGAATCGTGATTTCGTAGTCGAGATGCGCCTGGACATAGTACCCGGTATCGTGCTGCCCCGCATTGGGACGCAGGTAGATCACATTGGAATAAATCGGCAGACCGTATTGCCGAATCGCATGTCCGATATAGCCCGCCATGCGACGCTCCATAGGCGGATTGGTGCTGTCAGTCGTTTGAAACTCGTTGTGGACCAATACCTCCTCGTCACCCATACGCACGCGAATCAGGCTATCGGTTTGGCGTGCTTCAACAGTGTATTGCTCTGTGTCAATGACTGTAAGAACTTCAACGTCCTCGCGTCCGAGGGTAAAGCCAGCAAAGTCATTGGGGTATTTCTGAATCAGATGTTTGGATATCGTATCGAATTCTGCCATGTGAGATGCCTCAGATCTGAGAGTTGGTCGTATTTTGGACAAACGCAACAATCAGAACTCAAGCAAATATCAGGCCAATTATCACAAAATTGCGCGATAAGAAGGGCTTTTAAGAAACTCAGGCACCTCATTATGCCTTCAATATGCTGTATTGTGGTCTTGTTCACAACTTGAATTTAAATTCGCAGATGGGCACAGATGAAAGGCGAAAGGGTACATTTTGAGCCATGAACAGGCGGCATAGTGAAAGATATGTGCCACTTGCCCGATATTGGGAGAGCGGTATAGAATGGATCAGTGCGTTAATGCCAGGGGTTGCCGCGCCGTGATCACATCATTTTCGGCTTTTTTAAGCCACTGACGTGCAAACTCGGTCTGGGGATCGTTCATACAGTATTTTTCCCGTTGTCATCACATGTGTCACAATATGATTGACCACTCCAGAACAGCTTTCGACTTCCTGCGGTGTATAAACCAGAATATCCAGGGGGCAAGGGGCTGGTGAAAATAACAGACGAATTTTTGCAGATCGTTTATGACGGGGCAAGTTCGACTCGACAACTACAAACAAATCCAGATCGCTATCTATATTAGGCATTCCCCTGGCATAAGATCCAAATAAAATCACCTGCAACGGATTGACCTGATCCACGATTTTTTGCACAATCTGATCGATAATTGCTTCAGAAATGATGGCGTCTGATGTATCTAAAGAATGTGCCATAAAGCCCTATCCCGTTCCATAAATTAGCATGATCTTTCGAGCAATATAGCGCGAATCTAAAAGGGTGTCAACAGACCCCGGCCCTTCACCCGGCGCAGTTTTACTATTGAAATCGACCCACTTGCTCCCTATCCCTTCAACTCCACAATAATATTCCGCCAGGGTCCATCCCCCACATTGATGGCCTCGTGAACATCTTCGCCATCGACATCTCGCCATTGCACCTGCCCATCCGCCATATCGCGAGCCTCGCGTTTGACGCCATCTGATGAGACACCCTGGAGTTTCCCCCCGCCGATAACCACGTACAAATAATCATTCTCGTGCCGGTGCATACCCGTACTCTCGCCGGGAGCAAGCGCGAGATCCCAAACGCGCACGCGATCATTTTCAAAAAGCAGTTTGGTGCCAATTTCTTCAGATATATTCATGGCTTCGATCTCCTGTAGGAAAAATGTCAAACCGCAAATTTCTGCACAACAAAAATATCGGCGCGCCGGCCCAGCACCGCGATATCTTTAATCTGTTCAATCGGCGTCAAATTGGTCTGCGCCAGCGCATCTTTAATCGCATTCCACTCACTTGAAAGAATCGCAACAACGCCATTGGGGCGCAAAACCCGGTCAATCTCCGCAAAAGCAGACGCATAAAGCGCGCGAAGTTCAAAAACAGACCCAACCTGGTGGCCCCAGGGCGGATTGGTCGCAACCTTGTCAACCGATTGATCGGGCAGAGGCAATTGACGCGCATCCCAGTGATAAACATCGCGAGGTTTGTGGCGACTGCCAAAATTCTCCAGCGCATCTGCAACAGCTTGCTCGTCAATATCCCCGCCCTGAATTAGAGCATAGCGACCCGCAAGCGCGCGCTCAATCATAACCGTACCCGCACCGCACATCGGATCCAGAAAAACATCGCCATCTTCCGGACGGGTAAGCTGTACCAGTGCCCGCGCAATAGTCGGACGCAACGACGCGGGGCGGTTAGCCGTCTTATAAGTGCGATGGCGCATCGTGCGATCCGTAAGCCGCAACCCCAGGCGCACCTGCCTGCCGGTCTGTTGCAACCACAATTCCACATGGGCATCATCGGGCACAAGACGCCATTTGGGAAAGCGGCGATACACAGCCCGTTCAACAGCCCCCTGCATCTGGTTGCGACGGTAAGATTGCCAGCCCTGCATGGACGCCTGAACAATAACGCGATATCTTGTGCGCCCTCTGGGCAACCCATTGAACTGCCTGTGTACATTGAGCGCCGGAATCAGATCGGGTATCTCACCTATCGTATTGAGATCCTCCCGTTCACCGCTCAGCGGCACATCCGCAAGATGAAAAAAAACATCCTCCACCGTACCCAACTGGCGCAACGCGAGCGGATCGCCCCGATAGTTAAACTGCACCAGATCGTAATCCCGCACGCGGTCTGTCCGCACCCTATAAAGGCGATCCCCAAAACAAAACCGCAACTCCCGCACGGTAATCTGCCCAATACCCTTGAATGACGTAGTATATAAAGTCGTCACAATCACCCCAAAATCAAACCCAGATCAACATGCGCCTCAACCAAATCCACCATCCCGCCCAAGCAAACTCCATCCACATCCACATCCGGATCATAAGGGACAGTACCCGCCGACAGAACCCCGGAAATGCGCGTCACAACCCCTGGACTCATCTGCGCCGACACATCAGGTCCCCCCGGCGACAGTGTATTGTATATCACACTATTGATCTGCAAACCGCGCGACCGCGCCGCCTCAATCGTAAGCAACGTATGATTAATCGTACCCAAAGCTGCGCGAGCCACAATAAGAAGCGGCAAATCGAAACGCGCAGCGAGATCTGCCACCAGAAAATCATCCGCAACCGGCACCAGAAGCCCCCCTACGCCCTCGACCAAAACACAATCGTGAATTTTTGACAGATGATTAAAAGCGTCAAAAACAGGTGCCAGATCGAGCACCCTCTCTTCCCGCGCAGCCGCAATATTCGGCGAAAGCGGATCGCGCAAGCAAATCGGATTGATAATATCCAGAGACTCGTTCGACCGCGCAGCCCGTCTCAATAATTTTGCATCCGCGCGACCACCCGCAGAAATCGGCTTCATAACCCCTGCATCGATCCCCCGTTTTTTCAGCACCGCAGCCAACCCGGCCGTAATCGCCGTCTTACCGATCTCCGTATCCGTACCCGTCACAAAAATCCCCCGCGTCACCTCGCATCCCCTTCTGTAACCACCTGAATCGCATCGCAAACAATATCTATCATCTGATCTATCTCGCCTTTGGAAACAGCATAAGGAGGCATAAGAACAATCGTATTGACCAGTGGGCGAATGAGAAGCCCATTTTCCCGGGCAACATCGCACACCCGATGCCCTATACGATCTTCAAAGGGATACGGCGTTTTATTTCCCCGATCCAAGACCAATTCAACAGCCACAATAAAACCCCTCTGACGAACATCCCCAACATGTGCCAGATCCCTGAACCGCTGCAACTGCTCCGCCAGATACGCGATCTTATATTGCAATTTCTCCAGCGTGCGATCTGTCTCAAATTTTTCTATCGTCGCAAGCGCAGCCGCACAACCGAGTGGATTGCCCGTGTACGTATGCCCGTGAAAAAACGTCTTCATCTCCGCATAATCGCCCAAAAACGCATCGTAAATCTCATCCGTCGCCAGCGTAGCCGCCACCGGAAGATACCCTCCGGTAAGCCCCTTGCCCAGACAGAGCAAATCGGGCGCAACATCTTCGTGTTCACAGGCAAACATCTTCCCGGTGCGACCAAAACCCGTAGCGACCTCATCCACAATCAGAAGCACATCGTACCTATCGCACAACTCAGCCGCATATTTGAGAAAACCCGGCGGATGCATAAGCATGCCCCCGGCACCCTGCACCAGCGGTTCCACGATAAAAGCCGCAAGGCGATCCGCGTGTTCGGCAATAATCTCCTCCAGGGTATCAAAACACGTCCTATCACACGACCCATTGCAGTACTCACACCGGTAGGGATGCGGAACAGGCGCGGCAACAGAAGAAAACAGCAAAGGGCGATACACCCTGTGAAAATGCGCGATCCCCCCCACGCTCACCGAACCGATCGTATCCCCGTGATAGCTCTCCGTCAGATGCAAAAAAGAGTCCTTCTCTCGACGCGGATGCGCCCGCTGCTGCCAGTATTGAAACGCCATCTTGACCGCAACTTCAACCGCAGTCGCGCCACTATCCGAATAAAAAACACGGCTGAGACCTCCCGGCGCGATCTGCACCAGCTTCTCCGCAAGTTGAATCGCCGGAATATTGGACAACCCCAACAGCGTACTGTGCGCCACGCGGTCGAGTTGCGCGCGAATAGCACCGTCAATTTCCGCAACGCGATGCCCATACACATTGCACCACACAGACGCAAAGCCATCCAGATAGCGATTGCCATCGATATCCACGAGATAAACACCATCGCCGTGCGAAATAATAACAGGCTCCTCATCCGCATACTCTCGCATCTGCGTAAACGGATGCCAGACAACCGCGCGGTCGATATCCTTCAAATGGCGTTTCTGCTCATTGTTCATTTTTTTATTTGCCCTTCGCTTCAGGGCATGGCTCAGGACAGGCACACCGGTCCGCTTTGCTCCCCTTCCTTGTAGGAAGGGGCCGGGGGTAGGTCTCATCGTCCATCGCTCATCGCCGCGCCAACCTCCCGCGCAACTCGGGGGCGACGCAACTTCCAGATCATGCCATCGTAGATAAAATGCATAAACGACGTGCCATACGTAAAAACGAGAAAAAACGGAAGAGAAAGAAACTTGAGACCGTATAACAAGCCGCTGACCACAACAATAAAACCCGTAGTATAGGGCACAATACGCTTTCCCGCGCGCGTCAGCACAGGCGACGCAAACGCATCGAGCCTCGCCTTATTGTGAACCGTAAGCGCGACAAGGGCAATATATTCCGCGGCATGGCTAAAACTGGTCGCAATAAAAAGCGCGTCTGACGACAAAATGGGCACAACGCCATACATAAACGCGACCGAAACAAAAAAAAGCAACTTAGGCCAGTTGATCTGCGCGCCCCGAAACTCGTAAATAAGCCACGCAATAGTAACAGCGATAGCCGCGACATATATCCCCTGCGCCCCCACAGAGGGAAGCGGCGTGCCGATGAGCGTATGCAAATAATGTATAACGCGACCTTCAACATCGGCCTGAAAAGCAAACAGATACCCAAACCCCGCAATGCCCCAGAGATATGAAGTCCAGGCATCGAGTTGTTTGTGCCCCCATTGTCCCTTCCCGGAATAAATCCGCAAAATGCCGTACTTTTGGCGAACAAAATGGAAATAATTAAAAAGATACCAGAACGCGAACATCTCGGGCTCTTCAACCCGAAAATAATAACACAGAGCGACAAACCCCAGACACAGCACCGGAGTTATGAGATAAATCAACCGCCGACGTTCAAATTCAATGCGGTCGAGATAAACGAGGGGAAAGGTGAAATACCGGTGGGCAACAAATGACGTAACCGCAATGAGACGGAATGTCTCACTGAGGTCAGGGGACAGATAAGGCACGGCAAAAAAGACCAGCCACCCGAGCGAAATACAGCACAAATCGACAGACGGGGAAATAATCCAGTGAGATTTGTTCATGGCACATTTATTATAGGAGCGCAGAAGAAATTTTTTTGGATAACAGAGTGTGTCAAAAGCAAGTATAGATTGCCTATACTTGTTGTTTTGGTGGGTACCTTATCAGCATGTAATCCCGTGTGAAATTTATAAATAAAAGAAACTTGCATGCGTCAGTAGGTATCTCTATATTCCTTTACAGGCACTCAAGCAGTAAAAACCGATCCTACACGGGTGTTTCGATACCCGTTTATCAGCATGGTTCCCAGACGCAGCGGTATGGAAATGGTCGCCCTGCTCAATGTGGTATTATACCACTTTCGGGATCTATTTGGAAGTCAATAATTTTGACTGTTCTGTGTCCAATGAAAATTACTTTAAATAAGCCTATTAAAAACAAATGTTTTGGGGGGGGGGGGGGGGGGGGGGGGGGGGGGGGGGGGGGGGGGGGGGGGGG
>JAPPIE010000049.1 GCA_028874765.1 Gemmatimonadota bacterium
AGCTATTGATCTTAGATGAGCCGGTCAGTGGCCTGGACCCTATCGCGAGAGAGACATTGTTGAAATTTCTAATGACACTCCTATCTGAAGACGAAAACACAATCGTGATCTCCTCCCACATTCTGCGAGACATCGAAAAAATAGTAGATTGGGTCGTATGCCTCGACGAAGGTGTGGTCAAAGCCGACAAATCACTGGACGATCTGCACCAGACCTACGCAAAATGGACAGTCACAGGAAACAATTTGCCCCAGCAATTTTCTGAACCTTATATCCTGTCGCAAACAGTGAACGGAGTACAGGCACAATTGATCATCAACCAGACACTGGGCAACGCAGATCAATTCAAGCAGACCTATCAGGCCGATATCACCAGTCAGTCGCTGAACCTCGACCAGCTATTTCCCATCCTGATTCGGGAGGGCACGTAATGGGTATTCTTCCGTTCTTCACTTTCTGGCGAAGCCCTGTTTATATTATCATTGCCTCTTGTGTAGGCTGGTTTCTCTTCCAAAACGCGCTGTCTTCCCACGCACATCAGTTCTCTGTATTCTTTTTATTTTTCTTTATTGAACTTTACGGTGGGACTATCGGCAGTATTGTAGGAGAGAACCAGCACCGGATGCTCACATGGACCCTGCCACATTTTCGCAAGCGTCTGATAATCTGGTCGATAATTATCGGACTATTTTCCGTTGTAGTGTGGACGGCTGCGCTGACATTTGCACCCCTCAATGCGTCCTGGTCAACAATTTTCCTGGTAAATTTGGGCTTTTATTGTTTGGGATTTGCCTTTTTAGGGGGTTGGAGTTTAGATACGAATCGCCCCGGGTTGATTTACAAATACCGGATCCTCATCGTGTTACTGGTGCTGGCATTAGCCTATTCGTGGCAAGAGGTACTCGCTTTTGGAGAACAACAAAAGTTGGGATTGGCTCTCATCGCATTCGCCATCGCAATTGGAACTCACTATTTCGCCTTTAACCAGACAACTTTTCGCAGTAAGCCATTTTCTTTTTTTGTTGGATCATTCTACTCGGGATCTGATCCTAAAACCCGGGAGATTTGGAAACAGAATGCAATGATGATGCGAAAGGCGAGTACCAGAGTATGGCATCTCGATCACATCGGTACAGGCATCTTCAACTGGCTGCGTGCCGGTCAGTATGAAAATTATGGTCAGGGTAGATTGGGATGGTCGCTTTCCGCATTTTCTGCAGTATTGGTAATGGTGTTCTTTTTTCTTGGCATGAGGACACATCTCTTTGGGTTGTGGGATCAATCTCCTTACGATTTTGAAACGCTATCAAAAATGATTTATCACATGATTTTTTATTTTGACCAGTTGGATTCTAAGGTCGTCGGGGGTATATTCGGTGCAGTATTTTTCGGCATTGTTATGTATCTTTTTATGCCTCCTATTTCACTGAAAAGAGGGTATATCTATCCGCTTTCTCGCAACCAGCGGATGTGGATTCGGTATAGCAGTTTGCTGGTACAAAATATTTCTTTTTTTGTAGCATCTATTCTGGTATTGGGTATTCTGGGTATCCTGGCGGGTATAAAGGTCGAATTTGTGTCTGAAGGAGATATGTCTCTGGAAATATTCCGTGTCCTTGGGTGGTGGGTCGTTCTTTTACCGATATTGCAGTGGTTACAATTCAAATATGACCTGTATGGATTTCAAAGAACGCGGCGACAAAGATGGGGGATAGCTCTTGGGTTACTGATCATGATTTTAAGTATTGGAATCGCTGGTTTTGCTGCTCTGATGCGCGTCTTGTATCCCGATTTGATGTTGACCTATGAAGTGCCGATCCTTTTTCTCTCTTTTATTCTCTTGCAATGGTTCCTATTGGCTCGGCTCAAACGGTATTATGCGACACAGGACCTGATTTAGTAACCACGAGTTTTTAAGTGGTAAGGCAAAAAGCATAATTTTTGTATAATTATGCATATATGCATTTGTTTTCTCATAGGTTTTTTAATTTTTTATACGCGTTAATAGCGTTTAATAACTTGCAGCGTGTCGCCAGGGTTACGACAATAAGAGACACGAAGTATTGGCGTATCCATTATTTTGCACACGTATGCGTTTCTATACCTGCGAAAATAACGTGTATGTTTGAAAACGGAACGATTCTCGACAAAAGATATCAAATCCAGACGCATCTGGGAACCGGGGGCATGGGCGAAGTCTATCGGGTTTTGGACCTGGAGCAAGGTCAGGATTGTGCGCTCAAAATTTTGAATACCATGGCAGATCAGAAGGCTGTGCATCGCCGTTTTCACAGAGAATTTCAGGTGTTGAACAGATTTCAGCACCCGCGCCTGGTAAGCACCTTTGCCTGGGGCTTTGCCGAAGAGCGTCCCTATTTTACAATGGAATATTTACCCGGAAAGACATTGGAAAAAATAATTGCTGATCGTGCACATTCAGGGCAATTCCGGACATCCCACTTTTTCGATTTGATACAACAACTTGCCGAGGGATTGGCTTATATCCACGCGCAGGGTGCGGTGCATCGCGATCTCAAACCGTCCAATATTATGGTATTGGAAACAGAAGAGGGGATTGAAACCACGATTCTGGATCTGGGACTGGCGAAACTCAGACATCTGCATAGCGTTTCCATTACGCAGACGGGCACAGCCATTGGGACAGCAGAATATATGTCGCCAGAACAGGGTAAAGGGTTGTGGGTGGACCATCGATCAGATTTGTACTCATTGGGCATAATTTTATACGAGATGCTCACAGGCACACCGCCTTTTTCGGGACAAAATCCAATATCTGTTATTATGAAGCATATTCGAGAGGTTCCGCCACCAATGGGCGAAATCAATCTCGCGGGTCTCGAACAGACGCAACAAATTGTGTTAAAGTTGCTGGCAAAGGAGCCTGTTGATCGTTATCAGTCGGCAGAGGAATTGTTGCAGACCTTAAATGATGTGTCACCATCGAAGCTTGTGCTATCCGATGACGAGCAACGCGATGTACATAGAAAAGTTATGCGGCCGCAATTTATCGGTCGCGAATCCGAGATGAAGATGTTGCGCGCGATGTTGCAGGATGTACACGCTGGCGAGCAACGAGTGGTTCTAATCTCCGGTGAGTCCGGTGTGGGCAAAACGAGACTGATCGAAGAACTATTGGGCGATGCGCTAATCCATGACTTTCTGTGCTTGAAAGGTGCTGGCCAGGAAGAGGGTGGACAAATATACGGTGCGTTGATAAGTGCTTTTCAAGGGACGGTGGATTCGGTAGCAGAACTACCCGATCCTGTAGAATCGGACAAATTTTCTGTTATGGAACGCTGGTTGCAGTTATTAAAAAGTCTGCGACAGAAACAGCCCATTGTGTTGTGTTTAGAAGATATTCAATGGCTTGATGAATTGACCCTGGAATTTTTGCAGTATGTGTTGCGCGATCCAGAACCGTGCCCATTTTTGTTATGCCTGACTTGTCGATGGTCTAATCTGGAACCTATTTCAGAAGAAATTGAAAAATTTATACACAGCAATGAATTTTCAGCGGCAACCCAGATCCAGTTGGAAAACCTACCGCGTAAAGAGGTGGGATATTTGGCGGCGTCAATGTTGGGGGAGCGGTCCATACCGCGAGATGCATTGCAAACCCTATTTAGAGAAACCGGTGGGCAACCCCTGTTTGTCGTGGAGGCTGTGAGGACGCTGGCGAATGCCGATGTGGTTCGGCAGAATGTGTACGGCGATTGGCAGTGGGGAGAATTTCCCGAAACACTATTATCCGATGATATTTCAGAGATTTTGCACAGGCGCGTAGCTGCTCTTCCTACGGTACAACAGCAAGTGTTGGAATACGCCTGTGTTTTTTTAAATGATTTTTCTTTTGACTTACTGGCTGCGGTTTGGCGCGGCGATGAGTTGGAATTGCTGGATATACTGGACGAATTGATTGCAGAAGGACTTTTGGTTGCCTGTGGAGAGGATGAAGAGCGGTATCGTTTTGCACAGGAGTTGTGCAGGCGTGCAATTTATGACCGGATGAAAAATGTGCGGCGACGACTGTTTCATCGAGAAATAGGCAATGCTCTGGAACAGACGGAAGATGTAGAAGAATTGACGGAAGAACTGGCAGATCATTTCGCGGCAGCGGAAGAACGAGATAAGGCTATAAAATATACGCGCATGGCAGGTAAAAAAGCATTAAAAAAACACGCCTATCGTCAGGCGAGAATGCGGTTTGAGGCTGTGCAGGACTGGGCAGCTAATGACTCTTTTGAATCACAAGCAGATGCCATCGATTTTTTGTGCGATTATGCAGATGCGTTGCGCAATTGTAGTCAGCACAATAGCGCACTGGAACTTTTAGACGAGGCAAAGGCGTTATTGCCCGATGATCGAAATGATTTGAAAGCGCGTATTTTGTGGAATGAAGGCATTATTCACAGCGTACTTCAACATGGGGGAATAGCAGAAAAATATATGCTGGAGGCATTGCAGCTTTATCGGGAGTTGGATGATCTCGACGGAGAAATCCAAGCGTTGGGTGGTTTGTCTTATTTGTGTGATGTATCTGGGCGACACGAAGAAGCTATTGCATATATGTATCGGGAAATAGAGAAACATCATGCGTTGGAAGAAGCCCAGAACAAGGCTATTGTACAAGTGCGAGAAGGTATGGTTGCATTGGTGGAATTTCGATTTGAGACAGCCAGGGCACATGTGGAAGCGGCTGTAAAGACATCTCGGCAACCTGGACTTGAACACCATCGTATTGGGGCACTCAATTTACTTTCAAGAGTTTATTTATATCTGGGTGATCTCGACCAGGCAGAAGCCGTTTGCCACGAAGCCATTGGCGAGTGGCAAAAACGAGGCGATGCTTACTGGGAAGCAATGAATCTTCTCCGGTTGGGAGAATTGGCACTGGAACGGGAACGCGGTGATTTTGCAGAGGCGTTGGAATATACTGAGATTGCATCAGAGCGATTTTTGGAAACACCGAGAAGGGATTATGTCTATCGCGCTTATGCGATTGCGGCAACGGCTACTGCAAGAATGGGAGATACAGAAGCGGCACTTGAATGGGCAGAAAAAGCCAGTGAAGGTGTACATCAAACATCGGGTATGTACACGGGCATATTGCCTCTGGTGTATTGTGGTATTGGTGTTGCCTTAGACAAAGCTGGGCGGATAGCTGAGGCTGAAGAGGCTTTTGAGCAAGCGATTGAATACCGAAGAGAAGCCAAAGGCGACCACTGGGCGCGTGCGCTGCTGATGGCAGGAGAGTTTTATCTCGAGCGCGATGATGTACCAAAAGCGCAAGCACATCTCAAAGCGGCAAAACAGGCGTTTGAAGAAATGCAAATGTCCTATTTTTTGGAGAAAACACAGGTGTTATTAGGTCAATTATCTGGCGACAAAGATGGTCACCACAGGGATGCCGCACCCAGTTCTGAAAATTCAGTCGATACGTTGTCTGTTGATCGCTGGCGCTTGCTTTACGATGTGAGCCAGGAATTGACTACAGAGCGCGATGTCAAGGTGCTATTGGATCGGACTCTGGGTAATTTGTTGACTGTTTATCCAGCAGAGCGGGTGCTTGTTGCGATTAAAAATGAGACCCCAAAAGGCTTTGCGGTTGATGCCGTACGCCACCACAATTTAGAAGTAGATGATGCAGAAGCACTGAGTCAGGGTATTATTCGTCGGGTTATTGAGACAAATGAGCCCGTTTTGAGCATTGATGCTCAGACAGACGACAGGCTCAATCAGTACCAGAGCGTGATAGACTACGACATTCGGTCTGTATTGTGTGTACCCCTATTTCATGTTAGCGAAGGTGTGATGGGTGCGCTATATGTGGATCATCGTGGCTTGGGTAACGCATTTTCTGAAACAGACCAGACGTTTTTACAGGCATTTGCGAATCTGGTGGGGGTGGCACTGGTCAATGCGAGGATGTACGAACAATTGGAAGAGAAAGCACAATATTTGCAGCAACAGATTGAAAAAAGGTACCAGCTTGGCGATCTCGTCGGGCAAAGTGATGCGATGCAGACCATCTACCATCTTATAGAACGCGCGGCAAAGAGCGATATTCCCGTGCTTGTGCAGGGTGAAACAGGTACGGGCAAAGAATTGGCTGCGCGTGCCATACACTACAATAGCACGCGCAAAGACCAGCGATTTTTGTCGCAAAATTGCGCGGCTCTTTCACCAGAGTTGTTGCAGAGTGAGTTGTTTGGATACAAAAAAGGCGCGTTTACTGGCGCGACTGAAGATCATAAGGGGATTTTTGAGGCTGCCAATGGAGGTGCGGTTTTTTTAGATGAAATCGCCGATGCCTCTCCACAGTTGCAAAGGAGTTTGTTGCGGGTATTGCAAGAAGGAGAGGTGCGGCGTATGGGAGAAACTGAGGATCGAACAGTGGATGTGCGCATTATTGCAGCGACTAATCGAGACTTAAAAAAGGAAGTTGAAAAAGGCTCTTTCCGCGAAGATTTGTATTACCGGTTGCGTGTGATTCAGATCGATATGCCGCCTTTGCGAGAACGCCTTGAAGATGTGCCATTGTTGGCCGAACTTATGCTCACCCGATCAAAAGAAGATGCAAACAAGTCGGTTGGGGGGCTAACAGTAGGTGCAATAAAGACCCTTGTAAGTTACAACTGGCCTGGCAATGTGCGCGAGTTGGAGAATGAGATTCGACTGGCTGTGGCATTGACAAAAGAAGAGGGTGATATTACGCCCGATTTATTTTCAGAATCCATCGGGCACGCGGTGTCAGGTGTCTCTGTCGAATACCAGGGGCGTTTACAAGACCGTGTGCAGGCGTATGAAAAACGAGTAATTCGAGACGCGCTCGAAAAATGCGTGGGCAATATTACGCATACAGCCAGAGAATT
>JAPPIE010000295.1 GCA_028874765.1 Gemmatimonadota bacterium
CACTTTTTACCCCGCATCCCGGCATTGTAATAGACAGAACCAAAAGTACTGCCATTATCAGTCATAAAAATCAGGATGGTATTCCTATCTACATCCTGTTCTTGCAGAAAGTGCCGAAGCGCACCGACCTGAGTATCCAAATTTCGGATCATAGCGAGAAAGCGAATGATATTTTCTCGCAAATTTTCGGGAAGTGCGGGCAACTGGTGTTCATCCTCTGCAAATGCCGCCTCAATGGCCTCGCGGTCTTCGGTTGGCACAAAAAGTGGGGCGTGAGGGGCATTGGTCGGCAGGAAAGTGAAAAAGGGTTCTGAAGCCGCGATCCGCGCTTGCATCCACGCTTTTGCCGCGTTGAAAAAGACCTCAGTACAGTATCCTTCCTGTCGCACGCGAGTACCATTGTGACAGTATATATCATCGAAGTAATCGTTCTCCCAATAGTCGGGCACCGAACTGATGTGAGAGGATGGAAACCAGAGACTTTCCTCAAAACCGCGGTCTTGAGGACGGTACGGATAGTTGTCGCCCAGATGCCATTTGCCAAATACACCCGTTCGGTAACCGTTCGACCGGAAAATATCGGCCATAGTCGGCAAATCTGGTCGCAGAAGCGAGCGTCCGCTGCTCACGTTTACAGCGCCATTGCGTGCCGCATCAAGTCCGCTCAGCAATTGGCCGCGAGTAGGCGTACACATGGGCGCGACGTGAAAATCCATCAGCCGAATACTTTCCCCGTGCAAGCTGTCCAGATTCGGCGTCCGGGCAACAGGATTGCCGTGACAGCCCAGATCGCCATACCCCTGGTCGTCGGTAATGATCAAAATCACATTGGGTTGTAAGGATTTCATCTGTCTCTTTCTTTATTGATCGGGTTTTGCCAAACAGTTTGAACTCAAAATCGGACACCCAGTTCTACTTCCAAACAATAGGCATCCAAACCGTCATTTCACTTTGCCCTCGATTACACCATGAATAATAGGGTACGAATTGGGCTTGAATGGTTTCCCACTCTGGTTTGACCAGCGTCCGATACATGCCTTCTTTTTTATCTTTGCGCAAGGCAACCTTGCCGCTTATCGTCGTCAGACCGCCCAGCAATTCCGGCTGGTATTCTGCTTTTAAGTCGGAAGGGACCGGCAGATACACATCCAGAATACCCGTGTTTTCCGGAAGGTCAGGCGATTCAATGCAGTACACCACAGGGCCGCGTTTAATCGCTACCTGATTGCGGGTTTCTTCAATACGTGGATGGCCTTCAATTAGCGCAATGTCCATCGGCATTTCCAGTGCAACGACATCACCCGCTTTCCAGGCAAGTTCAATTCTGGCAAAAGTTCCAGGTATCGCATCAACACCAGCATCTCTCCCATTTACCGCAATTCTGGTGCCTACCGCCCATTCGGGAATGCGCAACAGCATTTCAAAAGGCTTGTCCTTGCATTCCTCTATCGTGATTTTCACTGCGCCATCCCACGGATACTGGGAATCCTGTTTCAGCCTGATCCTCGATCCGTCCAGCATCTGGGTATCCAGTTTATTCCCTCCGTACAGAACGACCGCAATGCCGTCCTCCGTCAGGCTGTATGCCCATCCAGACGACCTGGCAATGGTTCGGACAAGATTGGGCGGACAGCAAAAACACTTGATATAGGGCAACCGAACAGCCGTCTCCGTAGGCGTCCTGGAATAATCACGCCCTTCACGGTTCATACGAAGCGGGTTGGCGTAAAAATAGTGCTTGCCATCACTGCTGATGCCAGAAAGCGCACTGTTATACAAAACCAATTCCACAACATCGGCATATTTGCTTTCGCCCTTCAAACTCAGCATACGCCAGTTGAACATGGCATTGCCGATATTCGCACACGTCTCATTATAAGCCGTCGAATTGGGCATCATATATTCGTCGATAAATGCTTCATGGACAAAATCCACCCGGGAAGATGCGCCGTGATGCGCCTGTCCGACAGCGCCTGTTACATACATCTTCTTATCGACCACATTTGCCCAAAGCCGCTCAAGAGCGTCTATCAGGGCCTTCTCCCCAGTTTCTGCATACACATCCGCAACGCCAGCATAGAGGTACATAGCCAGGACTGCGTGACCAACGGCCTCTGTCTCCTCGCGAATAGAAACCCGATCCTGACACATATCGCCTTCGAACCTTGGGTTGACAGTCGGAGCCTGTACGGGACCATCTCCTCTCATATTGACAAATATCTCGGCCAGCTCGAGATAACGCGCGTCTCTGGTCGTTCGATAAAGCTCTACCAATCCCATAATCTGAGAGGGATTGAAACCAAAACGCGCCAGTTCCTTTGGACGAGGTTGAAAAACCCCATACAGATAGTCTGCATGTTTAACAGCGATATCCAGGAAGTTGGTCTTTCCAGTTACGCGATAATGAATACATGCACTGGTCAGCAAATGACCACTGTTGTAAAGTTCGTGGTACTGGCGATTGGAAAACCGATCGAACCCATTGATGGTAACGTGAGTCGATAGATAGCCATCATCTTCCTGAGCCTTTCCGATGATCTCGATAATCTCATCCAGTTCCTCAACAATCTTCTCATCCTTATTGACCCCATAGACATACATGGCGGATTCCATCCACTTGTAGAAATCGCCATCGTGCCACCAGTGGCCCTTATGCTCGCCTTCCTTGAGACCAGCAGCAATTTTAAAATTGTTGTAGCCATGCCCGATATCGCCTTTGAGCAGCGTGCCCATATAGGGCACCATCACCTCTTCACATAACTGATACTTATCCGCCCAAAATCCATCCGTCCACTGGCAGTCGCCAATGTTGATACTCTTGAGCACAACGTGTGGGCTTTCCGCGTTATTGACGATGCCTTGCGGTTGGATTCGCTTTTCCATGAAAATTATCCCAGTATTGTTAAAACAATGTTCCGCATCCTCAATACGGATGCGTCCGCACTGGCAGAGGGTCGCGCGCTTTAATGATGCGTTCCATCAGTTCGTCTTTCAACTGGCGCTTGACCTGCTCCATGCCAGCATCATCCCACAGATTAACGAATTCGTTGGGGTCAGATTCGAGGTCGTACAACTCGCCGTATTCCTCCCCAACGTAGTAGCTATAGCGCCATTTCAGCGACCGAAGTGTACATACATTGGGTTCTTGCGGGACGCCGGTCTGGGCAATATCCGGATTCTCTATCCCAGCGACATACGAATCGATAAAAGCCGCATCGTACCCGGTAGTGGTGCTCTCGGTAGTCAGCGCAGACACCTGGGATCGTCCCTGCACACCGGACGGCAGTGTTACACCAGCCAGGTCAGATAGTGTCGGGAAGATATCTATGGACTGCACAATATTGCCCAACCGCTTACCTTGCTGCAAACGAGAACCCCAGTTGTAAATCATCGGCACACTGGCACTTTGCTCATAATGCACAAAGCCTTTGTACCAATCGAAATGATCACCGAGCAGATCGCCGTGATCTGAGGTGAAGGCGATAATCGTATTTTCCCGGATTCCCAGATCATCGAGCACTTCGAGAATACGACCGACCGAGTCATCGATCAATGTCACCTCACCGTAATACTGGGTCCGAGCGGCAGCCACATTCTCGTTCTGCTTGCTACGGGCCAGTGCGCGTTTGCGAACAGGTTCTGGTTTGCCATCCAATTCACCTTCTCGACGGATGGGCGCGGGCATGTCTGCCTCATTGTACATTTCCCGATAAGGTGAAGGTGGATTGTAACTGTGATGCGGATCGACAAAAGAGCAAAACGCAAAGAATGGATCACCGCTCTGGTGGCAGTCCTGAATAAACCGGATGGTATGGTCTGCCGACCAGGTGCTGTTGTGCAATTTCAACGGAATTTCATGATCCGGCTTACCAGCGTGTTCTGGATAATTTTCTTTGATCCAATACGCTTGTTCGCCACGGCGACCATCGTCCCCAATATGGAATTCCTGAAATCCATAATAAGGCTCAGATCGCGTATCCATACGAGGTATCGTATGCACAAAAGGCGGCCGATCAAAGTGACACTGAAAATGAAATTTCCCCGCGCCTCCCGTCCGATAGCCCTGCTCCATAAAAGTCTGCGCCATGGTGATTTCATCCAGCGGCAGATCCACACCGCAATGACGTACCCCATGTGCCTGTGGGTACCGGCCCGTAAAGATCGATGCCCGGGCTGGCATACAGATCGGATGCTGGGTCCAGCACTGCTCACACAACACGCCTTCCTCCGCCAGGCGGTCGATATTCGGCGTTTGAATAACCGGATCGCCGTAACAACCAAGCGCAGCCTTGCGATGCTGATCAGTCATAATGAACAATACATTGGGGCGGGAAGGGTGCAGGCCCGATGATTCGCGTTCCTTCAAAACAATTTCACCTTTCAATGAACATAATCAGGTCTTTTTCAGATCTTCCCTGGCCATTTGCTCCCTCTCTCGACGCATCGCCTCACCCAATCCACTTTTGTAATAGTATTCCGGTGGCCACCAGTGCTCCGTCTGTCGCATGTTTGGAGCATCGTGGTCCTGACTCAAGTCGCAGTCAAATCGAGCCAGAATACTGTGCTTCCCAACGCCTGTAAAGTGACAAAGCCCCCACGTAATCCCACGTCCGTTGTCGGTATTGGTAAACGCATCCGGCACATAGGGTCCCGGGGCGATGGGCATCAGGCTGACAGTAGAAGCAATCTCGAAATTGATTCCGTCTGGGGCGAACTGAATCGTATTGTGCTCATTCCCATGTCGAATCGCGAGCGCGGCAATTCCTCCCTTGAAGGGAAACAGACCCGTTTCATGTCCCGAATTCAACACGGGATTGAGCGGACATTTTTCAAACGGCCCCAGCGGATCGTCGGCAATGGCCAATCCCTGTAATCGGATGTTTTGCTTCCGTGCTGCGTTCATATCCGATTTATAGTACAGGTATATTCGACCTTTGTACACCAGTGGATAGGGGTCGTGAATAGAGAACTGATCCCAGGACCCTTTTGGACCATTGGGAATCACGACCTCCTGTGTCGGTGTCCAGGGCCCATTCGGCGAATCCGCATAGGAGATCGACACAGGACAATCATCGCCACGCGTACCCGACATCTCCAGAAAGCTCTGATAGTAGAGATAGTATCTATCCTTCCAAACGAGAATATCGGGCGTGGAAACAGACCGCCATCCGGGGTGCGGTTTGGCGGGGCGTGACACCGCAACACCCTGCTCTTCCCACACAAAACCATCTTCACTCGTAGCATACCAGATCTCTGACAGATCCCAGTCGGTCGATGGAATCGATTCTGCGCCTCTTCCCGGACCCTGCGGAGGCGCATCCGTATTTCGCCGCGTGTACCACACGTAATACTTGCCATCGGCTTTGATCACCTTGCTCGGGTCGCGCCTCGTAAGCCTGCCATCTCCCCCCCGGTAATCCAGCCCTTCAAGCTCCGTATATCGAAACTGGGAATACAGCTCATTCCACCATGTAGAAGGCTCACTGTAGTTCGCAAAAAGCCGATCCATAGCGCGGCTCAAAGGCAGATCCGGTTTTTCTCTTGGCATAACGTAAGGAAAAAACGCTGCACCCTTGTTCTTCTCATCGTTCACAAGTATCTCCATTTAATAAATTAGCCGACCTTTGCGTAGCGCAGGCTCATTGTAGCGCTCCATCTGGGCAATCAACTCAGCTTTAAAATTCTCCGCAATCTCTTTGTATTCGGGATCGGCATATACATTGACCAGTTCATCCGGGTCCTTATGCAGATCGTACAACCAGGGATCATCGATCTGTGAGAGAACCAATTTATAACGTCGGTTAACAGCCATAACGGTCTGCGATGCTGAAGTAGTCATATAGACAATGCGATCATCATCTACCACCTTTTCATCACCGAGAAACGCAGCAGCATCATTTAACCCATGGGCATCTGGAATCTCCTCCTCAATCCCCATAATACCCAGAATCGTCGGACCGAAATCAACCGTCGTATAGGCGGTATTCACAACTTTCCCCGGCGCGATCTTCTCCGGCCAGCGAATCACAAACGGAATCTTTGCACTGCCCTCGTAGGGCATCCCCTTGTTGTGGCGCCTATGTTCGCCCATCAGGTCGCCGTGATCGGCAGTAAAAATTACGATCGTATTCTGATCCAGCCCCCCGGCTTCCAGATCTGCCAGAATGCGCCCCACATTATCGTCAATGCATTTGACCATCCCAAAATACCTCTGCATCTGCCTCTGATTCAGTTCACGGGCCGTATTCCTGTCTCCAACCCGGTGCCATTTCGGCATTTTCTCCACGGGAAAATCCATCGTGCGCGGATTTTGAAAAACCATGTCTTTGTACATCGTATCGTAGGGCGCGCGAACCGTATTTGGCCCGTGCGGATCCGGGATAGAAACCATAATGCAAAAGGGTTGATTCTGATCGCGCTCGATAATTTCCAGAGTGCGGGTAGTCAACCAATCAGTTGTAAACGACTTTTCGTCGGCACCATCTACCCTGCTGGCAGGTCCACCCCTGTTGTTCCTCGCCGCAACGTAGGGCGTACCATCCTCTCTCAACCCAAGTTTCTTCCAGTGACCGCGGTTCCACATATACCGATTGTCCTCAAAACCGAATTTGTGCTCTGGCGCAAAACCGGGCTTGGCTTCTCCACCCAGGTGCCACTTGCCGAGATATGAGGTGGCATAGCCCTGATTCTTGAGCACCTCGGCAAACGTGATCAGCCCCTCTTTCAGGGGAATGTCGTTTTTATAAACATCGGTAGCAATCGGATAAAGACCGGAAACAAAAGAAGCACGCGAAGGTGAGCAAACAGGCGACGACGAATAATAACTGTCGCAAATAGCGCCGTCCCGCGCGAGCGAATCAATATGCGGCGTATCTACTTTAACGCCCGG
>JAPPIE010000081.1 GCA_028874765.1 Gemmatimonadota bacterium
GGCGCAATCTCCACCGTCTCAACATCCTGGGGCATGCCCGGCGGCGACCAGAGTATATGCGAAGTCTATACCCGCACACATGCCATCCGCATTGTCGGACGCGGGCGCGAACTCCGCTACCTCGACAAAGCCGACCGCAGATGGCAACCCGTTGACCTCGACCACGGCCTCAGCGCAGACGCTCTATCCCGCGCCGGTCACGCAAACTATTTTGCCGCCACATTCAAAGCACTCGCAGAAAACAAACCGCCTCCAATCACCGCCGAACACGCACGCCACAACCTCTCCCTCATCCACGCCGCGCACCAGGCAACAGCACAGCGCAAGGCCATCGACGTGACCGAACTATAAAAGGAATATCCATGTCCAATCCCAACATCATCTACATCTACGGCGACGACCTGGGCCGCGGCATGCTCTCCTGCTACGGCCAGAAACACTTTCAAACCCCCAATATCGACCGCCTCGCCCGTGAAGGCCTGCAATTCACCCGCGCCTATGGCTGCATCTTTTGCGCCCCGGCGCGTGCCAGCCTCATGACCGGCTATCACGACGCACACGCGGGCCGATGGACCTTCACCAGAGGCGGTCTCTACCGCCCCATGGCCGAAGGCGCGATGACCTTTGAACACATTGCTGAACTCATCAACAACACCGGCCTTCAAGAACGCCCCGACGAAGTCTTCCTCGCACAAATCGCACAACGCGCAGGCTATGTCACGGGACAAATTGGCAAACTCGAATGGGGCTTTGCCACAACGCCAGAACGCATTCGTCGGCACGGCTGGGATTACCACTACGGCTACTACGACCATCAACTCTGCCACGGCTTCTATCCGCCATTCCTCTTTGAAAATGGCGACATAGTCGAAATACCCGGCAACACCCATCCCGACTGCGGTAACCACCCCGGTTCAGAATCTTCGGAAAATGCGGCCATCCGCCACGACATGACCGGGAAAGTCACCTACTCCCAGGACCTTTTCAACGACAAAATCGTCGATTTCCTCCGCAAACATCGCCACCAACCCTTCTTCCTCTTCCACCCCTCGCAACTGCCCCACGGACCCATATCCGTTCCCGAAATTCATCCGGGCGTAAAAGACGCGCCAGAACTCACCGACTTTGAAAAAGAATACGCATCCATGATCCTCCGCCTCGACGACACCGTTGGCATCATCCTCGATGAACTCGACGCGCTCGGTATTGCCGACAACACCATCGTCTTCTTTAGCTCTGACAACGGCCACGAAATCTACGCCGCACAACAAGGCCGCACCGTCAAAAGACAAAACCTCGACGGCATCCGCTACGACGACATCACCACCCGACATACAACCGAACAAAGCGGCGACATCTTCAACGGCAACGACGGCATGGCTGGCCTCAAATGGACGAGCTGGGAAGGCGGCACTCGCCTGCCCTACATCGCGCGCTGGCCCGGTCACATCTCTCCCGGCACAACCGATCACATGATCGCCAATTACGATTTTATGCCCACACTATCCGATCTCACAGGGCAGGAAACACCCGACTGGAAAGATGGCGAATCCTTCTTGCCCACCCTTTTGGGCAAAGAGCAACGCCCCCACGCACCCGTCGTCTTTTCATCGCGCCTGGGTCCCGCCCTCACCACAGCCGACGGCTGGAAATTGCGCCACATCAACAAAACCAACAACTTCCAACTCTACAACATCCTGGACGACTACCGGGAAGAAAACAACCTCGCTGCCGAATATCCCGACAAAGCCGATCAACTCGCACGCCAACTCCTCAGAGCCTGCGACGGCAACTTTGCCAACGGCAACCCCGATATGCATCTGGCTCACGCCTATTTGGAGGGAAACTCATGAACCATCTCACACCCGACGACATCGCCCAATTCGACGAAGAGGGATACCTCGTATTCGAAGACCTCTTCGACCACGACCTCAACGAACGCATCAAAGCCGACGTCGATCAACTCATGATCGACCGCGAAACGGACAAACGCCGCATGCTCATGGCGTATCCAGAACTCGGCCTGCTCACATCTGAACCGAGCGTTGTAGATCGCGTAGCGGACCTGATGAATGGCAAAAAATTTGTCCATCACCACATCCACGCCCGATGGCAACTGCCCGGAGAACGCGGAGTGCCGTGGCATCAGGATTATGCACAACTCCCGCAAACAAATCGCTCGCACCTGATGGTCCATGTATTCATGTACATGGACGGCCTGAACGGCGAAGTGGGCGACCTCCTCGTCATGCCCGGCACCCACAAAAAAGTCATGGCCAACGATGCCTTTCGCCAATTTCAATTCGAAGACCTGCCCGGCTCGCGCACCATCGACAGCCTGGCCCCCGGATCCATCATCATCGTCCACTCCGCCCTGCAACACGCCCGCCGACCCAAACCCGGCGGCGGCATTTACAAACGCTACTTCATCGACACCTCCTACTGCGAGGACGGCATCCTCTGGCCCTCCTATCCCAACATCGCCGAAATCAACCGCGTCGCCCTTGAAACCGGCTGTGATCGAAACGGCAAATACGCCTTTCTCTACGACACCAGCCAGTTCTTTGAGCGCAGGGATTACATGGACAGGTTCAATGAGAAAAATCAGGGCAGTATCGCGTTGCAACTGTAGCATGCATTCATAGCAGGATACAAAATGTGCTTGATTAGATAGAGATATTATTAAATATTTATATATCCAAGCCACCCATAACACCAGAAAGGAAACTGTCATGGCAGACAAACCCGTCTTATTGACCGACGAGCAAATGCAGCAATTCATCCGCGACGGATATTTGATTCTCCACCCCGACTTCCCGGAGGGATTTCACGAAAAAGTCTATAAACGCATTGATGAATCCTTTGAAAAACACAGCGGCAGAAATCCGGGCAACAACCTCCTCCCCGCCGTACCAGAACTGCAAGACGTATGGGATCACCCCATTGTCCACGGCGCATTCTCCAGCATCCTCGGACCCGATTATTATCTGCACCTGCACCGCCACGTTCACGAAAGCCGCCCGGGCAGCGATGCGCGCACCATGCACAAAGACAGCTTGCACAACAGCCGATTTTGCGCCGACCAAAACCGCCGCCATCACCACTGCCGCTGGATGATGGCCATGTACTACCCCCAGGACACACCCCGCGAAATGGGACCGACCAGCGTAACCCCCAGATCGCAATACATCACCGCCCGCGACCAGGAAGGAGAACACCTCTTCACAGCGGGACCGGCTGGCACCGTCGCACTCATCCACTACGACATCCTGCACAAAAAAGAAGCCAACTACACAGAGATCACGCGCCACATGGTCAAATTTTTATTCACGCGCATGACTGAGCCTACCGAACCGACATGGGATCACAGCGATGAAACCTGGGTCGCATCCGACGATCCACAAGAACCGACATGGCAGGCCATGTGGAACTGGCACCTGGGCAAAGCACCCGAACACGCGAGCAACGGCACATCCATCGAAACCCTGAGCGAGCAACTCGCCAATCCAGACGAAGCCGCCGCCCTCAATGCATCCTACACCCTCGGATTACAGGGCGAAAAAGCGATCCCCGCCATGATCGACGCACTCAGTGATACGGAAGATGAAGCCCCACCTCGAAACGCCGGATACGGATTCACAAACGTCGGCGAAGTCGCCGTACCCGCACTGCTCGAACTCACCAAAAATCCGGACCCAAAAATCCGCATGCGCGCAGTCGATGTACTCGGCGACCTGGGCTTGCGAGCAAAATCAGCCACGCCCGACCTCATCGCCCTGTTGCAGGACACCGATGAAGACACACGCGCACACGCCGCAGAATCCCTGGGCACCATTAGCCAGAACACCACGGAAGCCGTGCGCCCGCTCGCCGACATCCTATCTACAGATGAAAGCGACTTTGTGCGACGCAACGCCGCCCTCTCCCTCGCGCGATTGGGCATCCATGCCGAAGAAGCCATTCCCGAACTGGCAGACGCCATGCGCGATGGCAACCACTACGTTCGCGGATTTGCGGTACACGGCCTCTATCGCATCGCCACGCCCGAAGCGCTCAGAGCCGCCATGCATCGCCTCCAGGCACTGCGCTGGGACAGCGAACCCAGAGGTCAGACACAAAGAAGACCCAAAAAGGTAGCTTAAGAGATGGTCTATAACCCCGTGACCAAACACATCTCAACGCAACCCAACATCATCATCTTCCTCGTCGATGACATGGGCACGGGCGACACCAGCGCGTATCAGGACTGGACCGGCAATCGCGACGACGAACAACTCCACACCCCCAGTCTGGAACGCCTCGCGCGCCTGGGCGTGCGCTTTACCGATGCACACTCGCCATCAACTGTATGCACCCCCACGCGCTATGCCCTCCTCACCGGACGCTATTGCTGGCGCACGCAACTCAAACACAAAGTCGCCTTTGGTCCCCACTATCCGCCACTCATCGAAAAAGAACGGCCCACACTCGCCACCATCCTCAAAAAAGCCGGATATCGCACGGGCATCTCGGGAAAATGGCACGTGGGCCTGACCTACACAAAATCCGACGGCTTACCCGCTGAGGGATGGGACGACGCAGACGTGCGCCAACCCCTGACCGACTGCCCCGAAGAACACGGCTTTGACTACCACTTCATCACCAACCGAAGCCATGGAACCTCTGCCAATGCGGGCTGGATCGAAAACCGTCGCTGCATCGGCGCAACCGGCAAAAACCCCCACGACATCGCGGGTTACGACCTGTACAAAACCGGATCCATGAACTTCCAGCACGCCGTTGGCTTCCTCGATACCCATCTCGACACAGAAGACACAAAACAACAACCCTTCTTCCTCTACTACGCCGCCAATTCCAATCACACACCCCACACGCCATGCGACGCACTCAACGGCGTACCCATCACGGGACAGGCGCACTTCAAAAACGGCAAACGCGAACTCTCGCGGCCACACGCAACCACCAACGATCCCAACGGTTGGGAAAGCACCGAATGGGGCAAACAGCGCGACCAGGTCGGCGGCTGCGAGCACAACACGCCCGAACGCCTCGACTTCATATACGAAAACGACGTCGCAGTCGGCCAATTGCTCAACTACCTCGAAACCCACGACGACCCGCGCAACCCCGGCCACAAACTCATCGACAACACCCTCTTCATCTTCTCCAGCGACAACGGCGCGGAAAACGCGGGCAAAGAATCCAGCGGCTACTACCGCGGTCGCAAAGCCCACATCCACGAAGGCGGCCATCGCGTGCCCACAATCGCTTTCTGGAAACAGGGCAACATCGGCGACGGCAACGACGCGACACCCGGGCGCACCAGCCACATCACGTATGGACTCAACGACCTCATATTATCCATCGCAGACCTCGTCGGCATCGAAGCGTCCCCTCGCGCGGGATTTGCCGAAGACAGCACCGGCATCGCGCCCTTCCTCACCGGCCTGAAAGACGATGAATTTGAACCCCACCCCCTCGTCCTCCACGACGACTACATCATGGGACCCATGCTCTCGCTGCGAGATGGCGATTGGAAATTGATCGTCGGGCAAGAACTCATTACAGAAGAAAAATTAAAACACCACGCCCTCTTCAACTTAAAAGACAACCCCACAGAAGACGAACGCCAGAACCTCATCGCATCAGAACAACACCGCCACCGCGTCGAATCCCTCTCCGCAAAACTACTCGATATTTATCACCAGAGGAACACCTATGCAAACGCCCTTCCCAGCTAAACTACCACTTGAAAAACCAGACCGCGAACTCAGCGCCTCGATGGAACGCATGTACGATCTATGGAACCCCCATGAAGACCGCGGCAATGAATTCTTCAGCAACTTCAAATACTCCCCCCTCGAAGGATTATCACGAGAACCCAACGTCTCTCGCCGCGACCCATCCAAAGTCCTCCGCATCGACAGCACCTATTACGTCTGGTACACTTGCAGGCGCACAAAAGGTCCCCCCGTCGGTCACGAAAACGCCACCGACGACATCCCCTCTGTCGATTGGGACCTCGCAGACATCTGGTATGCCACCAGCGAAGACGGCTTTCACTGGGAAGAACAGGGACCAGCCGCCACGCGCCCCTCAAAAGGCGAATTTGGCTGGCGCTCAAACTGCACCCCCGACATTCTCGTCTGGAAAAACAAATACTATCTCTACCACCAGGCATACAGCGAAGTCATTCAGGGCGGCGACTCGTGCCCCGTCACCATCGCCACCGCCGAGACTCCCCATGGACCCTGGACGCGACTGGGCAGACCGATCGTAGAACCCGGCGGACCCGACGACTGGGACTGCAACTGCGTACACGACCCCTTCCCCCTCATCTACAAAGGCAAAATCCACATGTATTACAAAGGCTCGCCCGGCCAAAAACGCGGCGGCGCAAACATCATCCGCGCTCAGGGCGTTGCCATAGCCGACCATCCGGAAGGACCATACCAAAAATCCCCACTAAACCCCGTCCTCAACTCCGGCCACGAAACCTGTCTCTGGCCCTACAAAGAAGGCATCGCCGCAATCGTCAGCCTGGACGGACCCGAAAAAAACACCGTGCAATACGCGCCCGATGGTCTCCATTTCGAAATGAAGTCTCTGCTCCAGGTACCCCCCGTCGCACCCGGACCCTTTGTGCCCGACGCATTTGCCGACAACGGCGACGGCCGCGGCATCACCTGGGGATTGTGCCACATCAACCCGGACGGCGGAGGCAGCATGAGCGAATCCATCCTCGCCCGATTCGACTGCGACCTCAGCCGCGACACAGACCGCCCCCTCTTCAAAAACAACAACCTGCGCTTTGACGAACCCACCTACTTCCAGCGCGTCCT
>JAPPIE010000179.1 GCA_028874765.1 Gemmatimonadota bacterium
CCGCAGTTCGCCGCCGATTTCGATAAAATAGTGATTGATGCCCAAACTGTCCAGATAACTCGCTATGCGATCTACACCAAATCCCTTGGCGATTGCGGATAAGTCGCAATAGATTTCGGGTCGTTCTTTTTTTATGGTGGGAACGGATAAGTCAATGTGAATTTTTTCGTATCCGACCAGTGTTCTGCGAGCGTCAATCGAGTCGGGCGACGGCACGCGTTCGGGGATGGCGTTGGGTCCAAAACCCCACAGGTTGACCAGGGGGCCAATGGTGACGTCAAACGCGCCATCGGACCAGGTGCTGATTTCACGCGCGATGTGTAAAACATAAGCAAAGTCCGATGAGACTGCAAACCAGTCTGTTGAAGGTGAGCGGTTGAATTGGGTGATTTCGGAGTCGTTTTGATAGGTGGACATCTGGCGATTGACTTCTTCCAATCGCGTATTGATTTCTCGGTCCAATACATCCGCGTCAAGCGTTTGGTCTTTTTGGACGATCTTGACCTGAAACGTCGTTCCCATCGTCGAACCGGAAATCGTTACCAACTGGTCCTGACATCCGATAATAGCGGAGAACGAGATTAAAAAGAAGCAACGCCATCTCATATTGTATTTCAAAAGAAAAGCGGAGGCCAGCACTGCGGCACTCCGCTATCTATGTTTACTGTGTGGTTAAATGCTTACCCGCCAAAGTCGTCGAATAAGATATTCTCGGGTTCCACACCCATATCGTCCAGCATATCCATGCAGGCCACTAACATCAGCGGGGGACCGCAGATATAATATTCACAATCTTCGGGGGCTGGATGATCTTTTAAGTACTCGTCGTAGAGTACCTGGTGAATAAAGCCGGTCAGGCCCGTCCAGTTGTCTTCCGGCATGGGGTCGGATAGTGCGACATGCCAGGTGAAATTATCATGGTCGCGCTGCAATCCGTCGAAGTCTTCGACGTAGAACATTTCATTCAGGCTGCGCGCGCCATACCAGAAGGTTACTTTGCGGTCTGTTTTTATGCGTTTGAATTGATCGAAGATGTGCGACCGCATCGGGGCCATGCCCGCGCCGCCACCGATGAAGATCATTTCGGCATCGGTTTCTTTGGCAAAGAACTCGCCGTAGGGTCCCGAGATGGTCACGTCATCGCCGGGTTTTAGATCAAAAGTCCACGACGACATTTTGCCCGGGGGAATGCCCGTTGTGCCCGGCGGGGGGGACGCCACGCGGATGTTGAGCATGATGATCCCTTTTTCTTCGGGATAATTCGCCATTGAGTACGCGCGGAAGACGGGTTCATCTACTACCGAGACATTGTCCCATACATTGAAGTGATCCCAGGTGCCTCTAAAGCGATCTTCCCCATCGGCGGCTGTGATATCGAAGTCGCGGTAGTCAACGGTGTGGGGCGGGCATTCGATTTGAATAAATCCACCAGCTCGAAATCCGACGTCTTCCCCCGGCGGCAGTTCGAGGATGAGTTCTTTGATGAATGTGGCGACATTGTAATTTGAGATTACTTTGCAGTTCCACTTTTTGATGCTAAATACTTCGGCGGGCACTTCGATATTCATATCGCCTTTTACTGTTACCTGACACGAAAGCCGACATCCTTCCCGCGCTTCTTTGCGGTTGATGTGCGATAGTTCGGTGGATAAGATATCGCCTCCCCCGTCATTGATCGTTACTTTGCACTGTCCACAGGTGCCGCCTCCGCCACATGCGGAGGATACAAAAATTCTATTGTCGGCCAATGTGTTGAGCAATTTGCCGCCTATGGGAACAGCAATGCTGTGGTCGGGATCGTCGTTGATGGTGATGTGAGCCTGTCCCGAGGCAACCAATCGCGATCTGGCAATGAGTATGACCGCTACCAGCATCAGCACCATGGTGGTAAACATCCCTACACCGAGTAAAATTAGCCTTACGTCTTCCATATTATCTCCACGCTTGCCTGGATCTAAAGTTGAATCCCCGAAAAGAGCATAAATGCCATTGCCATCAAGCCCACGGTCATAAACGTGATGCCCAGCCCGCGCAATGCCGGTGGCACGTTGCTGTATTTCATTTTTTCTCGTATGCCCGCCAGTCCGACTATGGCGAGTGCCCAACCCGTGCCGCTACCCAGACCGAAGACGACGCTTTCTGAAAAATTAAAGTCGCGTTCGACCATGAGTAGAGAACCGCCTAAGATCGCGCAGTTCACTGTGATCAGAGGCAAGAATATGCCCAGGGCGTTGTATAGAGAGGGCACGTATTTGTCCAGTACCATTTCCAAAATTTGAATCATCGCGGCGATTACGCCGATATATGTGACCAGGCCCAAAAATGTGAGATCTACGTTTGGCAAACCCGCCCAGGCGAGCGCGCCTTCGGTCAGGACATGGGTAAAAATTAAATTGTTGATCGGCACTGTAATTGTCTGCACCACAATCACCGCAATGCCCAGGCCCACAGCGGTTGTCACCTGTTTGGAGACAGCGAGATATGTACACATGCCCAGGAAGAAAGCGAGGGCCATATTTTCGACAAAAACGGCTTTGACAAATAAGCTGATATAGTGTTCGGCCATTTTAATCCTCTTCCACTTGCTCGGGTTTCCACGCTCGCACAACCCAGATGAAGAACCCGATTAAGAAAAACGCACTCGGCGATAATAACATCAAGCCGTTGGGCATGTACCAGCCGCCTTCGGTAATGAGTGGCAAAATGTCAACGCCCAGAAGTTTACCCGATCCCAAAAGTTCGCGGAAAAACCCCACCACAATTAAGATGGTACTGTAACCCAATCCATTTCCCAGGCCGTCTAATAAGCTGTGCGTGGGTGGATTTTTCATTGCAAATCCTTCGGCGCGTCCCATGATGATGCAGTTGGTAATGATCAGTCCGACAAAGATCGACAATTGCTTGGATATGTTGTAAGCAAATGCCTGAATAGCCTGGTCGGCGATAATCACAAGCGAGGCAATAATGGTCATTTGTACGATGATGCGGACGCTGGACGGGATGTGATTTCTGATCAGGCTTACCGATATATTGGAAAGCGTGATAACAAAGATGACCGCCAAAGACATGACAATTGAGGTTTCCAGCTTTGTGGTCACCGCGAGTGCCGAACACACGCCCAATACCTGACGCCCGATGGGGTTGTCATCAAAGATGGGCGTCCATATCAGGCTTTTGGCTTCTTTCGCCGTCAATGACGGTGATGGTGGCACTTCTGGCGCTTGTTCTTCCCGTTCGATTACTTCAGCCACGAGCACCTCCTTGTTTTAGCGTGTCTAAAAATCGACCGTATCCTTCGTTGCCCAACCAGTACTTGAGCATACTGTCTAATCCCCGTGTGGTGATGGTCGCTCCCGATAGACCATCGACCTGGTATTTTGCTTTTTCACTTTTGGGATTTACCTGGCCTTTGATTACGGAAATTGCGACATTGCCGGCATCGTCATAAGCCTGTTTGCCGGGCCACAAGCCCTTCCATCTGGCGTTATCGACCTCGCCACCCAGTCCCGGGGTTTCGCCGTGTTCGTAAAATGTGATGCCCTGAATGCTTTGCAGGTCATTGCCCAGAGAGACAAAGCCGTAGAGTGTGGACCAGAGACCATAGCCGTAGATGGGCAAAATAATGCGCTGCAATGTGTCGTTTTCCATCACTTTATAAACGAAGATGTATTTCGGACGGTTGCGAATATTTGCTATGTCTCTATCCGCATCAACAGAACGCCCAAAAGTGGGGTCAGCGGCCATTTTCTTTAAGTCATACGTATCTACGTCGATACCATCGGGATATTCTTCGTTGTTCAAGATCTGCCCCGTGTCCAGTTCAATAAGCAGTGGTACGACTTTATTTTCGTAAACGGACTGGACATCGACCGAGGGATCGTATAGCCCACCCGCAATCAGGATATTTTTTACTTTGTCGAGGCGTTTGTTTTCTTTTTGGATATCGTGTAAGGATACCGCAAATAGTGAGACAAAAAGAGAACAGACCAGACAAAGGGCCACCGCAACAAAGATCGTTTTTTGGATGCTGTCATTCTGCACGGGCCAGTCTCCTTTTGATATTGCGGTCGATAAAGACGCGGTCAATGATGGGCGCGAATACGTTGGCGAATAATATGGCCAGCATGATGCCTTCGGGATAGGCCGGGTTGGTCACGCGGATCAATACTGTCATGACGCCTATCAAAATGCCATAGATCCATTTGCCCTGGCGCGTCATGGCTGCGCTGACCGGATCGGTTGCCATGAATACCGTGCCAAATGCAAAGCCGCCGATGACGAAATGCCAGGCTGGAGATACGTTGAGCAGTGGATTGGTGGTGCTGCCGATCCAGTTGAAGAATAGTGCAGATACAATCATGCCGATGGTTACACCGGCCATGATTTGCCACGAGCCAACGCGTGTGAGAATTAGAATGCCAGCACCCAGCAAGCAGCAAAGCGTTGAGGTTTCTCCCATGGATCCCGGAATCAAACCGATAAATGATTCCCACCATGTGTAATCCATCTGGATATGGGTATCGGCATAGGCCGCGAGTGGGGTTGCCTGACTATATCCATCGACGGCGATCCAGACTGCATCGCCCGAGATTTGCGCGGGATAGGCAAAATAGAGAAATGCGCGGCCCGTGAGCGCGGGGTTTAAGAAGTTCATTCCCACGCCGCCGAAGATCTCTTTGCCTATTACAACGCCAAAGATGATGCCTATAGCGACCTGCCACAGGGGAATCAGGGGCGGCATTGTCAGGGGGAATAGCGTGCTGGTAACGAGAAATCCCTCGTTGATCTCGTGTTTGCGAATGACTGCAAAGATGGCTTCGCATAAGCCGCCCGCGGCTACGGTTACGAGTTGTACGGGTACAAAGTAAATAGCGCCAATCGCAAGACAACTGAGTACGTCGGAGGGCAGGAAAGACAAGCCCAGTACCTGGGCGAGCCAGACGTGCCAATCGCCAGTGCCGATTGCGCCGATATTTTGATAGGCCAGGCTCGCTTGCAAACCCGTATTGTACAGGGCAAATAAAATACAGGGTTGTAGCGAGAGTACGACCGTAATCATCATCCGCTTCAAATCCATGCCGTCGCGCACATGTGCATCGGCCTGGGTAACCTCACCGGGGGTGTAGAGGAATGTGTCCCCGGCTTCGTAAAACGGATACAGTTTTTCGAGTTTACCGCCTTCTTCAAAGTGCTCTGCCTGTTTGTCCAATAAATCGCGTAGGGGCTTCACTATCCTTACTATCCTTCCTTTTCAATTTCGGTGAGATTTTCGCGCAAGATAGGCCCAAAATCCATTTTTGACGAACACGAAAATGTGCATAGTGATAGGTCTTCTTCATCCAATTCCAGAATACCGAGTTTTTCAGCGTCGTCGAGGTCTCGGGTGACGAGTGCCCGAATCAAAAAGTTGGGCAATATGTCCAGCGGCATGACGTCGTCGTAATTGCCATGCGGCACGAGTGCGCGATGGCTGCCATTTGTGGAGGTGTTCAATTTGAGGCGTTGGCCGAAGAACATTTTGGACAGTGCCAGATTTTTGATGGTAAAAAATTCGAATCCCGGCGTGATCCAGCCCAAAAAGGCGCGTTTGTTGCCTTCTTCAAGTGCGGTGATCTGCTGGTGATACCGCCCCAGGAAGGCGCGTGTTTCGTCTGCTTTGCGCCCGGAGAGGACAGAGCCGCTGATGACCCGGTTTTCGACGTTTTCGAGTTCTCCTTCTACCAGGTCCATTATTGAAGCTCCCAGACGGGTGCGGATCAATTTGGGGTGTTTTACGGTGGGACCGCTCAGAGCGACTACGCGCTCGGTCATAATCCGCCCGGTTGTGAACAGATGTCCCCATGCTATGACATCCTGAAGCCCGATGTGCCAGACTGTTTTGTTGCGGTGAACGGGATCTAAGAAGTGGATGTGCGTGCCGACCAATCCAGCGGGGTGCGGTCCGCTAAATTCTTCGACCTGTATGCGGTCGTCGTCGATTTCAGGCAGGTCCAATTCGGGGTCTCTACATACAAAAACCGTCCCATCCACGAGTTTTGAGACGATTTTCAAGCCCAATGCGAAATTTCTTTCCTGTCCGGCTAATACACGCGCCATGTCCGGAGATAGTGGGTTGGTGTCCATCGCATTGACAAAAATGGATCGCGCCTCTGTCGCGGGGTCGGCTACTTTGCTAAATGGCCGCGCTCTCAGGGCGGTCCACTGTCCCGATGAGATGAGTTGTTCTTTGACTGTTTCCCGGTCGAGATTGTCAATTGCGTCTTCTCGATGGGATTCAAAGGTGACTTCATCGTTGCCTTCCAGGCGGATGACCGTTGATAAGAAGGCGCGTTTTATTCCCCGGTTTATGGCGATTACCTCGCCTGCGCCGGGTGAGGTGTAAAGAACACCTTCCATTTTTTTGTCGGTGAACAATACATCGCCGAGTTTGACGCGGTCTCCCACTTGAGCCACGATTGTGGGACGCATGCCCACATAATCTTCACCTGAGAGTGCCACAGTTTGGACTGGTTTGCCATTTTGTACTGTGGATTGATCGGGGACGCCGCTAATGGGAAGGTCGAGTCCTTGTTTAATTTTTGTCAATGCCATTATGGTCCTCAATTTTTTCCAATAAAAAAAGCAACCACAATTGTCAAATGGCCTTAATAAACAAGGGGGAGACAGACAGTGCAGTTGCTGTTTTGCAGGTGCTATGAACACCTACAGGCATTGGAAACAAATCCATCGTAATCCAGATAAAGAACAGGTGTGTTATTCAAAAATGCAATAGTTTTCTTGTTTCGAGATAAATTTATTATAAGCGTTTTTAATTGTCAAGCAAAAGGCGTTGTGT
>JAPPIE010000219.1:0-620 GCA_028874765.1 Gemmatimonadota bacterium
AGGAGATGCCGATTCGGCCCACGAGTCCCGATCCGATAGGCGCGAGTCTGGTGCCGTTTGAGTAATTTTATGTCGTAGGGGCGGGTTTTAAACCCGCCCTCCCTCGTGGTTGCCCAATTGTAGGGGCATTGTAGGGGCAATCCCTCGTGGTTGCCCGATTGTAGGGGCGAGGTATGCATGTGTTAGAGGCGTTTGACAATCCCGAGCGCGGGCGGGTTTATACGATTGATTTTGAGACGTCGGAGTTTACGGCACTGTACGCGGTGACGGGGCAGCCGATTTTTGCCGCGATTTCGATTTCTTATGTGCCGGGAGAGGTGTGTGTGGAGCAGATGTCGCTGAAGCGGTATTTGGGGTCGTTTCGGGATGAGAAGGTGTTTTACGAGGGTGTGGTTAATAGGATTGTAGATGATTTTGTGCGGGCGTGCGATCCTGTGACGTTGGATGTGACGGGTGATTTTACAGTGCGGGGGGGGATTGAGACGCGGGTGTCTGTGATGTATGATCGCGAGGATGTGTAGGGGCGGGTTTCGAGCGGGGTACAACTGGCCGCCTCTTAGGCCAGTTCAACCCGCCCATCATTGCGTTATGATATTGTAGGGGCAATCCCTCGTGGTTGC
>JAPPIE010000219.1:720-6780 GCA_028874765.1 Gemmatimonadota bacterium
CCGATTGTAGGGGCATTGTAGGGGCAATCCCTCGTGGTTGCCCGATTGTAGGGGCATTGTAGGGGCAATCCCTCGTGGTTGCCCGATTGTAGGGGCGAGGTATGAGTTCCATATTAGAGGCGTTTGATAATCCGAATCCGGAACGGCGTTATACGATTGAGTTTACGTTTCCGGAGTTTACGTCGCTGTGTCCCAAGACGGGGCAGCCGGATTTTGCGACGATTGTGGTCTGGTATGTTCCGGGTCCGCGGTGCGTGGAGTTGCGGTCGCTGAAGCACTATTTCTGGTCGTTCCGAGATCAGGGGATTTATATGGAGCCTGTGACGAATCAGATTTTGAACGATCTGGTAGATCTGTGCGATCCGGTCGAGATGGAGGTGATCAGCCGTTTCAATATTCGCGGGGGCATAGATCACGAGATTACGGCGTCGTATCAGCGGGAAGATGAGGGGTAGGTAAATTAGAGCAAAGACACAGGCGATTATAACAGGGCAATGCTAAAAAACGCCGACAGGACTTGCTTAATTCTAAAAGGTCTGGTATAATTCCATAGACGGAGTATAGACCACTACACACAAAAAAAGAAACCCATGCAGATTCCGACACCACAAGACAAACTGTCCGAAATGGACGCCCGCCTGGCGCGCGTCGAGGGAATTGCTGAACAAATGAACACGCGCTTGACTGGCCTTGAAACCCGCGTTGACAACGGCTTTTCCAATATAGACACCCGGTTGACCAACATGGACACCCGGTTGACCAACATGGACACTCGCAATAACAGCAATTTCAGGTGGCTTATTGGCCTGCTGGTCGTTGTGTTGCTTGCAAATGTCGGTACAGCCGTTTCGATCATTATGACCTTTGCTAAGCCCTGAACAGAAAAGGGCTTCTCGAATGTGCCACTACAAATATGAAATTTCTCCCCGGTCTCATTATTAAGACCGGGTTTTTTATTTTATCACATCACTTTATACTTTATTGCCGATGCGTAAGTGCCTATAATTGGATTGACAGTATCAACTCGTATAAAAGAGGAGAGAGTCATGTCTGTGCTTACGGAAGACGAGATCCGGTTTTTTAAACGCGAGGGCTATCTGGTGAAGAAGGGTGCTCTGGATCCGGAGTTGTGCGCCCGTGCGCGGGAACGCCTGTGGGACGATCCGCCGCCGAGTTTGAAGAAAGACGATCCGGATTCATGGGTGGGTCCCATTAAGCCGGAAGAGGAATCAATGGATAAGAGCAATTACAAGCGCGGTTATCGCTGGCAATACCGCAAGGTGGGCAGAGAACCCTGGATGATTGAGTTGTTGGCAAAAAATCCGGTTGTGTGGGGTGCTGCGGAGCAGATGCTGGGCAAGGGGAATTTTCCAGAGCCTGCAGGTGTGCGCGGTATTTATTGTACGTTGCCCTATGGCGATGTTCCGCGCCAACCGCGTCATTTGCATGTGGATGCCCATGCGTTCAATTTTGCAGTGGTGGGCTATATCGATCATGTGCCCGAAGATGGCGGTGGTTTTACGGTGTGGCCTAAGAGCCATCGCACGTTTTTCTTTGATTACCAGACGCGCTATCTCAAGGAGCCATTGCCCCGGATGGAGAAGCATAGAGAGGCGTTTCAATCTTGTGACGAGAATTCATATCAGACGCATGGCGAACCCGGCGATATTGTTTTCTGGCATCACCGCATTGGGCATATGGCGTCGGCCAATTATTCGCGGCAGATTCGAAAGGCGGTGTTGTACGATTTCAAGCTGAACGATATGCCCCAGCTTCAGGAAGAACCCCCGGGAGATGATATCTGGGTCGATTGGACAGATGATGTACGGGATGTGGCGATTGAGGATGGTGAGTGATGGATGTTCAGTTTTGGGCGCTGATATGGGTCGGCGTTGTGATTATTGTGCTGGGTGTGCTGTTGTATTATGTAATTAAGTCTTATAAATGAGAGGCGAAATCTATACAGCAGAGAGGGCCTGTTGATTTTGAATGAGAATATTCGGATTGGGGTTTCTATCGGGTACTGGAAGTCCCTGTTCTTTCAAGAGTTCAACCTGTTCTTCCATTCCCCATTTTGCTTTGAACATGCAATCTTCAATGGAATGACCAACGCCTGTAAAACCTTCGAGTTCTGGAGAGTAAAAGCCAAAGAAATCCGGTTCTTCTGTGGCTTCAATAACTAATGAGTAAGGTAGATCAAGCATTGTTATGCTCCTACGAACGTTTAATTCCTGCGGCTTTTAATATGGCATGATAAGTGCCTGTTGGAACTTCTTTTGATCCGTGATAATCCACGCGAACGAGTTTATCCCAGTCGGGTTTTCCGTAATACCGAATAGAACCTTTTTGTTTTACAATTCTAAAGCCATTCTTTGTGAGAAGTCTCACAAGTTCGCTGAATTTCAAGAATTATTCCTGTATATCGAATTGGAGAGCGGTCTATTTTATTAAAAATACAGTTTATTTATATACGAGTCAATAACCCAATAGGTGATTGATATTCCGGAACTGTTCTAAGTATGAAAGGATTTGACCAATGGTAGAGGTGCAGCAATACGCAGTGTGCGATTTTGAATTGTATGCGGATGCGGGTGATGAAAATCCGTTTGCGGTCGAGGTGGCGGCAACTTTTACACACGAACTGGGCGAGGTGGTTGAAGATTTGCCCGGTTTTTTTGATGGGGATAAATGGGTTGTCCGTTTTAGTCCTGGTGTAGAAGGTGTTTGGACGGGGCGTTCGCGGTCTGAGCTTTCGGGTCTGGATGGGGCTGAGTGGCGCGTGCAGTGTGTGGGGAATGAGAATTCTGATGTGCATGGTCTGGTGGGTATTGACTCGGAGTATCCACAGCGGTTTGCCTGGTCGGATGGTACGCCGTTTTTATATTTGGGTTTTGAGTGCGATTGGTTGTTTAGCTATCACCAGGCTGATGCGGCGCGGTGTTATCGACATGTCGATCTGGTTGCGAGCCGGGGGTTCAATTGTTTTGTTATAAATTTGTACGCCCATACGGGTTTTGGTTCGCGACCAAATGACGATACGCGCCCTGTGTTGCCCGAGTACCTTTTTGGTCCTCCGGAGATGTATTTGTTTGAGGGTACGAATGATGCGCCGGATCACGAGCGGATGAATATCGATTTTTTTCGCGATTTTGACCGTCTGATTCGCTATTTGCACGAGAAGGGAATTGTGGTTCATCTGATGTTGCAGGTGCAGAATAAGCAGGTGAATTGGCCGGCGCGCGAGACAGAGGCAGATGATCGGTTCTGGCGCTATGCGGTTGCGCGGTACCAGGCGTTTGGCAATGTGATCTGGGATGTGGGCAAGGAGAGTAAAAATCTGTTTCGCGAGATGGGCGATCACGATTATGTTCTGGAGCGTATGGCTATTATTCGCGGGGCGGATGCGTATGGGCATTTGCTGACGGTGCACGATGTTGAAATCCGAAACGCGGGTACGCTGTCTGAACCGGATCGCCAGTCGGATTTTGTGACGGATCAGGTGCATTTGTCCGATGCGGCGCGCTATAATCGAGAGGCGATTCGCAGGATGCGGAATTCGGGTACGCCGTATGTGAATGTGGAATATGGGTATGAGCTTGCCGAGGAACAGCTCAAGACTTATCGCGGGCGCACGACTGCCGAGTGGGATGATATTTTGAGGTGGACGTGGGCGATTTACGCGGCTGGCGCGTATCCGTGTTATTATTACGATAATACGTCGTGGGATTTGATTAAGTTTGAGCCGGTGCCAGAGAGTTGGATGAGGTATCGGGAGTTGAGGGACTTTTTGGAGGGGCTGCCATTTAATCAGATGGTTGGGGATAATGAGTATGTGGAGCGCGGTCTTTGTCTGGCGCTGGCAGGAGATGCGTATCTGGTGTATTTACCCGAGGGCGGCGATACGCGTATCGATTTGTCCGATGTGGGTGAGGGGACACCGATAGCGGTGGATTGGATGGCGATTTTGACAGGTGAACGGAGCAGTGGCGAGATGGAAAAGTCGAGTGAATGGGGCGGGTTTAATACTGATTTGATCAATCCGTTTAGCGATAAGGATCAGCCGTGCGTTGTGGGGTTGTGGGTGGGTGGCAAGGGGTCTATATAGAGGCTGTTATGAGCATTGAACGTTATTTTTTAGGCTGTCCGATTTGGGGCAATAAAGCGTGGGTGGGCGAGTTGTTTGCGCCCGATGTTGTGCAAAAAGATTTTTTGAGACAGTACGCTTCTGTGTTTAATACTGTGGAGGGCAATACCACTTTTTACGGTTTGCCTTCGGAGAAAGCCGCGTTGCGCTGGCTGGCTGATACGCCGCCGGGTTTTCGCTTTGCGCTCAAGTTCCCGCGCGCGATTAGTCACGATAAGCGGTTGCGAAGTGCCGAATTAGAGACGGCTGCGTTTGTAGATGTTCTCACGGTGTTACAGGATCGGGTGGGTCCGTCATTTTTGCAGTTGCCTCCGTCTTTTGGGCCGCGCGATTTGCCGGTATTGGACAGGTATTTGGATGCGCTGCCCGATACATTTTCTTATGCGGTAGAAATTCGGCACCATCTGTTTTTTGCCGAGGCAGAAAATGAGTTGCATGCGGTGCTCAAAAGTCATGGCGTGGATCGCGTGGTGTTTGATACGCGGGGGTTGCACAGTGCTCAGACGGATGATGTTGCAGGGCGCGAAGCACAGCGAAAGAAGCCAAAGGTTCCCGTTCGGTTTCTTGCGACGGGGCGTTTTCCTTTTGTGAGGTTTGTCGGGCATCCGGAGGTTGAGAAAAATCTGCCGCTTCTGGCAGAGTGGGTGCCGGTGGTTGCCAATTGGATACGCGAGGGGCGAACGCCTTTTGTGTTTATGCATGCGCCCGATGATTTTTACGCACCGCAGTTGGCGCGCCATTTTCACCAGATGCTGTCCGGGGATATAAATGTCGGCGAGATGCCGCCCTGGCCCGCGGAACAGGTGGAAGAGGCGCCTGTGCAGATGGATTTGTTTTGATAAAAAGCCGTTTTTCTCACCCTGCCCTGTCGAAAAAAATTGACTTTTGAAAATTTTAGATTCATTGATATTTATCTTAAAAAATATTCACCTGTCTCAAAAGGAGATTGCCTTATGGATGCGCGCGAGCGGTATTTCTGGGATTTGACGGGATACCTTGTCGTGAAAGGCGTGTTGTCAAAGGAGGAGGTTGCGCGGGCGAATGATATTGTGGATCGCTACTGGGATCGGGTTCAGGTCGGTGGTTCAACGGCGAGGGAGTCGGTCGCTTTTGCCGGTACGGGACGTCCTATGTTGCCCGGTATTCTGGAATTTCCAAAACCGGATTGTGAACCTTTCCGGGAGATGCTGGCACATCCGGTGCTGGTGAAGTATCTCAATGTGATGTGCGATAAAGGGTTTCGGCTGGATCACGGTCCGATGTTTATTGTGAGTAATAAGGGTACGGCGGGCCATACGATGCACGGAAATGGCGAGCCGCATCGCCCGCATGTCGCGTATCACCATCAAAATGGCAAGACCTGGGTTGGCGGTGTGACTGTGGCGTGGCAATTGCACGATTGCAAAGAGGGGATGGGTGGGTTTGCCTGTGTGCCTTCGAGTCACAAGGCGATGTTTCCCATGCCAGGTGGTGTGCGTACTGGAGATGACGATATGGGCTTGATTAAGCAGCCGGTGGTGGAGGCTGGCGATGTCGTCTTTTTTATGGATAGCGCGCAAGCACACGGCGCAACGCCGTGGAAGTTGGATACGACGCGGCGGTCTATTTTGTTCAAATACACGGGGCGCACGTGTGCGCGGGGCGGTCCTTCTCAGGAGGTGTCGCCGCCGGAGATTTATTGGGATCGAGAGATTGTCGAGGATATGACGCCCGAGCAGTTGTCGGTTATGTATGGTCCCTATTCCAATCACAGAGGCCGCGTGCCATCTCTGGAGGTCTGTGAGGATGGGGTTGTGCGGATAGAGGGGTAGTATAAAAATAGGAGCGTTTTACCATGGGTAATAATCTTTATACAGTGAGCGAAGAGGAGAAGTACTTTTTTGACCTGCGCGGTTATCTGGTCGTGCGGGGTGCTC
>JAPPIE010000321.1 GCA_028874765.1 Gemmatimonadota bacterium
CTATACGCGCTGATGGTCTGTGTCGCAGTTCAGGGTACGATCGCGCTGTTGATAACGATGCGATGGAAAATTAGCTTACACGCCATGGGGCTTTGGGCTGCCTGTGGTGTGGTGATCGCGCTCTATGGTAGCTGGTGGGCGGTTGTTCCCGCGGGTCTGGTTTCGTGGGCGCGGTTCGTATTACAGGCCCATTCTGTATCTCAGATTTTGGTGGGTAGTGTTGTGGGAGCCGGGATTGCGTTTCTCATTTTTGGCTATATGCTAAACACATGAATAGGAGGAATTATGAAGATTAAATCCATTGAAGCTGTGAATGTTTCCATTCCACAACAGAAACCGATAACACCCGCGCGCCGTTCGAGCTGGCGGCATTCGTCGCCGATTGGCCTGCCGATGAATAAATATCCGGAGTTTCCGCCAGATGTGCCGAGCAAGTCGCCGGGTATTGGCGGGCGAGGCGTGTGGGTTAAAATAACGGCTGAGGATGGGACATGGGGCCTGGGCAGAACGGGATTTGGTGAGCCCGTTGCCGCATTGGTCGATGCTTTTTACGCGCCCTTGCTGCAGGGCCGGGATTGTTTTGCTACCGAGCATCTCAACGATATGATGTGGCGGGCTTCCAAAAGGCACGGGTCGCTGGGGTTGTCTGCTTGCGCGCAGAGTGCAATTGATCTGGCTTTGTGGGATTTGAAGGGGAAGTTGCTCGACCAGCCCGTTTACAGATTGCTCGGGGGACCGTCTCGCGAGAAAATTCGGTGTTATTGTACAGGCGATGATCTCGATTGGTCGATGGAGCTTGGTTTTGAGGCGTTTAAAATTACGAATCCCGTGCATTACGAACAGGGTATCACGGGTATAAATATTATGGAGGAAAAGGTCGCCCTTGCGCGAGAAACTGTGGGAAAAAATGCCGAACTGATGATCAATCCCGTGATGGCTTACGATGTGGAGTTTGCCATTCGTCTGGGAGAGCGGCTCAGGCCCTACGAATTGAAGTGGATGGAAGAGCCGCTGTTTCCAGAAGACCTCGAAGGGCATATTCAATTGAAAAAAGCCATGACCTGGATTCCCATTGCAACCGGTGAGGATCACCACACGCGGATTCCGTTTCGCCAACTTGTGGAAAATCGCTGTGTGGATGTCGTGCAACCCGATTTGCACTGGTGTGGGGGGATGACCGAAGCCGTGAAGATTCACCACATTGCCGAAGCCGCCGGTATTAAGAGCAGTCCGCACGGGGGCTGTAATTCGGCTTATGGACAGCATTTTTGCTATGCGATGCCCGAGTGTACTCTGTGTGAGTTTCATTTGAGTACACCCGTGGGGGTACCCCTGAAAGAGGTAGCGCGGATGCCGGGCGTCCCCGTGCCTAAAGATGGCTATCTGGTGCCGTCGGATGCGCCGGGATTTGGAATGGATATTGCCGAAGATTGGATTACGCCCTGGGATCACGGGCGTTTGAGTACGGGCGGCGAGCATGTGATTTTGTAATAAAAAAAAGCGGGCGAAACATCCGCCCGCTCAAATTTACTCGCTGTACAGTTACAGATTACTTTTGAAAATAAAGCCCTATGCCCCACAAGCGGCCACCGAAGAAATTGCGTCCGGCAACAGGGATGCGCACCGAGGCTTCAATACTCAGATTTTGGTGCATATTAATGAACACTGTGGGGGCAAGATACGTGATGCCTATATCGTCATTTCCCCTGCTACCTTCTGCGCCAGCGATGCCTTCTAATTTGAGCGCGAGGAGGAGTATGTCGGTGGGATTGACACCGATTTCGGCATTGTAAATTATCTCTTCACCTGGGTTAAATCCGCTGGTACTGTTTTCCATGCGGACACGATACCCCAGGTCGAGATTGGCGTAAACGGGAGCGGGATAGAAAGACCGTCCCAATTGCAGAATCAAGTCAATATCTGATTGGCCCGATCCCACGGACATGCCCTCATTTTTATATGCACCCGCGGGGTCTTGCCCATCGTCATAAGCGCCTGTTGGGGCTTTGAATCCCAATTTTAGGGTTGCCACAACATCTTGTTGCACGAGGTTGATTTTGGCAAATCCGCGAATGTCACCAATCCCCGATGCGTCCAGAGCAATAAAACTCGGAAAATTAAAATTGTCGTGATCGTATTTATTGCTGATAAAGGGGATTTGTATTCCAATGTCAACGCGGTCGTTTATGCCGTAAAAAAAGTCGAGATACACTGATTGTGACTTATAGACAGCAGCGGCGGCGGCTGGCCCAAATCCACCTGTATTTCCTTCCGCGTTATATCTTTCTGAGGTCGATGTAATTAAGGTTGTAATTTTGCCCCAAAAATGGCCCTTTTGGAGTGTCCACGCACCTGCATAAGCAGTATGTGGTAAAAGGGCACAAAGCGCGATGGCGAGAAGGAACTTTATACACGGGTTAGAATGTGGCGTGGAAATGCTCATTTCGGTCCTTTCTAATGAGGTGGTTTACCATAAGCAGCCCAGCGGTAATCGGTCCGCTGTTCAAACTGCTCAGGTGCAAAGATAAATAAAAGATGGCTATTTTGCAAATGTTTGGAAATGGAGTAAACGAGTCCATTGTGGATAGATGCATAAACCCGAGCGCGGGGTAGCGTCACATTTTAGACACGGAACCCGAGTATGAGATCCCTGCGGTCCATATATGTCCGGCGGGGAAGTTGCGCCCACCAGCGGTTATACGCACCGAGGTTTCGAAGCTCAGGTTTTGAAAGGGGCCTATGAGGAGCGTGGGCGCGAAATAGGTTATGCGCCTGATATCACTGGATAGTTGGAGGCCCAATACGCGGGATGGCCTACCTCTGATGCCCTCTAATTTGAGGATGATGATGAGTTTGTCGATGGGATTATAACCTATTTCTGAGTTCAAAAACCACTCGTCGCCGGGATCGTAATTGGTGGTATTGTTTTTCAAGCGGATGCGATACCCCATATCGATGTTGGCGTACATTGGGAAGGGCCAAAAAGATCGGCCGATTTGTGCAATGAATTCAAAATCCCATTGGCCTTCACCTGCGGCAATAATTCCATCCTGGTTTTGAAACTTGCCTGTGGGGGCTTTGGTTCCAAATTTTATTGTGCCCACAACAGGGTTTTGGGCAATGTTGATTTTGGCAAATCCGCGCATGTCACCAAAGCCCGATGCGATATTCGTCGGTCTAAAGCCGACGTTTTCAAATTCTCTGCGATAGTAGGGAATTTGTATGCCGATGTCGATGCGGTCACTCAGGCCGTAAAACAGGTCGATAAAGAGTGCCTGTGAATTGTAATGCCCATTTTCGCGGTAGTGCGTGCGGTCTCCGGGTTCATAGAGGCGATTGAGATCGGGTTCGCGTCCTGCGCCTCCAACGGCCACATATTCTTCATTTGTCGATTGCGTCATACCTGTGATTTTGCCCCAGAGATGGCCTTTTGCGAGTGTCCAGGCACCTGCATAAGCGGTATGAGGCAAGAGTATGAAGAGGATAAGCCAATAAAAGCAGGGCATAGAGGGATATGTCTGTCTAATAAATTCCGGTATTCTGCCAGAAGGTTGCCCAGGCAAACCAGAAGGCATTGTGGGAAGGTAGTTGTTCTAAGGTCTTATTTTGGAGTGGCCCGGCAATGGCTTCGCCTTTGAGGTTCCAGGTGCTGCCCGTCTCCTGGTCGCGCAGGAGAAAGGGATAGACTGTGTCGCGGGGAAGTGCTTTCTCAAATGTGAGGGTCTGACCATCGACCGCCCGATCAAAGGGTATTGCGTATTGCTCCTGGTGGTAATAGACGACGAGAATGGCATTGCCCGCGACTACGTCGTTGATGACGGCTTCTGTTCCCATGGTGGGAAAGGGATAGGCTTTGGCTGTTTCGCCAAAACGAATACCCAGTGTGAGGGTTTTGGGAGGAAATATCTGCGCGGTTGGATTGTCGAGCAAACTGGGGAAGGAGGGGAAAAGCGGCGCAGTATTCGGATCTCGATAGTCGCCATAGGGATAGCTCTGGTATCTGCTGGGTGCGTAAACGCCCGTATTGGCACTGATGACTTTGGAATCGGGATAGAGTTGTTTCCAGTAGCGCCAGGTGGTTTCAATTACGGGCAGGAGTTGTAATTCTTCGGTTCCGCTTTCAACCGGGATGTGGATCATCTGCGGATATAGAATTCCCTGTTGGCGGCGGTCGTACATAATGAGGTTGTTGTTGAATAGCAAACCGGAGACCCCACAATGGATGCGCGATTGGTCATTGCCCTGTCCGCTAAAGATGAGTCCCGTTCCCGTCAGTGGGCAAAAGCTCACAATAATGGGCTGTTCGCCAACCACGTCGTTGATGATTTCGTGCCACCAGCCCATGTTGTGGGGATAGGCCCTGGCTTCGCCATTGAGGACCACGCCGAGGACGAGATCCTCATCGTTGAGGTAGGCGGCTTCACTGGATGTGAGTTCGACAAATGGGGGATCGGTGAGTGCTGGAATGCCGTCAGGCGGTACGCCACCCGATAGAATTCTGTCTTTGGGAAAGTCACTTAGAAAATTGCCACCTGCTTGCGGTTCGCGATTGATTGAGCCAGAGGTTTGCGTATTGCCGGATGTCGTGTCGCCAGGGGGGGCGGAAGGATTGCCCGAGTCTCCCGGTCCCAGTGTATCTGTGCTTTTTCCCCCACAGGTCATCAGGCCAAATAGCGCGAACAGAATGGTGCTTTTGAGAAAAATTTTCACGGAGACCTCCTGCGAGCTCACCTGCGGATAGAAATAGCGGGGTTGACCTTGCGTTTCAGTAGTTCTCTGTCTAAATTAAAGTAGTTATGGGGTGTGAGTCAAGGCGCGAACCGACAACTGATTTTTTTAGGGGAAATCACTATGCCGCGATTTGAAGTAATATCGCCTTTTGAGCCTGCGGGCGATCAGCCCCTGGCGATTGAAGAACTTGCCGAGGGTATTCGAGATGGTGCGCCATACCAGACTTTGATGGGGGCAACGGGTACGGGTAAGACGTTTTCAATGTCCAAGGTAATTGAAGCCGTTCAAAAGCCCACGCTCGTGATTTCCCACAACAAAACCCTGGCGGCGCAACTCTACGGCGAGTTTAGGAGCTTTTTCCCGAATAATGCCGTGGAGTATTTTATTTCGTATTACGATTATTACCAGCCCGAAGCATATAAGCCGGTGACGGATACGTTTATTGAAAAAGAAGCGGATATCAACGATGAGATCAACCGCTTGCGTCTGCGCGCGACGAGTGCTTTGATGGAGCGGCGAGATGTGATCATTGTGGCGAGTGTGTCGTGTATTTACGGTATTGGCAATCCGGATGAATACGAAGATCATCTGGTGATTCTGGATCGCGGTGCAGAGATGGATCGCGATGCTATGTTGCGCAAGCTGGTGGATATCCATTTTACGCGCAATGATGTGGCTTTTGAGCCTGCCGCTTTTCGGGTGCGCGGCGATGTGGTCGAAATTTATCCGCCCGAGCGCGAGCATCCGGTGCGCGTGGAGTTTTTTGGCGATGAGATTGACGCGTTGAGCGAGGTGCATCCCGTGACGGGCGAGGTGCTTGCGGAGCGCGATCGCATTGTTATTTACCCGGCCAAGCACTTTGTGACCAGTGGCAATCGCATTGAGAAAGCCATTGTTCAGATTGAGGTGGATTTGGCCAAACAACTTGAGGCATTTAACGATCAAGGCAAGTTGTTAGAGGCGCAGCGGCTGGAGATGCGTACGCGCTACGATATCGAGATGATGCGCGAGATTGGCTTTTGTCAGGGTATTGAAAATTATTCGCGGTATATCGATGGGCGAAAACCCGGGGAAGCTCCTTATGTGTTGCTGGATTATTTTTCGGATGATTTTCTGATTGTGCTGGATGAATCCCATGTGACGATTCCGCAGTTGCGCGGGATGTGGAATGGGGATCGGTCTCGCAAAGAGGTGTTGATAGAGCACGGGTTCAGGTTACCCGCGGCATTGGACAATCGCCCGTTGTATTTTGAGGAGTTTGAACAGAAGGCAAAGCAGGTTGTTTTTATGTCGGCCACGCCTGCGGATTACGAGTTGGAACAGTGTCAGGGCGTGGTGGTGGAGCAGGTGATTCGTCCGACGGGGTTGCTCGATCCCGAGATGGTGGTACGGCCTGTGCGCGGACAGGTTGATGATCTTATCGAGGAATCGCGGGTGCGGGTGGAGCGCGGTGATCGCGTGCTGGTGACGACGCTGACCAAGCGCATGGCAGAGGATTTGTCGGAGTATATGCGCGAGTTGGGTATCAAGGCGCGCTATATGCACTCAGATGTCGATTCTCTCGAGCGCGTGGCAATTATCAGGGATTTGCGTTTGGGTGAGTTCGATGTGCTCGTGGGCGTGAATTTGCTGCGCGAGGGGTTGGATCTGCCAGAGGTGTCGCTGGTTGCTATTTTGGATGCGGATAAGGAAGGGTTTTTGCGGTCGGAGCGGTCGTTGATTCAGACGGCTGGGCGAGCCGCGCGAAATGCAAGGGGTACGGTTATTATGTATGCGGATAAGGTAACGGATTCGATGCAGCGCGCCATCGATGAGACGAATCGCCGCCGGGCATTGCAGGAGGAGTATAATCTTATACACGGCATTACGCCTGAGACGCTTTACAAGACGAGAGAAGAGATTCTTCAGACGACGGCTGTGGCCGATGAGAAGGCCGACGAGTTGCCAATGGTTGCCGAGGAGTCGCCAGAGTATATGGACGGTGCCAATCGGCTGGATATAATCGAAGAGTTGACGCGCAAGATGGG
>JAPPIE010000077.1:0-3244 GCA_028874765.1 Gemmatimonadota bacterium
TCTCTGGCGCTCCACAGCGAGATCAATCACGCCGGCCAAAGGCACGAAAATTTCCACATCACCAACCACAGCACTCGCAGACGCTGCCGGGCGTTCTAAAGCCGCGCCGAGGGTCAAATTTTCAATGCGCCCCAACGCCTTCATATAGCCATGAACAGACGTCAAAATCGCGTGCGCCTCCTCAGACCCCGTCTTACACACCACATCCACGCGCTTGCCCGGCGGAATACGCATTGTACCTCGAATATGGCGCACGGCCCCCACCACATCCCGCATCAAAGCCATCTCTCGCTCGGCAACTTTATCAAATTGCGTTTTGTCGCATTTGGGCCAGGGCGCGACAATAAGTGCCTCGCCTTTGCGTGGAAATGTTTGCCACAACGCCTCAGAAATAAAAGGCGCGATGGGATGCAACAGGCGCAACGTGCCTTCAAACACGACACACAAAACCGACTGCGCAGTTTGACGGGCGCCTTGATCATCGCCATACAGGCGCACTTTCGCCATCTCCACATACCAATCGCAATACGCGCTCCACACAAAATCGTACAACGCGCGCGCTGCTTCATCAAAGCGATACGCCTCCAAAGCCTCTGTAACCTGCAACACCGTGCGATTGTACAAACTCAAAATCCACCGATCAGAAAGGTCTGTAATTGGCTCGGGCACCGTCTGCAACGCCACATCGCGAATGTCGCGATCGTCCAGATTCATTTGTACAAACCGCGCGGCATTCCAAATTTTGTTGCAAAAATTTCGGCACATTTCCGCAATGGGCGAATCTTGCAACTTATTGTCCTTTACATCGGCATCAAACCGAATATCCTGCGAACTGCCGCATTGATACAAAAGCGACAGGCGCGTGGCATCCGCGCCATAGCGGTCAATCAATTCGCGCGGATCAATTCCCGTACCCAACGACTTGCTCATGCGCTTGCCATCGCGCGTTTGCACCGTGGGATGAACCAGCACCGTCCGGAACGGAATCTCATCCACAAATTCAACAGCCGTCATAATCATCCGAATCACCCATAGATACAAAATATCCCGTCCCGTAATCATCAAATCCGTCGGATGAAACAGCTTCAAATCCTCTGTATCTTCGGGCCAACCCAGCGTTGCAAAAGGCCACAGCGCCGAGGAAAACCACGTATCGAGCACATCGGGGTCTTGTATCAACTGCTGACTGCCACACTTTGTACACAATTCGGGCGGCTCTGCATTCACAATCACCGCACTACAATTTTCACACGTCCACACCGGAATGCGGTGCCCCCACCACAGTTGCCTCGAAATACACCAGTCGCGGATATTTTCCAGCCATTCAATCGAATATTCCCGAAACCGATCCGGCACATAAGCGATCTTTTTTTCTCGCATCAGGGGCAAAATCAAATCGGCCAAATCGCGCATCGCCACAAACCACTGCTCCATAGGCATCGGTTCTATCACCGTGCCACAGCGATCGTGATGCGGTACCGCGTGGGTATAATCCTCTATTTTTTCCATCAACCCTATCTTGTCGAGTGCCTCAACCACCGCCTTGCGACACGCATACCGGTCCTGCCCAACATAAGCACCCGCATTCTCCGTCATTTCGCCATTCAGACCAATAACCGCGATTTCGGGCAAATCGTGACGCTGCCCTATCTCGTAATCATTGGGATCGTGTCCCGGCGTCACCTTCACCGCACCACTCCCCATTTCCGGATCGGCATAGTCATCTGCCACAATGGGAATGGGGCGGTCCATAAGCGGCAACATCACCATTTTACCCACGGCATCGCGCCATCGCGCATCGGATGGATGTACCGCCACCCCGGTATCGCCCAGCATGGTTTCCGGGCGCGTTGTCGCCACAACCACATCGGGCGCGTCATCTATCCCTTTATACCGAATATGCCACAGGTGGCTATCGACCTCTCTTTCTTCCACCTCGAGATCGGAAATCACAGTGCCACACTGCGGGCACCAGTTCACCATGCGTTTGCCCCGATAAATCCAGCCCTTCTCGTAAAAACGCACAAATGTTTCCAACACCGCCCGAACGTACTCCTCATCCATTGTAAATCGCTCGCGCGACCAGTCATAACTACAGCCCAACTCGCGCAACTGTCGCAAAATTGTACTGCCGTATTTTTCCCGCCAGGCCCATATCCGTTTCAACAAGTCTCTGCGCCCAATTTCGCGGCGCGTCTTTTTTTCGTTCTCCCAGATCTCTTGCTCCACCTTCATCTGCGTGCCAATACCCGCGTGATCCGTACCGGGCAAACACAGCGTGCGAAATCCCCGCATTCGCTTGTACCGAATCACCGCGTCGTGAATCGCGTGCTGCAGTGCGTGTCCCATGTGCAACTCCCCCGTCACATTGGGCGGCGGAATCGTCACCGTATAGGCGGGGCCTGTCGCGCGAAACTCCGGACGAAAATATCCCTTCTTGTACCAAAAATCATACCACGTCTTTTCAATATTTTTTGGATCGTAGGCACGCTCCAAAGCTTTATTCTTCATCGTCTCCATTACTCCTTCTTTCCTAAACCGAATAACTCCGCCACCCCTCATAAATCGTCCGCACAGATACTTTAATCACCGCGGTTGTGGGCACGGCCAATAACATGCCAACTGCACCAAACAACTCGCTGCCAACGAACACCGCAAAAATAACGAGCAGAGGATGCAAATTAACACTGCGCCCAACCACCATAGGAGCGACAAAAACATTATCTACGAGTTGAACGATCGCAAACACTATAATTACTGGAATAACCACACCAAAACTCAGCGCAGAATATTGCAATACAGCGGCAACAACACCGGCAATAATCCCAATCGCAGGTCCCATATAGGGAATTACATTGGCCAAACCAGCGAGAATACCAATCACCAAAAAATGTTCCAGACCGATGATATAAAGTCCGGTACTTGACAGAAGCGAAACAATTATTACAGATAACACCATACCGCGCATATAGCTCCCCAATTGCCTGTCAATGCGATGCAGCAAATTTAATAACAGCTCAAAATATCGATTTGGCACCTGCTCGATAATCGCACGCTTGATCGTTCTGCCCTCTGCTAAAAAAAAGAATAAAGCAAAAGGCACAATGATGAACAAGGTAAGTCCCGATAGCAATTGCCCGACCAATCCGGGAGTTTCCTTAAGCAAAATTGTCACAACGTTTTGCAGGTACTGATTCGCGGCCTGTATCCAATCGCGGCCCTTGAGCATTGGCAAAATTTCTTC
>JAPPIE010000077.1:3344-6729 GCA_028874765.1 Gemmatimonadota bacterium
TTCATCCGCTTGTGGAGAAAATACCACGCGCAGTGTATCTCGCCCACCGACCACTTTTGGGTTGGCCTGTGGGGCAGCGGATTCCACGTCTCCCCCAACGGGTGTCAATTCCAGGGGCAAGCCATCAACCTTAAAATCTTCGAGTTCGCTCTCAAACCGATCAATCTTCACCACATCATCGCCCGTATTTTCCACCACACAGTACCATGTACCCTGCTCACCAATAATGCTCTTGACCATATCCTCCGCACCGCGCACAATCATAGGCGCGACCACAATAAGCGGAATGACCACAATTGCAAAAACAGCCAGCAAGACGACAACCACGGCGATAAAACGATTTAAGCGGTGCGATTCGAGAAAATCAACCACGGGCATGAGAAAATACGACAGCACAAATGCAATAAAAAAAGGGACCAGCGTACTTCGAATAGTATATAGAAACCAGACCATCACAACGATGAGGCCCAAAAAAATCACAATACGCAAAATCTGAGCAGTACCCAGGCCACCTGAAGAGGGTTCATTCATGACTCGTCTTCTCCGTCCTCTTTTTGTTTTACCGCCAGTTCATCTTGCGCAACCTGCAAACTGTGATTGGTCTGCCGCAATCGCTCCGCGACAATCCGCGCGAGTTGAATGGCAATTTTTACCCCCAAATGCGGTCGTTGTTCCGCCAACTGATACAATGCGTCTCGCGGGAAAAGTGCCATTTTTGTATCTTCTATTGCCACTGCTGCTGCTGTTCTCGGCGCATCTTCTAAAAGTGCTATTTCACCAAAAAAGGAACCGGATCCAGATTGGGCAAGCAGCACTGTCTCGCCGTCTTCGCCACCCTCCTGAACCATCTCTACACATCCTTTTAACACCACGTAAACCCCATCTCCCGGATCGCCCTGTTCAAAAACGACATCACCTGTTGAATACTTGCGAATTTCTATAAGTTCCACTACCGCCTGCAACTCCCGGCGGTTCAGTTCTCGAAATAGTGGAATGGCGCGCAATTTGGAAAATAGTGGCTTTTCGCGCTCCAACCATCGCTGTAGAAGTCGATTCATGACAAGTCCTATACCCCTGCGCGATAAGGCAACGCAGGTTCTGCTGCCCTTAAGCGTTCAAAAAAATCCAGTGCCTTTGGGCGATAGCGCGATTCGATGTGTTGGTCAAAAAATGCGCGCAATATTCGCGTCACCTCTGCGCGATTTACACCCTGCAAGAGGGAAAGGTCAATGCGGTCGGGACGTCCCACCTGTAGATGCGCCATAAAATTTACCGTCTCGAACTGCACGCGCATGCCCGCTCCTGCGTGCTTGTCACACAGAGTACCGCCCAGGCTGGGGCTGAACCCCAGGCGGTGCCCCTGAAGCCGCGTACCACATTGAACACACCCACTCATATGGGGACGATACCCCACCACACCCGCAGCGCGAATCTGGAAATACCACACCGGTACATCCAGCGCTATTTCGGCAATGCTCCCCACCCATCGCATGGCTTCAAGTGCAATACTAAACAAAAGTGGATTGCGGTCTTCATCTTCGGTAATATGATCCAGAAATTCGCATATCGCGCTTCCGGCTGCCATTCGACCGTAGTGTTGTTTTACCGGTTCAAAAGCGTGTGCAATATCGCCTTCGCTCAATATTTGCAACTCTCGATTATCCTGCCGATAAAAAACATAACGCCCCCACGTCATGGGTTCAAGGCTCGCACCAAATTTACTTTTGGGCCGTCGCGCCCCTTTGGCGACCAGACGCAATTTGCCGTAATCGCGAGAAAACAGCACCACAACCTTGCTGCTTTCACTCATGCGAAAACCGCGCAACACCAATCCATCGGTATGGCAAATCACGGCGCCTCCAATGCTGTTGGTGGATTGGGATAGACCATATAAATCGATTCATTGGGATACACCATGCCATAGCGCTCTCGAGCAATGCGTTCAATTTCACCCAAATTATTTTCCAGCAACTTTACCTCGCGCTCCAACCCCGCATTCTGCTGGCGAATAGTTGCAATCTCCCCTTTCAATGCGGCAATTTGCTGCTCGCGCATTACGAGTTGAAAAATCCCACTATCTCCTGCAAAAAACAAATAAAGGGAAAGCACCACGGGTGCAAATATTAAAAATTTATTCAGGCGTCGCCTTGCACTTCCCGGTAACATCGGACTATTTTCCGGCAATACCGTACTTTGTCCCCGATAAAATGAGCGCATAACACAATCTCCAAAGCCAATTGTCGGTTTTTCTACCTCCGATTTAACACCACCATATCATCCCGATGGATAACCACCGCGCCGTTGTCGATCCCGAGAATTTCTACAATCTCTGGCGTTTTTTTTCCGCGAATACGTCGCACATCATCGGCACCAAATCGCGTTAAACCGCGCGCGATCTCAACGCGTTGTTCCGATTCAACACCAATGAGTTCACCAACTTCAAAATCGCCAATAACGCGGATAATACCCGAAGGCAACAAACTTTTGCCCCCATCGCTCAAAGCAACTACTGCGCCATTATCTACAACCACACACCCTCGCTTTCGGGAATGCGCCAACCACAAATCTCTGCTGTTCAAACTGCGATTATCCGCCACAAATAACGTGCCGCAATCTACCCCATCCAAAATTTCGCGCAAACCGTTTGTACATCCATTTGCAATCACCGCCATCTGCCCACCTTGCATCACGGCCTCGGCTGCCCTGAGTTTTGTGCGCATTCCTCCGCGCCCCAGAGTACCCCCCGAAGACCCCACAGAGGCGTAGAGTTCTTCGGGCATCCCGCGTACCAACCGAACCAATTGTGCGTTTGGATTTTTTGCGGGATCGCTTGAAAACAACCCATCGACATCGGTCAACAACACCAGCATATCCGCATCTACCAGATGTGACACCATAGCGGAGAGGCGATCATTTTCACCCACAGACAATTGCAATTCTTCCACCGCCACGCTGTCGTTCTCATTGACAACAGGCACAACACCATACCGAAACAACTGATATAGTGTATTGCGCGCATTTACATACCGCGTGCGATTGTCCAGATCATCCGATGTCAACAGCACCTGCCCCACCGAAACACCGTGTGCTTCAAATGCCCGTTTGTAAGCATCCATCACCAGTCCCTGTCCCACCGCAGCCGTAGCTTGCAAATCGGCCAAACGCCTCGGTCGATTACGCAACCCCAATTGCCCCATGCCAGCACCAACGGCTCCGGATGTCACAATTGCCACCTGTAAACCGCGTGCGATCAAAGACGCCACATCAGCGGCCAGGCGATCAATCACCGCAACATTCAATGTATTGCTATCTGCCGTCACCACTCGCGTACCCAATTTTACCACCACCCGCCGCACATCGGCAAGTAAAGCTCTGCGATCAATTT
>JAPPIE010000126.1 GCA_028874765.1 Gemmatimonadota bacterium
CTTTATTTTTTCTCCAAGCGGAAACATCAATATAAACCTCGCCCCACCCTCTTTTCTGTTCTCTACCTGCACCTGTCCGTCATTTTGCATCACAATGCGCTTCACAATCGCCAACCCCAGGCCCGTGCCGCCAGTCTTTGAATCTTCATCCACCCGATAAAAAGGCTCAAATATTTTCTCTCTCAAATGTTCGGGAATACCACAACCATCATCTTCCACACTGATATGAGCCATTTCATCCACTTTTTTTCCCGTAATCCAGATATGGTGCCTAGTATGTCGCACTGCATTGGTAACCAGATTGGTAAGCGCGCGTTTGAAATGCGTCTCATTTGCCCAGACCATCAGGTGTTCACTGTCGATATCCACAGAAATATCCCCGCGCAATTCTGCTACCATTTCGCGCAACTCTCTCATTTGTACACAAACATCGATCTCCGCGCGATGTGAAATATCCCGGTCCAATCGCGCAAAATCCATCAACTCTTCAACCAGATCATTCAATTCATAAACCGAGCGTTCAATGCGCTGAATATCCGCGTTCTGACCCCCCGATACGCGATCTCTCTTCACTTGATTAAGAAGAAAAAAAATACGTGCCAGAGGCGTTCTCAGTTCGTGCGACACTGCCCTTAAAAGCTCTCGCTGCCCATCTACTACCCCCTCAATGCGATCGGCCATGCCATTGAAACTGCGCGCCAAATCCGCCACGGCCTGGCCCTTCCCTACCGGAGACCGGCTGCTCAAATCACCCCTCCCAAATCGCTCGGCGGCATCCGACAATGCGTAAATTCGACGTTCAAAAGGGTGAATCAAAAAATAAATCGCCACACCTATACCCAACAAAATCGCGACCAAAATGCCAAAAAAGAAAACATCGATCTGAAAAAAGAAATTGCCGCCATCTCCCTCACCATCTCCTTCTTCAATCAAATTATCCTGCCATCGAATCATCTCCTCGAGCAGGTATGGTCCCAACACAATAACATCGCCATTGGGTGCCATCTGGTATGTCTGCAATCTTTCCTCTATGGAAATAGTCACAACCTCTCCAGCTTTCAAACGGCCTTTCTCTGCCGAAGAAAGCGGCAAAACAAACACTGGCTCCAGCGTAATGGGCATTCGGTGCGTCAGACTGAACATATTGAGCACCAGCAACTGTGCCACCGGATCTACATCCACAGCCTCAAGCTCCTCGCGAACCATTGCGATAAGCACCTGGGTCTTGTCCTCAAAATCAGCCTGCCGAACAGAGGCGACCCACTGCTTTGACATTGCCAAAAGTCCAAACGCACTCAAAAGCAAAACAATGGCAATTCCCGCATAAATACGGATAAACTGTTTCCTCATCGGTCACTCGCTCGCATAATTACACTTCCACCTTCACACTTCATCCTTCACCCTTCATTCGCTGGTCCCGACAGAAGATACCCCACACTGCGCACGGTCTTGATCGAAACAGATGTTGCATTATCTCCGCTGAGTTTTTGGCGAAGGCGCGAAATGTACACATCCACGCTGCGATCCAATCCATCGTAATCGTAGTTAAACAACGCCTGATAAATATCTTGCCGACTCACCACTTCACCGGCTCGATTGGCCAGATAATAGAGCAAATCAAACTCATAAGTCGTAAGATCAACAACGCGTTCTCCCATCCTGGCCTCCCGACAATTTGCATCTACTATCAAATCCCCCACCTTCACCCGCTTTGACGCCGTAGATCTCTGAGTACTAACAGCCCTGCGCAGCAATGCGCGCACCCTCGCCACAAGCAATTGGGGCCGCACGGGTTTGGTCACATAATCATCACCGCCCATCTCCAGGCCCAAAATTTCATCTAATTCTTCATCTCGAGCCGTCAAAAATAAAATTGGCCCATCGTATTCTGGACGCACTTCCCGACAAACGGTATATCCATTCATACCCGGCAACATGATATCCAGAATGATCATATCGGGCGGAGAAGCCAAAATGCGATCTCGAGCGGCTTTACCCTCGGCCTCGTGCCAGACCACAAATCCTTCATTCTCCAAAAAATCTCGCGTCAACTCCGCCAATTCCCTATCGTCTTCCACCAACAGAATTATCTGATCGGCCATGGGATTTATCCCCGATTTTGGATTTGCCTGCTCACTTACACCAGACTCTTGACGGTTTCCACAATCTGTGTGCGTTGTGCATCGCTCGCCGATCGTCCCGGCGGCCTCGGATCTCCACAATCAACTCCTAACCGCGCACTCAACGCCACCTTGATCACCGAATGAAAACCACCGCCTGCGCTCAACATCTCATAAGCACGCGACGCCTTATCCTGTGCTGCTTCTGCCGCCTGCAAATCCCCTGCTCGATACGCTTTCCAAATCGCCACCCACAATTCGGGAAACACATTCAGCGGCCCATCCACACACCCACACGCGCCAATAGTCATCGCCGGCAACATCAACCGATGATTGCCAATAAAACACGACAACCCCATCCCCGCAAACGTCCGCACATTTGCAAACGTCGATGCCGAATGCTTTAATCCCTTCAGTTGTGGCACGCAGTCTTGAATTTTTGCCATCATCCCCGGCGTAATTTCCACGCCTGTTGCCCCCGGCAAATTGTACACAAATAGCGGCAGATCTGCAGCACCTGCCACAATTCGATAATGCTCGGCAATATCGTCGTCATCGCGCCGATAAAAAAACGGTGGCACACAACACAGCGCATCTGCACCCACATGGGCTGCGTGCTCTGCCAACCTCGCTGCGCGATCTGTTGTTGGCGCACCCACATGCATAATAACTTTTGCACGCCCATTCGATTGATCCACAATCGCCGATGCAACCTGCATATTTTCATCATCGTCCAACAACACACTCTCCCCAGTACCCCCCGCAACCCAAAAACCGTGTACACCGGCTTCGATATTAAACTCTACAATTTTGCGAAACACCGCTTCGTTAAACCGTCCGTCCTGTCCCATAGGCGTCGCAATAGCAGGTACTACGCCTTCAAAAACACCCATTCAAATCTCCCATTTTAGAGTCCTTGCCCCAGCGTGCGAATATCCAACTGCGTAACACTCACATGTCCCGCACGCAAAACCATACCATCTGTACCCGCGCGCTCTTCTACTTCTGGCTGATCGATATTGTGATAATATCCCTCTTCTGACGCCACAAAACACGACGTGTAAAACGTATGCCCGAGCACCGTTTGTACAACGCGCCAGTCATCAGATGGTTCAGCCGGCATATTCACATTCCACGTCACGGGATCGGACAGAAAATCTGTCCGATCGTTCAAAAACGCAAATACGCGATTCAACATCGCACGACATCTTTCGAACAACAATTCCCGCACATCGGGTTGCATCGCGCGATCTTCAACCCACTGCCGAAACACCTGCGCGGGTAAAACCTGTGACAATGCCACACCCGGCAATCCCGCGATATTGGCTTCCAGAGCAGCCCCAACTGTCCCCGATGAAAGCGTGAAACTCAACCCCGAATTACTACCCATATTAATACCCGAAATCACCAGATCGGGCTTGCCGCCATCAAACAAATGATAAATGCCAAAATTCGCGCAATCCGCTGGCGTCCCCGAAAACGAGTATGTCTCACACCCAAACCCCTCCAACCGCTCGACAAGACGCATGCCAAACCGCGTCATCGCCTTGCCTTTCCAACTCTGCTCCTCGGCGGGCACCACGGCTTTCACATCACCCATCGCCTGAAAATAATCCACAGCAAACAAAAACAAAGGCGAATCCAAACTATCGTCATTCGTCAATAAAATTTTCAAAAATCACCCCCCAATCTCCTCAAAAGGATACATCGGCTCGCGGCGAAACTCGTATTCAAAACCTCGCATATCCGCCGCTGTTGCGCCGGGTGTATCCACCCGAATCAAAGCTGTACACACCGGCTGATATGCCGCAACAGGTGCATGCACACCCTTGGCCACAACCACCTGAAACGCGGCGGGATCGAGATCGCAACTCGTCATCAACCCCAGACTCACGGGCACCGCGCGCCGAGACGTCAAACTAATTGCAATACCCGTATCCGTCTCCACAATCGCTGTGGGACCCATATCAAAAGCAGTTCGCCCGCCGTGTCGCACCTCTGCCTCTCTGTACTTCCCCAGGTGCAAACTGCGCACCCGCACCTCTGCTCTCAAAGGCGCACCGTGTAAATCATCCGTCTTACCTCCGATATCCAGCACCACGCGATTTCCAACCCCCGTCTCTCGCGCTCGCGCCTGCGATTCCGGATCAAAAATACACACAAAGCCCGTGGTATTTCCCCGCCAGTGCAACTCGTGCAAAATTTCCGTACCATCACCCGCTGACCCTCCACCCACATTATCGCCCATATCGAGCAAACAAACAGGACCCTCTTGTCCCACCGCCATATCAACAGCATCTGGAACAGGGATATACTCGCCCACAAACTCCGCGCGATGAGCAAACAAATAATCCGCCAACCGATTCGCCAGCACCTGTGCCCGATCCACATCACCATCTGTCACCACCACAAATGCCGACCCCATCTCCTCTACATCGGCATACGGAAAACCCAGCACAACACTATTCGACAAAACACCGGGTTCTCCCAACATCTCATCTGCCAACTCATACATCGGCAAACACGGCGGCGCAAAAGTCGATTGACGCTCGATATTAATCCCAATACGGGGAAAAGCCCCCGCTTGCACAGGCGCTACCTCCCCTTTCAGCGTTCGCACCATCAGCGACGCAGCTTCCAGCCCGCGTTGCTTCTGATCGAGATGGGGATTCGAGCGATAGGCTATCGTCGCATCGCACGCCGCAACCATGCGCGGCGACAAATTGGCATGCGGATCAATCGTGCAAATAATCGGCTTCTCAGGCCCAACCGTCTCGCGCAAGCGCGACAACCAGTGCCCATCCATATCGCGGTACTCATCGCCCTCCCCCGAATTTGCCCCGTGAGGTGCCACCAGGTACCCATCCACATCACCCACAGCCTCCACCTCATCAAACATCAACCGCATCAATTCTTCACACGTCTCTCTGGTAATGCGACCAGAAGGCGTTGTCCCCGCATGAAAAATCGGCAGTGCATCGATGCCTGCCGACTCCAAACCTTCTAAAAATCCACTAACTTCGTGATGTCCACCCGAATAGTGATCATACATCGCACGCCCCGTAAAAATCCCATCCCTTCGGAACGAATCCATAGTCGTCGGCGTGCTGATAAACGTATTCGACTCGTGCAACAGCGAAATAATGCCCACGCGCATCGGGAATACTCCTCTCATATTTCCACAACGAGATACGTCTCCTCCACCGTCACTTCAAACGTCTCTGCCACATAGGGACCCTTCACCAATCCCGCCATATCTCCCTCGCCCTCTATCTCTGCGCCCTGTGCAACTTCCACCTCATAGCTGCGCACGCGCACACTGGAAGGATCGACCCACGACTGCCCCGTCTTAATATCGTATTCCCACCCGTGCCATGGACACCGCAAAATTTCCCCCTTGCGCGTGTACTCGTATTCTCCCGGCACATTTGCCGTCACAAAACCCGACACCCGTCCCTTGCACAGCGCGCCCCCCTGATGAGGGCATCTATTCCTCAAGGCATAAAATTCGCCGTGGACATTAAACACGCCAATCTCCCGCCCCTCAATCGTCACCAATTTCCGATCCCCCGGCGGGATCTCATCAACTGTTCCAATAATATGTTTCGCCATAATACTCCTTACGCCAACTGATACAACGCCCGCGCATTTTCAGCTAAAATATTGCGCCGCACATCCTTATCCATACCCGAGGGCAACGCCACATCGGGCGCGTCAAAATCCCAGTGGGGATAATCCGTGGCAAACATCAACTTATCATTCATATCCATATGATCCATCATCTGAAAAAAGTACTCGCGTTGTGGGGGTTCTTCCATAGGTTGCGTACTGATCCAGAAATGATCGCGAACATACTCCGACGGCAACCGCTTCAAATGCGGCAACTCCACCTTCAGCTTCTGATAACAACTATCCAGCCGCCACATCAATGCGGGCATCCACGCAAATCCCCCCTCAATCAACACCACTTTCAAATCCGGAAACTCTTCAAACACCCCCTCATACACCAGACTCGTCACCTGCGCCTGAAATGCCGTGGGCATACCACCGTGATCCTCAATATAATGCGAAGGCTTGCCCGCGCCCGTAATCGGACCTGCGCCTGTACCGCCAAAATGAATCGCAATGGGAAACCCATTTCTCACCGCAGCCTCATACACTTTCCAGTACTTGCGACTGCCCAGAGGCTCCATAGTCCGCACCACCAGAAGCACCTGCACAAATCCCGGATGATCGCCCATGCGGTCAATCTCTGCCGCGGCCAACTCGCCATCTTCATAAGGTGCAATCACAGACCCGCGCAACCGGGGTTCCCGCCCGAGCCACGCATCGGCTTGCCAATCGTTCACAGCCTGCCCCATCGCCTCTGCATAACGCAAATTTTGCTGCCCACCCACGCCGATCAACGGCGTTAAAATGCCGTAATCCACATCCCACTCATCCAGCAATTGCGCGCGCAAAAAATCCAGATCGGATCCCGGCGGTCCCGAAGGCGGCCAGGCATCGTGGCGCGCGGCATTTGGCACAGCGCGGGGATACGCCGACCCGATGCGTCCGCGACCACCGATGGTCCGGTGATA
>JAPPIE010000168.1:0-2476 GCA_028874765.1 Gemmatimonadota bacterium
CGCTGGCGAATTGGAATGCGACCAATCCCAATCCGATAGAGATACCGTTTAAGCCCGCTCGGGTGGTGTTGCAGGATTTTACGGGTGTGCCTTCGCTGGTGGATCTGGCGGCGTTGCGTTCGGCTATGGGGCGCATGGGGGGCGATACAAGTCGGGTTGAGCCGTTGATTCCGGTGGATCTGGTGGTGGATCATTCGGTGCAGGTGGATAGTTTTGCAAATTCGGATGCGTTGCGGAGAAATGCAGAGATCGAGTTTGAGCGCAATCGGGAGCGGTATGAGTTTTTGCGCTGGGGTGCCAATGCGTTTGAGCGTTTCAGGGTGGTGCCACCTCTGACGGGTATTGTGCATCAGGTCAATCTGGAGTATCTGGCGAAGGGGGTTATTGCCCGGGATGGCGTGGCTTTTCCCGATAGTCTGGTGGGGGCAGATTCACATACGACGATGATTAATGGCCTGGGTGTGGTGGGCTGGGGTGTGGGAGGTATTGAGGCAGAGGCGGTGATGCTGGGGCAGCCGATTTATATGCTGACGCCCGAGGTTGTCGGGTTCAAGTTGGATGGGCAGTTGCCCGAGGGTACGACGGCGACGGATTTGACGTTGACGGTGGTTCAGATGTTGCGCGAGAAGGGCGTGGTGGATAAGTTTGTCGAGTTTTACGGTACGGGGTTGACGGGTATTGGGCTGGCTGATCGCGCGACGATTGCCAATATGGCGCCGGAATACGGGGCGACGATGGGGTTTTTCCCGGTGGATGATGAGACGTTGCATTATTTGGCGCGCACGGGTCGCACGGCGGAAGAGGTGGATGTGGTTGAGCGGTACGCGAAGGCGCAGGGGTTGTTCCGTACAGATGATACGCCAGAGCCTCGGTTTACGGATACGCTTGAACTGGATTTGAGTACGGTGGAGCCGAGTTTGGCGGGTCCAAAACGCCCGCAGGATCGCATTGCGCTGGGGCAGATGAAGGGGGCGTTTGAAGGCGCGTTGCGCGCACCGGTGGGCAATAGTGGTTTTGGACTAAGTGATGATGAGGTGCAAAAGAGGACGAATGGCAAGCTGGGGCACGGGGCGGTGGTGATTGCGGCGATTACGAGTTGTACCAATACGAGCAATCCGTCTGTGATGGTGGCCGCTGGCTTGTTGGCGAAGAAGGCGGTGGAGAAGGGGTTGAAGGTTCACGCGCATGTGAAGACGAGTCTGGCGCCGGGTTCGCGCGTGGTGTCGGATTATCTCGATCAGGCGGGTTTGACGCCGTATTTGGAGCAGTTGGGTTTTCATACGGTGGGGTATGGCTGTACGACGTGTATTGGCAATAGCGGGCCGTTGCCCGATCCGGTGGTTGCCGCGATTCACGAGGAGGATCTGGTTGCTGCGTCGGTGTTGAGTGGGAATCGCAATTTTGAAGGTCGCGTGCATCCGCATGTGAAGGCGAATTATCTGGCGTCGCCTCCGCTGGTTGTGGCGTATGCCCTGGCGGGGCGGGTGGATCTGGATTTGACTGCGGAGCCGATAGGGGTGGATGGGGATGGCAATGCGGTGTTTTTGCGCGATGTCTGGCCCAGTCAGGATGAGATTGGCGATACGATTGCACGGGCGCTGAAGCCAGATATGTTCGAGGCGCGCTATGGCAATGTGTTTGAGGGCAATGAGATGTGGAATGCGGTTGGTGGGCAAGCGGGGGATCTCTATGGGTGGCAGGGGGAGAGTACTTATGTGCAGGAGCCGCCGTTTTTTGTGGATTTGTCGCCTGAGTTAGATGCGATTACAGATATTAAAGGCGCGCGGGTGCTGGCGCGATTGGGCGATTCGGTGACGACGGATCACATTTCTCCGGCGGGTTCGATTGCGGTGGATAGTCCGGCGGGGCAGTTTTTGATTTCAAAGGGGGTTGAGCCGAAGGATTTCAATTCTTATGGTTCGCGGCGGGGCAATCACGAGGTGATGATGCGGGGTACGTTTGCGAATATTCGCATTCGCAATTCGCTGGCGCCAGGGACAGAGGGCGGTGTGACGGTGCATCTGCCTTCGGGTGAGCAGATGAGTATTTACGATGCGGCGATGCGGTATGTGGATGAGGGCGTGCCGTCGATTGTGATTGCGGGCGCGGAGTACGGTTCGGGGTCGTCGCGCGATTGGGCGGCTAAGGGTCCGTTACTGTTGGGCGTGCGCGCGGTGCTTGTGGAGAGTTTTGAACGCATTCACCGCAGCAATCTGGTGGGTATGGGGGTGTTGCCGCTGGAGTTTGCGGATGGGGAGAATGCCGAGTCGCTGGGGCTTACGGGGCGGGAGGTGTACGATATTACCGGGCTGAGCGATGATTTGCAGCCTTTGCAAGATGTGACGGTGACGGCTACGGATGAGGATGGGAATGTGAAGTCGTTTTCTGCAACGGTGCGTATCGATACGCCGGTGGAGATCGATTATTATCGCAATGGTGGGATTTTGCATACGGTGTTGCGGGGTTTTTTGAAGGG
>JAPPIE010000168.1:2576-6652 GCA_028874765.1 Gemmatimonadota bacterium
TGTTCTTTGCGAAGCGTCCAGAGGGGGTCGTCGTTTTTGGGTTGTATTGCGCTTGCGGTGATGAATGCGCCAGCGGGGATGTCCCGGGTGAGGGTATTGCCGTTGGCCATGTGGAAGGGGAGGGGGTTGTCGGGCGCGACGGGTAGCGCGGGGCGCATGAGGTATTCGATTTTTTTGCTGTGGTCGTTGCGGATCTGGTCGCCGGCTTTGAGGGGTTCTTTTGCACGGCCTACTATGTCGAAGGACGGGCGGTAGTCGGTGGTGCCTGTGGGCAGGTTTAAGAGGCCCGCGACGAGTGTTGTGATGGGTGTTTCAACGCCGCAGAGGTGGTAGGGTCGGTAGATGAGGGCTGTGGTGCCTTTTTTGTTGGGGATGAGTCCTTTGGTGGTGAGGATGTGGCGGGAGTAGGCGTTTTCACAGGCGATGACGATGAAGACGCCGCCGCCGAGGCCGGGTTCGTTTGCCTGGCGCAGGCAGGAGACGCAGTCGATGACGCCGCGATGGGATAAGATGCCGCCGTCTTCTCGGGGTGCGAGGACTTCGGGTATTTCAACGGTGCGGACTACGGGGGTGTGCAGGGTGTCTATATCGGGGATGAGGCCAGTGGCATTGGCGGCGATGGTGAGTTCGGTGACGTCGTAACCGGCGATGGCGCCCAGTTCGCCCATGATCTGGCGGCGTTGTGCAATGTGTGCCGAGGGATTTTGGGTGGAGAATATGCGTTCGTCGGGGATCTGGATTTTGCCTTTGGACCAGACGATGGCGTTGGTCTGGGGGTCGTAAACGCGGTTGGAGTCCAGTGATTTGCCTCCGCAGAGTACCTCGAGGCCCAGGCTGCGCGCCCATTGCACGAGGCCCATGAGCAGGCCGTGCTGGTCGCCGTCAACAGCGGTATAGACGCGTCCGGCTTTGTCTGCGAGGTGTTTGAGGATGGGTCCGACGGTGACGTCGGTTTCTTTGGATACCATGGCGACGTGTTTGCCGTGTCGAATGGCTTCTATGCCGTGTTTCGCGCCTGCACTCGGGACGCCTGTGGATTCGACGATGACGTCGAGGGGCAGGTCCATCATTTGCATGGCGTCGGTGAGGATGACATATTTGCCCTGTTCTATGGCTGCGGCAGCCTGTTGGGCGGTGTCGGCTATGATGGTTTTGTCGGTGTCCAGGCCGGCGTGATGATATGCATTTTGAGCTGCGTCCGGGTTTGTGTCGCAGACGACGGGTACGTCGAGTTGATCGACGACGCGCGATTGTGTGATGAGGGCTGTGGCGTAGTGTCCGGTGCCGATGACGCCAACGCGTACGGTGCGGTCAATTTGGGCGAAGAGTTGGTGGTAGATCATGGTGGTTTTCCGAGGGTTATGGTATTGCGATGACGCGAGCCGGTGCGCCGTCGGCTTCGGGGATTTTTAAGGGCAGGGCGAAGAAGGATACGCGGTTCGCAGTGAGCATGCCCGTGTTGCAGATGTATTCGATGAGGATGATGCCTTCGCGCAAGAGGATGTCGTGGGTTACGAATTCGGTAAGGGGTGCTCGCTCGCCACTGAGCAACTGGCGAATGGGATAGTCCTGCGGAAAGTCAAATGCTATGGCGCGGATGTTTTGCGCGCGCAACCATTTTGCGGCAGCGCGCGACATGTAGGGCGCGCGGGTCCAGAATTCGGGCGTTTGATGCGATTCTATTTCGTCCCACCGCGTTTTCATGACGACGATGTCTCCGGATCGTATGTGCTGTCCGGCAGTGCGGATCTGCGCTTCGGTGATCGGCGTTTCTGGCGCGATGCCCGAGAGATCGACGACTGCGGCTTGTCCCACGATTTGGTCGAGTTTGGTGTCGCTGGTGGTGGGTCCTTCCGGGAACATGTGGCGCGGCGCATCGACGTGCGTGAATCCGTGGACTGCCCATCCCATGTGGGTCACTTGCGCCATGTCGCCGGTTTCAAAACTGCTTTTGAGGCTGCGCTCAACGGGCCAGCGAAAGTGGTCGGCAATGGGCATGGTGAGGTCGATGATGGGCATTGTCAGATGTTTCCGCGCGTTTCGAGCAGGGAGATGATTTGCAATGCGGCCTCTTGTGGGGAGCTGTCAACGGTGTGTATGACGAGTTCGGGATTTTCGGGGGGTTCATAGGGGTCAGAGATGCCGGTGAAGTTGGGTATTTCACCTGTGCGCGCTTTTTTGTACAGGCCCTTGGGGTCGCGTTCTTCACATACGTCGAGCGGGGTGTTGATGAATACTTCGATGAAGTTTTTGTTTTCCATGAGTTCGCGCACGCTGTCGCGGTCGGTGCGATAGGGGCTTACAAAGCTGGATAGGGTGATGATACCGGCGTCGGTAAAGAGTTTGCCGACTTCGCCGATGCGGCGGATGTTTTCTGCGCGGTCTTCGGCTGAGAATCCGAGGTTTTTGTTGAGGCCGTGGCGGATGTTGTCGCCGTCGAGTACATAGGCCATGCGCCCGCGTTCGATCAGGGCGTGTTCTGTGGTGAATGCGATGGTGCTTTTGCCCGAGCTGGGCAGTCCGGTGAGCCAGATGAGTGCGCCTTTTTGTTCGAGCAGGTCTTCGCGCTGTTTGCGCGCGACATGGCCTTCGTGCCAGACGATGTTGGTGGCTTTGACTTCGGTCAAGTGATTCCTCCTGGTAAAGATTGTGGTTGTGTTCAGGGTGTTTAAGATACCAAATTTTGGGTGTGAGGATGTAAGAATATTTAGATATTGGTTTTTCTCGAATTGTGGTATAATTTACGTAATTATTCAGGTTCTTGTGGTCGTGTAGGAGGGAAATCCTTTGAACTGGCCTGAGAAACGGCCAGTTGTACCCCGCTCCCCGACCTTGATCGCGGCAGGGATGCCGCTCCTACAGCATCCTTTTGTGATTTTTGTGCATTTTGTGGCTAATCATTCATTAGAGGGAAAAGCTATGGCTGATCGAAAGAAAATCGCAGCGGTGATTACGTCGTATTTTCCGCGGTCACATGCCGATGTGATTGTGACGAAGTTTTTGAAGGGGTTTCCAACAGATGACGGGTTGCTTTCGCCAGAGGTGGATGTGGCGTCGATGTATCTGGATCAGGTGCATTTCAGAGATGATATCGGGTGCGCGATTGCAGAGGAATACGGTGTGCCGATGTTCGGGAGTATTAACCAGGCGTTGACTTTGGGTGGTGATGAACTGGCGGTGGATGGGGTGTTGCTGATTGGCGAGCACGGCGATTATCCGTGGAATGAGAAGGAGCAACATATGTATCCGCGGAAGTATTTTTTTGAACAGATTTGCGGGGTGTTCGCGTCGTCGGGGCGGTCGGTTCCGGTGTTTAGCGATAAGCATCTTTCGTATAATTGGCACGATGCAAAGTGGATGTGCGATCGCGCGCGGGAGATAGAGGTGCCGTTTATGGCGGGGTCGTCTCTGCCGCTTGCATGGCGCAAGCCGTGGCTTGAGTACGAGTTGGATACGGAGATTGAGACGGCGATGTCGGTGGCTTTTGGTGGGCTTGATTCTTATGGTTTTCACGCGCTGGAGACGCTGCAGTGTATGGTTGAGCGCCGCGCGGGCGGGGAGACGGGGATTGTGGCGGTGCAGTGTTTGGAGGGGGATGATGTCTGGGCGTCGGATGCGTGGGATCGCGGTTTGTTCGCGGCGGCGGTGGCGCATATTGAGGCGAAGGAGGATGGCGATGTGCGCGCGCATTGCGAGAATCCGGCTGTTTTTTTGTTGGAGTATGCAGATGGGTTGACGGCGGCGACGTTTATGTTGAATGGGTACACGCGGGGGTGGGGTTTTGCGGCGCGGCGCGGGGGAGAGGTGGATAATATGCGCGTTTTTTTGCCGGATAATCCGCATGCGCATTTTAGTTATTTGAGTTTGAATATTCAGCAGATGTTTTTGACGGGTAAGCCGCTGTATCCGGTTGAGCGCACGTTGCTGATTTCCGGTGCGCTGGAGGCGTTGATAGATTCGCGGTATGAGGGGTACAGGCGGGTTGAGACGCCGCATCTGGATATATCTTATCGTTCTTATGAGGAGATGCCGATTCGGCCCACGAGTCCCGATCCGATAGGCGCGAGTCTGGTGCC
>JAPPIE010000311.1 GCA_028874765.1 Gemmatimonadota bacterium
CTTTTGCGCGGTCTATAATCCCCTGCAAATTTTGCTGCATTTCAGTCGTGGGAATTCCCCGCAAGCCATCGTTGCTCCCCAATGCCAGTACCAGCACATCGATTTTTCGCCGCAGCAACCAGTTGACCCGGCGCAACCCTCCCGCTGACGTTTCGCCACTCAGACCACCATTGACCACATCAAACCCCCACCCGAGCGAATCGATCTTTGCCTGAATCAACGCGGGAAAAGCCTGTGTTTTATCCAGACCATATCCCGCGGTCAGGCTATCTCCCAAAAACAAAATCGTCTTGCGATCTTCTTCAGCATGAGCCGTCCATGTCAAACCGAGCAAGATAACGATAAGAAATCGCTTCATTTTTTTCCTCATATTTTACTTTATCCTCATTTCTCTACTTATTTCTCAAATTCGCGGCAGGGATGCCGCTCCAACGGCGGAATTTTCGCCCTTCACACTTCTTCCTTCACACTTCACATTTTCTCCCTTGACCCCAAATATAAGATTGGCTATATTTTTCGCCGACTGGCCTGTGAAAAAAACAATATTTTCGAAACGCATAGCGTTTTAGCAGTGTTGCCATACCAGTCCACGAGGCACCTGCTTGTTCCTTACGTCGAATTTGGCGATTTGGTGGAGGGACGAGTAGGTGCTTTTTGTTTTTCAGGAAAATTTCAATTTGTGACATGGTTGGCCCGAGGGCAACCATCTCGTGTACCAAAAAGAAAGGCCCTCGCGCGAGTTCTTGGCGGGACGGCGCGAGGACCCCAGATCACACCGACAGGTACATGCGGTGTGTCAATAGCTTTTGGGCCAACCTCTTTTCCGTTGTGACGTAGCCGTTAAATGTTGTGTTTCAACAATATACGGATTTTATACATTTTGTGTACTGCAAATTTGATACAACTTGTAAAACCGCGGCAAGTGTCGTATAATTCCTCTACCCCTCCGATTGCGTGATGGAAGAACATGTTCGCCGAGGTTTTACATGGCTCAGCTTCGCGGAATTGTGGATCGCATTACATTTCAAAACGAAGAGAATGGATACACGGTTGCCCGTTTACAAGTAGAGGGCTCTACAGCCTACAACAACCGTCTGGCGACCATTGTGGGCGAAATGCTGTCGATCAACCCGGGCGAAACCGTGATTCTGAAAGGCGAATGGACAACCCATAAGCAATATGGCGCACAGTTCAAAATTGAATCCTACCAGACCGTGCATCCATCTACAGTAGAGGGCATGCGGCGATATTTGGGTTCGGGATTGATCAAAGGCATCGGACCCGTCACGGCAAAGCGGATTGTGGATCACTTTGGCAAAGAAGCACTCGATGTCATTGAAAGAGAGCCCAAACGACTGGTCGAAGTCGAGGGATTGGGAGCAAAACGCGCAGAGTGGATTATCCAAGCCTGGGAAGACCAGCGTGAGATTCACAATGTCATGCTATTCTTGCAATCGCACGAAGTGGGCACGGGATACGCCGTAAAAATATGGAAGCGGTACGGGCCTGAAGCCGTTGAATTGATTCGAGAAAACCCCTATCGCCTATCGGTAGATGTTTGGGGCATTGGCTTTTTGACGGCAGACCGCATCGCGCAAAAAATGGGCATACCCGCGCATTCAGACCGGCGCATCCAGGCCGGTCTTTTGCATGTACTCAATGAAGCCGCAGACAAAGAAGGGCATGTTTTCTTGCCTGAAGACGCGCTCATTGAATCGTGTGCCGAAGCACTCAATGTCCCTGTTGATGCAATCCCACCATGCGTAGCGCAATTACTCTCCGAAGAATCAATTGTGGTAGATGACAAGCGGGTGTATTTGCCGCATTTGTACTATGCCGAACAGGGCGCGGCAACGCGGTGTTATCAATTATCCCAGGTACAACGCATTGAACTGGGTAATATCCCTGCAGAGATCAAAACCATAGAACAGCGCGATGGAGTAACATTTGCGCCCCGTCAAAAATTGGCATTGGAAAAAGCATTATCGCACAATTTGCTGGTATTGACGGGTGGCCCGGGAACGGGTAAAACAACGACCATTAAAGGATTGATCGCACTTTTAGAGGCCCGAAACAAAAAAATCGCACTGGCAGCACCAACGGGACGTGCGGCCAAGCGAATGTCTGAAGCAACCGGGCATGAGGCCAAAACCATCCACAGATTGCTGAAATTTAGCCCGTCTGAAATGGCGTTTGAAAAAGATTTTAATAATCCCCTGGAGATCGAAGCCCTGATTGTCGATGAAATATCCATGGTCGATACAGTTCTGATGAACAGTCTATTGCGCGCTGTGCCAATCAGCGCTTCGGTAGTCCTGGTGGGCGATGTCGATCAGTTGCCATCGGTTGGCGCGGGGAATGTATTGAAGGATGTCATTGCGTCTGGCATTGTAGAAGTCGTGGAACTCAACGAGATATTCCGGCAGGCACAAACGAGCCGCATCATTACCAATGCCCACGCGATCAACCGCGGCGAAATGCCATACGTGCAAAATGACCGCGATGCGGATTTCTTTTTTCTCGAAGTCTCTGAACCCGATCAGGTCGTCGAGATGGTTTGTGGATTGTGTGCTGCACGTTTGCCGCGCACATATCGTCTGGACAGTATTGAAGATATTCAAGTACTCGTGCCGATGTATCGCGGAGAGACCGGCGCGAACAATCTCAACCGGGTCCTGCAAGACAAGTTGAATCCCAAAGGACAGGAGATGATGCGAGGCGGTATCCGATTTCGGGTGGGCGACAAAGTAATGCAGGTGCGAAATAACTATGATCGCGATGTTTTTAATGGGGATATTGGGCGTGTTCAGGGAATAGAGGATGATATATTGCGCGTGAGATTTCAGGACCGCGTCTTAGAATACGAGTTCTCAGAGTTGGATGAGTTAGTACTGGCCTATGCCATGAGTGTACACAAGAGCCAGGGTGCAGAATTTCGCGCCGTAGTCATGCCTTTGACTACGCAGCACTATATGATGTTACAGCGCAATTTGCTGTACACAGCCATTACGCGGGCGCGAGAACTGGTCGTGCAGGTAGGCACAAAACAGGCTCTGGGAATGGCAGTTCGCAACAATCGGGTTGCAGAGCGACACACGACCCTATCTCAGCGTATTCGAACTGGAATTGTCGAAGAACCCGTTCAGGGAAATTTGTTGTGATAAACAAATTTTTGGCTTAGAGACACCATCTCTATGATGACGGCGGGCACAGGGGCACCGCCCCTACAATAAGGTGTTATTACCTTGTATCTATGTCGATACTCATTCATTGTCTAAATTTTTTTAGTATATTATACTTGATGTGATCTCCGATTGAAAGATTTGTATCCAGGAGGCTGGTATGCTATCGAGATGGTTGGTTGGTATAGCGATAATTGTCGTTATAGCAAGTGGTGTTGAAGCTACAGATATCGAGTTTGGAGGACAAATTCGACCTCGCACGGAATTTCGAGATCCCGTTGGCAATGGGCACGACGTATTCACATCCATGCGTGCCCGGCTGAATATCACAGCGAATTTAGATCAAGATGTGAATGTGTTTATCCAGTTGCAAGATGTGCGATTGTGGGGTGAAGAAACCAATACCTTCACCGATTATAATGCCGATAATTTCGACTTTCATCAGGCATATATGGATATCAAAGACATGGGCGACACAGCCCTATCTCTCCGCATTGGACGACAGGCGATAGGATTGGGCGGGCAGCGGATAATCGGCGCAGTTGAATGGGCACAACAAGGGCGTGCCTTTGATGGTGTTATCGCGACCGCCAGACCCCAATGGGGCACAGTTCAAGGCGTTGGTGTTCGCCTATCCGATACCACAGCCGAAGGTATAAGCGGCAATGCCTATCTGGCTGCTTTATATGCTACTGCATCGGGAACGAACACATCAGCAGATTTTTACAGCATCTACCACCATGTATCTCCCAAAGGCTTCAATAGAAGTGACAATACGCGGCTATGGACACTCGGCGCACGCATTTACGGCGAAAAATCTAACTGGACCTACCGCGCAGAAGGCTCGTTCCAAACGGGCGAACGGCGTGGGCCGAATGGCTCGGCATTTATGTTTGGCGGCAGGCTGGGCACAACACTGGGCAAAGGCAGCCTGACCCTGTGGTACGATTATTTGTCTGGCGATGGCAATGAGAAAGACAGCAAATGGAAATCATTTGACACGCTCTTTGCAACCAATCACAAATACTACGGTTTTGCCGATTTATTTCTCAACATACCCGTCCACACTCAAAATCTGGGCCTTCAGGACTTTGCGATAAAAGTATCCGTACCGCTGGATGATGAAGAGCAGGTGCGTTTGGCAGCGGACGGCCATGTGTTCTTCCTCGCCCAAAAAGGCAATTTGGAATCGGGTCATCTGGCAGATGAACTCGATTTAACACTATCGTATCAATACAGCGAGAATGTAACCTTTGTCACAGGTTATACAATTGCTCTGGCGCGAGATGCCATCAAGGCGCTGGGCCGATTGAACGAGAACATGCACTGGGCGTATGTGATGAGCAATGTTTCATTTTAAATAAATATTACTTCCCGTATTTGCGGTCAGGCGAGGAGATTTTTCTTCTCGCCTTTTATTTTTTAAACTGAATATGTGCCCTGAGTTTTTGGGCAGGAATAGCACCTTCGCGCAGGAGAATTGTGCGGTCGGAAGAAACATCGACAAGTGTGGAAGGGAGCGTAGTGTCGGAAGGCCCACCGTCGAGAATGAGATCGAGATGCTCGCCCAGCGCGTTTTCCACCTCATAAGCCGAACGCGCCGGAGGCTCTGTAGAGCGATTGGCACTCGTGCTCGTAAGGGGACCGCCGAGTGCCGTGAGCAATTGGGAGGCAATGGACGAACTCGAATGGCGAAGCGCTATTGTATCGCGTCCACCGAGCAAGGCGGGAGAAAGATCGGGATTGGCGCGAAAAACAAGGGTAAGAGGTCCTGGCCAAAATGCCTCAATAAGTATTTGAGCTGTCGGAGGGACAGTGCGAACAAGTGTTGAAAGATCATCTACACCGCGAATCAAGAGAATAATCCCCTTATCCTCTGCGCGCCCTTTAGCAATAAAAATTTTCTGAACAGCTTCATCGTTATGGGGATCTGCCCCCAGACCATACACAGTCTCGGTCGGATAGGCAATCAGGCCGCCGTTTTTAATGATATTGGCAGCCTGATTGATATTTTGAGGAGTTGGCAGTGCGATCATGGCATCTCACTTCACACTACTCACTTCATAAACCCTGGCAAAGTGCAGAAAATCTCCGAAATCAACCCGACCATCGGCATTGAGGTCAAAGCGCATATCAGCAGAATCAAAAGCACTGACAAAAATCCGAAAATCGTTGAAATCGAACCGACCATCGGCATTAAAATCGAAGGATATTGCAGACGCAAGTGGTTGTTCGACAATGTGGAGAACGCGATTGACCGACAAATCGTCGGTCTCACTGCGAAATTCCTGGACAATGCCACTGGGCCAGCGCAGGGTGAGTACCTCGACATATTCGGCTCTGCCCACACCAAACACGGGCGTGAGCGCGTCTTGCGACAAAAAGGACGCGCCGCCTGTGATTTCTCGAATGGCGCGGCGGTTATTGCCATCTCTGTCTCTGAACGCAATTTCGAGACGCGTGCCAATCGCATCAGGGCTACTTTCTGTACCGCGAAGCCGAATTGCGAGCCAGTTGCCATTGGCCTCGCGATTGCGAAAAAGTGCATCGGGGCCATCTTGCACGGCGACATAAAAATCGAGTCTCCCATCGTTATCGTAATCGGCAAGGGCAACGCCGCGGCTGTTCGCATTCAAGGCAACGCCCAAAGAATCGGATATGTCGGCGAAATGCCCATCCACATTCTTGTAATACAAATTGGGCTGATCGCTATTGGTGACATAGAGATCGAGATCGCCATCGTTGTCAAAATCACCCCATACCGCGCCGCGGCTGCGTCCATCGTGGGCGAGGCCCAACTCCGTCGCGCGATCTCTGAACGTGCCATTGCCCTCGTTTGTATAACACCTGTTATTTGCGCCAAAATAGGGAATAAACAGATCGAGATCCCCATCGTTGTCAAAATCACCCCAGGCCGCGCCAAAACTCGGCCCTTCATCGATGGGATTAAAAATATTTTCTATGGACGTGAATTGTTCGCCATCATTGCGAAAGAGACGGTTGGGACCGCTATTTGCCAAAAACAGATCGAGATCGCCATCGTTGTCAAAATCGCTCCAGGCAGGTTGAATCCCACTTTCTGTATCGCTCAGGCCCAGGCTATCCGCCAGTTCGGAAAAACGGTTGCCATTGTTCTGGAAAAAGCGATTCGCGCCAAAGTTGGCGACGTAAAGGTCGAGATCGCCATCGCGGTCATAATCGCCCCAGGCCGCGCCATATCCATCGCCGGAATCGTCAACACCCATCGCTGACGCCACATCTGTAAATCCAGTCCCATCGTTGCGATATAACCGATTCGGTTC
>JAPPIE010000269.1 GCA_028874765.1 Gemmatimonadota bacterium
GGATTGTTCACACCGCCCAGGAAAAACATAGTGCTGTTGGGACCATAACTCGTCCCACCCGACATCCGGATGGCAAAGGTATATTCGTTCAACAACCGCATATATTTACGATAATCCAGCGTAAATGTGGCAAATTCCATGCCCACGCCGGAACCTTCAAAATTCAACCGATAGCGATGCCCATCTACCGCGCCAAACAAACTGTACAGCGCGCTATCGCCCACCAGAGCCACTTCGCCGATAGCCGCCCGACGACGTTCGATCAATTGGCTCGAAAACCGCCCAACGCCGCGAAAGCCCGGCTGATACAAATAATTGTTGATATCCGTAAACACCTCTTCGCGATCAACAGATACAAAACGCGTACTGAGTTCCAAACGGGCAAACCGATTAAATGGCCGCTCGAGCATCCCAGAAAGCCCATAATATCGATCCGCAGTCAGACGACCTGTATTATCAAAGAAGAAGAACCGCGTGTGAAAAAGCTGCGCACCGTAATTTGTGCGATTCTTCAAATAGGCATAAGCAAGCAGAAAGTCGCTGTCTTTGAGCGAAAAATTCAAACTCGTCACCAACGTGGCGCGGTGATCGCCCATCACATCACTCATGGACAACACGATAGAGCTGCTCACGCCGTAGAACGTATCAAATCCCGCCTGTGCACCAAACAGTTCAGGCTTGAATTTTAGCTTGTACTTCTTAACCTGAAATTCCTTTTCGCCCCAGTTTTTAACCCCTTGTTTGCCAGTATCGGCCATTTCTGGACTGCCTGCGACCGGATGTGTGGTATCGATCTCAGTCGTGCTATCTGCAGGTGCACTCTCTGCCGCTGCAAGTGCTTCCTGATCGGAAATCCACTGCGCCACTTTCTTCTCTGTTTTTTCTGCTGTCGAATCAACCGCGGTACTATCGGCTTCTACTTTGGCTATCTTGCGGCTCTCGTATTTTTCTTTTTGCAACTCGACAAACATCTTTTCATCTTCGCCGGCAAGGCGCTTGACAAACCGGGTACGCGGCAAATCAGCCATTTCTTTTCGCTGTGCGAGCGGGTCGCGCATCACAAATATATCCAGGGCACCCTTGTGAAACGCATTGAACACGATCTTTTTGCCATCGGCTGACCAATCGATATATTGCGCCCCCGATAGCAAATTGGTAATGGGATATATCTCCTGCGTACTGTCAACATTTGCAATATAGATATTGCCTACACCCGTGCGGTCGGAAACAAAGGCAATGTGTTTGCTATCGGCACCCCACACGGGATGTGAATCTTCGGCGTCTTCAGACGCGACAATCCGGCGCATTTCAGAGCCATCTGTACGCATTAAAAAAATGTCGTACTGACCGAAAGCAAAATCCTTTCCACCACTGAATTTCAAATGGGTATCGGGACGATCTGAACTCATGGCGATCCATGTGCCATCGGGCGACCAATCCAGATGCCGCTCGTCATAGGGATCAGTTGTAAGCCGCGTAAGCGACTCGTCGTTCAAATCGACCACATAGATATCAGACCAGCCATCTTTAATACCCGCGACGGCAATTTTTTCTCCATCGGGCGACCAGGTCGGTTCAAACAAGCCATCGAGATCAAACTTAAATCGCTTGCGAATTTGTTTATTTTTTACTTCGAGGATATACAGGGTATTTTTATTATTCGATTTGGCAGCGAATGCAATATGCCGACCATCCGGAGACCAGGTAAATCCGGGCCGCAAAACAAACATCGACTCAAAAGCAGACGACTTTTGCCCTTCGACCAAACGCCCCAGGTCTTTGCCATCAATCGCCGACATCAAATAAATATCAAACGTGCCATTTCGGTCGGTCAAATACGCGACCTTGTCGCCTTGTGGAGATAACGCAGCAGATAAATTATACGATGAACGCCTATCTTCGCGCTCTGTCAAATTTGTTGCCATCTCTTTGGGCGTATGGCGCAAATTGATCTCATTCCAGTATTGCCGCTTGAGCCACAATTGATATTTTTCCTCCAATTCCTTCATCCCAAACCCCAGAGATGCTTTGAGTGCTTTATCGGGGGTTTTGGCCGTGCGGAAAGAAGAAATAAAGGACGCTACCTTATCCTTCCCATATTCCTGTTCTATCATATAAAAAACTGAACTGCCACCGGGATAGGCAAAATAACTCAGGGACATCATTTCGATAGTCGGCACATATCCGGTAATGGTTGCATCGCGCATAAAATTGTCGTGCTCCTTATGCCAGCCATATCGAGATACGTACTCGGCAATGCCCTCGGCAATCCACAGCGGAGGCAATGTCGATGTCTGCGAAACCAGAGATCCCAACCAGCCCCCACCGGTCCACAACTCAATTGTAACAGCGTGAACGAGTTCGTGATGGATAACGTGCTGCAAATCTCCATAAGACCCCGTAAAGGGAATCACCACGCGCCCCTGTGCAAACTCGGTATATCCGCCCGTAAACTCAGACTGTTCCCCGCTGATAATATTCGACACCGCAAATCCATTGTGAGAATTGTAAATAACAATGGGATAGCGATCCTTCATCGTATATTTCAGCGTTTTCTCAATGTGTACCAGTGATCTTTCGGCTTCTTTGGCAACAAACTCGGCCAGACCCAGCGAACCCTCGTCAAAATAAATCGTGAAGTGTTCACTGTCGATATAATGCCATGCATACTGGCTGTAATTGACCTTGTTTTTGCCAAAATATTCCTGTCCGAAAGCAGAGGTTGAAACCCCCAAAATGAGGACGAATATTGCGTTTCGCGCGAAAAGACGATACCACCGAGCCATGTTTAGCTCCTTTGCGACGGAATCAACTGTGAGAAATATCCTTGTGAGACAGCGTTGACATACTCTCAACGCCCACTATATATTGGAATTTACTACTTTTTTTTAAATGCGTGAATCAAAAGAAAGTTGCATATCTCTAAGAATCTGTAATTTACAGCATTAAACAACCATCTAAACCACTTCGTTCCCAGGAAAATTGTAATAAATTGTAACGGGTTGTAAAGACAAAAAAATACACCGTTTTCCCAAACCAACAACGAGCGGACTTTTTCGCGCTTGACGACACAAGGCCACACAGGTTATGTTTAGCTGAATCGCGTATTCTATTTTTTTATTACAAGGAGCTTAATTCATGGCAGAACCGACCCATAGCGAACCCCTGTACCAACAAGCACTTGAAGCCGCAAATGGTGAACTTCGAGATCTCGACGCACAAATCGATCAGCTACGCGTGCATATTGACCGCCTTGAGCGCAAAAAAGCCGCTGTCGAATCCATTCGCCAGGCCATTGGACAATGGGTTGAAACCCAGGCATCCGAAAAAGAATAAAAAAGGTTCCCGGATTCTTTTCAAACAAAATAGGGATTGTGCGCCAGTTCTTGCACTACAGACGTAATCGGACCATGACCGGGGAAAATAGTCGTTTCCTCCGGCAGAGAGAGTACCTTTGCACGCACAGCCTGAATTTGCCCTCGGTAGGCATCTCCCCTCGCTCCTCCCAGAGAGCCCGCAAATAGCGCATCGCCCGAAAAAAATACGGGCGCAGTATAATAACCAATGCCACCGCCCGTATGCCCGGGCAAACTCACTGTATCAATACCGAGTTCGCCAACCGCTGTTTGCCAGCCCTCATCCACGCGTTCAGTCACCCGCTGGCTGCGCCCGCCCATCAACGCAAAATCGCGATCGCAACCACATACCTGCGCCTGTGTCGCATCGGCAACTGCTTCGAGTGCCCCAACGTGATCACCATGCCCGTGTGTGAGCAAAATGTGCGTCACCTGTACATCGGCTATCGCATCCAAAATCAACTGCGCCTGCCCACCGGGATCAATCACGGCCCCTTTTCTCGATGTCTTGCATATTAGCACATAACAATTCACCGTCATGCCCGCATCGAGAATCAATCGGTCAACCCGCATATTCTCATCTTCAAACGCCGCATTGCCCTGCGCTGGCACCCATCCACGCGCCACTTCCACCAGTTTTTCGCCATTGAGATGAAGCGCGCCTGCAAGTCGGCAAATGGCCTGATCGTCAGGTGTCAACTCGTACGATTCTATTTGCCCGATTTCTCGAACACTAAGCCCCACCTGTTGCGCCAGTTCCGATTCCGAAATCCCCTGTCCTCGACGCGCTTTCCCCACAATATCACCAAAAAAATCTTCCAATGTGCGATAAGCCATATTTTTCTCCGAATTTAATCATATTCAACTTTGTCCTGCCTATTTGATAGAGTATGACAATTTTTAAAAAAAATAAATAGAAAAATATCGCGCCCGTATGGGTCAAAATTATTGCCAAATTATTATATTGCGTTTATCTTTTCACATTTCGAAATGGGAGAGCCATGACAATTCACCCAAAACAATTGGCAGGAGAACGGGCTGCCGAATATGTCGAAGATGACATGGTCGTCGGTCTGGGCACGGGATCAACGGCTTTTTTTGCAATTCAAAAACTCGGCCAGCGCATCGCTGAAGGACTCGATATATGCGGCATACCCACCTCAGAGCAATCGCGCATTCAGGCTGAATCTGAAAATATCCCACTCACCGACTTCGGCAAAGTTACCCGCATTGACCTGACCATTGACGGCGCGGATGAATTTGACCTGGACTTTAACCTCATAAAAGGTGGCGGCGGCGCGCTTTTGCGAGAAAAAATCGTCGCATCTCTATCCGACAGGGAAATCATTGTCGCCGACGAATCCAAAACAGTAGTACACCTGGGAGCTTTTCCCCTACCCGTTGAGGTCATCCCATTTGGCTGGCAAGCCATACAACGCCAACTCGCAGACCTGGGCTGTCAACCCACACTTCGCAACGCACAGGACAACATGCCTTTTGTCACAGACAACGGCAATTATATCATTGATTGCGACTTTGGTCGCATTGACGATCCTCCCACACTCGAAAAAAAAATCAACGCCTTGTGCGGCGTGGTCGAATGCGGTCTTTTCATTGGCCTGACTGACCGCATCATCATCGGCAAAACAGATGGCACAATCGAAGAAAGAATCCTTGAATAAACAAATACTGGAGATTTTATGAGCATCCTCATTGACAACAACACCCGCGTAATCATCCAGAGCTTTTCCAGCAGCAGAGCAATGGGTGGCGAAGCGCGATTTCATCTGGAGCAAATGGTAGATTACGGCACGCAAATCGTCGGCGTGGTCAACGCGGGCAAAGGCGGCGAGAGCGTGGATGGCATACCGGTTTTTGACACCGTATCCGATGCCGCAGAACAAACAGGTGCCACGGCATCGGCCAATTTTGTTCCCGCGCCCTTTGCAGCAGACACCATCATGGAAGCAGCCGATGCAGGCCTGCCTCTGGTCGTTTGCATCTCTGAGAACATCCCCGTGCTCGACATGCTAAAAGCCAAACACTATCTGGCAGATAAAAACACGCGCTTGATCGGCCCCAATTGTCCGGGCCTGATTTCTCCGGGCAAGTGCAAAATCGGCATTATGCCCGGCGCGATTCACCGCGAAGGTCGCATTGGTGTCATTTCGCGCAGCGGCACACTCACCTATGAAGCGGTCTCCCAACTCACCGATAGCGGTTTTGGTCAATCGTCGTGTGTGGGCATTGGCGGAGACCCCATCATTGGCACAACCTTTACAGACTGCCTCGCGCTCTTCAAGGACGACCCCGACACAGACGCCGTCATCATGATCGGTGAAATTGGCGGCACCGCCGAAGAAGAAGCCGCCGCTTATGTCAAAACGCACTTTGGCAAACCCGTGGTCAGTTTTATCGCGGGCCAAACAGCACCCCCGGGACGACGCATGGGACATGCGGGCGCAATTATCTCCGGTGGACAGGGCACCGCCGCCGACAAAATGGCCGCGCTTCGAGAAGCCGGCATTCACGTGTGCGAAAGCCCCGCCGAAATGGGTGCAACAATGAAACGCGCCCTATCGGGTTAAGCACTGCTTAAAAAACAAAAAGCCCCCACAGCACATCGCTTGTGGGGGCTTTGCCTTATCGAGCACTTCATCCCAAAATATCTTCGAGATAGCTTTTCGCTGCCAGAATACCCGCTGCATTCTTTTCTGCACTGCCGCTGTATCGATGATCTTCCAATTCAATGGCCAGCGGTCCGTCATAGCCCAATTCTTCCAGACGCGCAATCACCCATTTCCAATCCACCACACCCCATCCCGGAATGCAATAACGCCACCACCCCTCGCCATAACCGTAGCGCTGGCCAAACGATTGGCCCAGACAGCCAAACTCGTACAGTCCATCCGCCAATAACTCGGTATCCTTTGCATGCACATGCCGCACCCGGCTGCCAAACTCCATCAGCAACCGCTTGTAATCGACGCCAATGCGCGCAAAATGCGACGGATCGTAACAAATCCCCAGATTGGGCGACGGAACAACCTCAAACACCGCCCGCAAGGTCTCGGGCGTACAACCCAAATTCGGATACGCAGG
>JAPPIE010000212.1 GCA_028874765.1 Gemmatimonadota bacterium
CAAGTACGACTTTTTTGACGGATAGTGCCGAGCCTTTTGTGGCGTCTATGCGCAACCGACATTCCGATAGGGTTAAGCCATGCCAGTTGGATACCATGGTGCCGACGATGCCATTTTCAAATTGTACTGTTAGACTGGTAAAGGTTTCGCCTTTGACGTCTGGATTCCAGTGGCGGGTTACGGCTGATACGCTTTGGGGCGGGCTATCTGCCAATGTGCGGATGCGGTCGATGAGGTGGATGCTGAAGATACTGATTTCCAGGCGCTGCTCCTGGCTTCGCCACCCGCGCACTCGCGTCCGATTTTTTAGTTCGTCGTGCGATATATAACGTATGTCGCCAATTTCACCCGAATTGACGATATCGCGCATTGCGACGACGTCTTCCATGAATCCCAATTGGTGGTTGACCGCCAGGGTTACGCCTGCTTTTTCCGCGGCTTCGACAAAGGAGACTGCATCGCACAGTGTTTCGCCGAATGGTTTTTCGACGAGGAGATGGATTCCTTTTTCAATTGCGGGAAAGATTACGTCATGGCGCACAGCAGGGGGTGTTAAGAGGCTGATGACATCGACTTCTCCCGATGCGATCATTTCTGCCGCATCTGTGAATCGATTGGGTATGTCGTATTGGTCGCAATATCTGTTCAGTTGCTCTTTGTCTATATCGCATCCTGCGACGACTTCTCCCAGGTCGTGTGCGACTTTCCGATATCCCGCAATATGCCGATGTGCTATCCCGCCACATCCTACAATTCCTATCCGATATCCGTTCATTTTGTAAGGTCTCCAATCACATCAATTAACCTGTCAACAGAGCCGTCATTGCGGCAGGATTTTAGCCGCAATCCAGTCTTAAAAAATATGTTGGTAAATCTTTTGATATTCCGCAGATATATGCGTTTTTTCATAATTCAGGTGCGCCGTGATTCCACGCGGTATAAGATCGCGGGCTCAATTCGATCAGTTTGTCCAGTAAGCGTTTTTGCAATTTGGATTTTAATTCTGCTATATCCTGGCGGTTCCACAGGTTTTCTTTTTCCCAGGGGTCGTTTTTCAGGTCGTAGAGTTCGCCATAGGGTTTGTTCCAATAATGCCCTATTTTCCAGCGTCGGGTGCGCAAACACCGAATGCCCGATGCTTCCATGTACAATTCGTTCCGGTCGTCCAGGTCTTCCGCGTGGGACCAATAATGCGACAGGTCGCGCGAAGCCATGTGTTCGGGTACTTCTGTGCCAGCGACCGTTAAACAGGTGGCTGCAATATCAATTGCTGAGATTAGAGATGATTCTACTTTTCCGCGTACGCCGCCTTTTGGAGGTTTGATTACAAAGGGTATGCGCATGAGTACTTCCATGATGTTTTGCCCTTTTGCCATGAGCTGGAAGTCGCCCATGAAATCGCCGTGGTCGCTGGTGAAGAATATGAGGGTGTTGTCATAGGTGCCGCTATTTTTTAGCGCCTGTACGATTGCGCCGATTTTTTCGTCTATGAGTGTTACGTTTGCGTAATAAGCGTGCCGAAGTTTGCGTATTTCATCATTTGTAAAAGGCTGTTGGCGCTCGGGTCCACCGCGAAGTGAATTGTGCGGGGGCTTTTGTGCCAGCATCTCAAAATTTGTCTCTGGCATGTCGATGTCTGCCGGGTCGTACAGGTCGGCCTGGGGGAGATTGCCACAGTCAATGGGTCCGTGTGGTCCTGGAAATGAGATCCAGCAAAACCAGGGGCGATTTTCGGGCCTGCCGCTTTCAATCCATTCGCGACCCCGGTCGCCCACGTAGTGATCGACGTGGTATTTTGGGTCTGCTTTCCATTCCGAATATCTTCTGATGTCGGGATTTCCCTGTATTAATTCGCTGCGGTGCTTAAACCCGGAGTCCCACAACCACTGGTTGTAGGAGTTGCGGTTTGGATTCTGAGGCGCGGGGCTGTGGCTGTCTATAATGTCTTCGTAGTTATAACCCCGTTCAATTTTCGATTCGCCAAAGTGCTGTTTGCCAATGACTGCCGTGTAATATCCCGCTTCCTGCAGATAACTCATGAATGTCTTTTCGTGCGCTGGCAAATAGGTGATAAAGGTGGGTGCCGCGCACTGGTGGGGATATTTCCCCGTGAAGATTCCCGCCCGTGCAGGTACACAGGATGGATTGGGCGTATATGCCCGGGTGAATAGGACGCCATCATCGGCCAGGGCGTCTATATGCGGTGTTTTTACCGCGGGATTTACACATCCCAGGTGGTCAAATCGCTGCTCATCGGTCATTAAGAACAGGATATTTGGTCGGTTTCTATCCATAATGCATTCTTGTCTCTCTGTGTCTTTGTGTGAGGCCCTCTTACGTCTCTCGTCTTGTATCTTTGGGTGGGCACAGAGGCACCGACTCTACATGCGTCTTTCCTTTGTGTCTTTTGTGCCTTTTGTGGCTATACTTCTCACCTGACGACATTTTGACCGGCAAATCGCTCTCTGAACAGGGTCTGGCGAATCGGGGGCATGGCGTTCAGGATGCGGGGGTCAGGTCTCAGCAATCTGGCGTGACCGCCATCTACGAAGTTGTAGAGGTTGGCAATGGCGATGCGGTCGTTTTCTTCATTGGTCCACGGATGTGCGCTGTGTGTTGTTGCTTCTGCGAAAAACAGGACCGAGCCTGCCGGACATGAATAGGTCGTCCAGATGCCGGAATCGGGGTCTTGTATTTCGTCGGGTGCGGTGTACACGGCTTTGTGGCTGCCCGTTACGAGGAGTGTGCCGCCCTGTTTGTGTTTGACGGGGTTCAATTCCCAAACCACGCGTGTATGCGCGCTGTTGGCTTTGCCGGGGAAGGCGTTGTAGTAGTGCGCGTCGCCGGGCAGGCGATATAGCCCGTTGCCATTGTGTGGGCCAAATTGGCGGGCTTCTCTTCTGCCTTCATTTCGCCGATTGGGTGCGGTTCTATACCAGAGTCCATTGGCGGCGAGACTGAATCCATAACAGTTGGGGCTTGATAGGCGGGGATTAGCCATAAATTCGTTCATCATGCCGACTACCAGAGGGTGGTCTATTAATTTCTGTGTGGGACCTGCCAGCGGGGTGCGTTCGTGTTCGGGGAGCGATTGGGGGTCGAAGTGCAGTTGAAGACAATATTCCCGCATTTCCTTGATGTCCTGTTCGCTCAGTACGCCGGGGACTAAGAGCCACCCGTCTTTGTCGAATCGGTACTTTTGCTCTGTGGTCGGTTCGATGATGTCTAACCCATCGCCATTTTTCTTTGGCAATGTATCTGAGTAGTCGTCCATTGGGCTACCCAGATTTTTGTCGATGATATAAGGTGTTACTGTTCCGTTGCTGTCCATGTTGGTCTCCTGTTCAATTACCCGTCCATATACGCCGTTGTGCGCGGGAAGAATGTCTCCACTTTTTCGTTGTACGGTTCGCTGAAGAGCGTTTGTCTTAAGGGGGGCATGGATTCGATGAGTTTTTCGGGGGGCAACCACGAATGCCAACGGCTCGCGACGATGTTGTAGAGGTTGAATACGGCGAGGCGATTGTTTTCGGTATTGGTCCAGGGATGTGCGCTGTGCGTGATTGCTTCGGTGAAGAACAACAGCGATCCGGGTGGACAGCTATATGTTTCCCACATGGTTGATTCGGGGTCGCGGACGGTTTCGGGTGCTGGATAAGCGGCTTTGTGGCTGCCCGGTACAAATAATGTGCTGCCCTGCCCTTTTTTGACGGGGTTAAATTCCCATACGACGCGCGTTAGTCCGCTCCATGCTTTGCCGGGGATGCACCGGTAAAAGTGGGAGTCCCAGGGCATGCGAAACAGGCCATTGCCGTTATGCGGGCTAAATTTTCCGGGTGTTTCAGCATCGCGGTAAAACAGGTGGGATGTTTCCAGTCTGAATCCATATCGCTCGTCGTTGGCGAGTGGCGGATATGCCACGAATTCATTCATGAATCCGACGATAACGGGGTGGTCGGCCAGTTTTTGCAATGGTCCCCCAAGTGGACAGCGTTCGTGTTCGGGTATGCTTTCGGGGTCTTTGGCCAATCGCTCGGCAAAGGTCCGCATTTCGTCGCATTCGTCTTTTGAGAGTACGCCGGGGATTAAGAGCCACCCATTGCGATCAAAGTCGTATTTTTGTTTTTCCGTTGGCAAGACTACGGGGAGACCATCCGCATTTTTTGGCGTGAGGTCTCTGGCGGATATCGCCAGCGGGCTGCCCATGTTTTTGTTGATTACAAAGGGTTCCGACCGGACGATTTTTTTTGTTTCTGGCATAAGAGCCTCCTTTTTTCAGTTAAAACCAGGACTCCTCCCCCGGCCCCTCCCCGAGGCGGGGAGGGGAGACTTGATCCCCCCCTTCCTCTCAGGAAGGGGGGTTAGGGGGGTAGGTCTCAGTCATTCAATCACCACAATCTGATTCATTTCGACCTTGGGCACGGTAAATGATACGCGCCCGTTCGCTACTGCAAATTCAATGGCCTCGTTTTCGGGGGCGAGATATACGCGAGATATGTCGCGGTCCGCTTTTAATGAGACTGCAATATTGTACAGTGGGATAATGTCTTCAATTACATTCGTGTCGCCCCGTTTGATGGGGTTGGCGTACATGAGATGCAAGATTAGCCGGTTTCCTTCCCGGGATTGGCGCGTTAGATTTACGCGGCCGCACGAGGGAAGGGAGACCTGCAATAAGGGGTCGTCGTAGAGCAGGTCGATACAGTTTTTTACCAGGTCGCGGTGCAGTTGCATGCCCTGGTCATCATAGACTCTGAAGATGGGTTGGGCGATGTGTATGATGTTGCCTTTGCGGATGACAGAGGGCCAACCCGCGTCGCCTTCATAAGGGGTGTTTCGGTGGGAGCAGAATTTTCCGTAGGTGCGGTTGAAATACGGTTTCCAGGCAGCTGCGAGTATTTCGCCATCTGTCACTTTTGTGGTTACGCCGGATTCATAGACGAGGAATGGGGTGCGTACCATGTTTTTGGCAATGGCGTCGCCGACGACTACGTATTCTATATCGTTGGGCGAGGGTCCGGTATATTTTGTGCCGATGTCATACGCAAAATCATTTCCCGCGGGGTCCAGGCCACTTTCGCCAGATGATAGTAGTTTGCCGCCATTTGCCAGAAAGGCGTCGATTTTTGCTTTTAGTGCGTTATCCACGCGCACGCTGTCTGGTAGAATTAATAGCTGGTAGGGGGATAGGTCCATTGTTTCGTCGAGCATTAAGAATGGGATGTGGTTTTCCATGAGCATGAGTCCGGCGCCGACTTCGCTGTCTTCCAGGTCTCTGTTTTTGTGTACGCCCGAGGGTGCGAGGACCGCCACATCTACTACGTGTTCGGCATCTTCCAGCCACGGTTCGCGTTCTTCAACGCGTTTGTACGCTTCGCCTATGATGCGATAGGTTTCTTCGTCCATTTCACCTTCTGGATGGAGTTGGTCGCCTACCATACAGCGGCAATTTAGTGAGATGATTTGTCCTACTTCGTATTCCAGTGCGACTGGATTTTTGAAGCCGCCAAATTCACCCCACATGCGATGGAATTTGCCCGTTTGTGCGATTGCGTTGCAGTCGGGCAGGTTTGTGAAGTAGCGCGCGTTTGTCGGGAAGTGGTTGTATCCCCACATGCCGGTTGGCAGGGATTCGATTTCGTGGTGCGACCAGTAGGGGTAGAGGTCGTGGCGACCCTTTTTGTCGCTGCCGTTGTGATAAATTGTGGCGTCGGGATTTCGGCTCCAGATGATGTCTGTGGTTTTGGTTAGATAATCTTTGTACACATCTTGTGAGTGGATAACTCGGTCTCCGGCGTTGTTGGGGTCGAGTCCTTTTTTGTGCATGCTGGCGATACACCAATCACAGGTGCAGATTTCTTCCCCGGTGATGTCGAGAAATATGCCAGAGGGGTTGTACATGTCCATTACTTCTGTCAATACGGGCAGGACACTCGCGTCCAGATAGGGCGTGTTGCAACACAGGCGATACCATCCGCCGTGTGGCAGGGGGGTATGGGGGTGCATGGTTGGCCGTCCCACATAGCCCCCATCGGGTCGCCTGACGCGCCATTCGGGGTGTTCGCGGGCGGCTTTTTCCTGCCATTGTACGGTGATATAGACGGGCATGTTGATGTCGGCTTTTTTGGCTGCGGCGAGCATGCGTCCAACGAGGTCGGTTTGCAGGTTGGGATGCTCCATATCCGTGTTTGTGGGGTAATAACACCAGCCGTGATGGCATTGTGCAAAGATGGTTATGGAATTGACATGGCCTTTTTTCAGGGCGCCGATGAACTGGTCTTCGTCAAATTTGCCACCGACATTTGGGCAGTGTTCTGAGGTGTGAAAGTCCATGTGTACCTGTCTGTAGCGGAGTTTGGCGTTTTTCATTGTTTTTCCTTTGCGGTATTGGTGTCTATTGTTTGTAGTAACGCGTTCATTTGCTTGCGCGTTTGAGGTATGTTGTCGCTGTTGA
>JAPPIE010000363.1 GCA_028874765.1 Gemmatimonadota bacterium
TCTTCAAAAACAACAACCTGCGCTTTGACGAACCCACCTACTTCCAGCGCGTCCTCAAATTGCCCGAATACCTCCAAAAGCAAATCCTCAGAGAACAGAATGATACTGATCAAAATACCATCGGAACCTTCAAGGAGCCATCATGAAAACGATCTACCGTTTAACACTCGTGCAAGGACTGTGCTATTTTCTGCTCATCGGCGGACTGCTCGCCCCAGCCGCAGAGGCAGTTGAATTTCGCACCGAAGCAGGTCAACTCCAGCAATCAAAATTCGTCATCGCCATACCGGAGTCCTGGAACGGAAAACTCCTGATGCTGGCGCACGGCCATCGCCCCGAAGATGCGTCCCTGAGCGCCGATTTTCGCACAGAGTCTCCCACGTACCAGCATTTGCTCGCCGATGGCTGGATGATCGCATCTACCAGCTACCGCCGCAACGGTGCGATCGTCGTCGATGCGGTAGCGGACATCGAACTGCTACGCCAGCACATTGTCCAAACTTATGGCGCGCCCAAACGTCTGCTTGTACAGGGTAGCTCAATGGGCGGTGCGATCGTGACCCTGATCGCCGAAACCGCTCCCGAAGGTTATGACGGCTTGCTCGCGTTGGGGGCGGCACTGCAAGTGCGAGATGCAGAGCAACCCCACGAATGGAATTACACCCCACGTCTCCCGTTGCTCTTCGTCAGTAACCAGAGTGAAGCGGAGGGACCCCAGGCGTATATCCAGAAAGCGGCAAAGGCACCGAGTGTACCAGTATTCTGGTCTGTGGCACGCGACGGACACGTGAACCTCAGAGAGATCGAACGGGAAACCGCGTTGCGTGCGCTCGACGCCTATCTGGACACCGGCACGATTGAACGAGACAAAGATGCGACCATCGCTCCGAACCATGTGTCGTCTGCGGAATTTGTGGAAGGAGGCGCTTACACAAAAATAGAGAGCATCTCCTCGACCTACGGCAACATCAACACCGAATTTATCGAGGGCGACCTGCAGCAACTTGGCATCTCACCCAAAACCCGTTTTCAGGTCAGCTATGGGGAGCAGACGTTCACAGTGTTGCTTGCCACCACCTATGGAGACGTACCGCGGGGAGAGTGGGTTGCATTCCTGACAGTGGAAGGTCGCTTGAGGATTGCTCGCAACTACGAGAACGCCTCAAAGACACTTGGGTGTAAAGAGGGCGACAAAATCTTCATCGCGCCCGCTGAATAAACCTTATAGGAGACCCAATGCCCAATCCCAACATCGTCTATATCTTCTTTGACGACCTCGGTTATGGGGACATCAGCTACCTCAATCCAAAATCCAAAATCCAAACCCCAAATATGGACCGCCTATCCTCAGAAGGCATGTGCTCCACCGATGTCCACTCCTGCTCCGCCGTGTGCTCCCCCTCGCGCTACGGCGTCTTAACCGGACGCTATTGCTGGCGCACCCAACTGCAAAATGGCGTCCTCAACGGATACTCAGAACCCCTCATCGAACCCGACCGCCTGACCGTCGCATCCCTGCTCAAACAACACGGATATCACACCGCTTGCATCGGCAAATGGCATGTGGGACTAAACTGGACGCGCAAAAAAGGCGTCCAGAACCTCGAAGATTACAGACTGGGATGGGACCGTGGCGAAGCCATAGACTTCACCCAACCATTTACCGGCGGACCATGCGATCTCGGATTCGACTATTTTTACGGCATCTCCGCATCTCTGGACATGCCGCCTTATGTCTATCTCGAAAACAACCGCACAATCTGTGAACCAACAGCCCGTGCTCCCAGGGGCCTCTTTGGCCGCGAAGGACACGCTGCCCCGGGCCTCAAACCCGAACATGTCATCCCGGATCTCACAAAAAAAGCGGTCTCCTTCATCGAAGAAACCGCAGCAGACAAACAGCCCTTTTTCCTCTACTATCCCGTAACCGGTCCACACACACCCATCGCGCCAAACAAAGCATTCACAGGCAAAAGCCAGGCCGGCAAATACGGCGACTTCGTTGTCGAATGCGACTGGGCGGTGGGGCAAATCATGGACGCTGTTGAAAAAGTCGGCGCCACCGACAACACCCTCTTTATCGTCACCAGCGACAACGGACCCGAACGCTTTATGCACGCGCGAAAACAAGAATACAACCACTACAGCGCCTATCACTTCCGCGGCTGCAAACGCGACAACTGGGAAGGCGGGCATCGCATCCCCTTCATCGCCCGCTGGCCCGAAAAAGTCGCCGCAGGATCCTTCAGCGCCGAAACAATATGTCTCACAGACCTCATCGCAACAGCCGCCGACATTGTCGGCCATACCCTTCCCGAAAATGCTGGCGAAGACAGTTGCAGCATCTTACCCGTCCTGACAGACCAGAACGCGCCATCCATCCGCGAAGCCACCGTACACCATTCTTCCAAAGGCGAATTTGCCATCCGCCAGGGCAAATGGAAATTGCTCCTCCATCAAAACTCCGGCGGCAATGATTATCCCGACGACCCGCCAGATGATGCCCCCGGCCAACTCTACGACATGGAAACCGGCTACCGAGAACGCGAAAACCTCTACGCGCAACACCCCGAAATCGTATCGCAATTGACCGACCTGCTCAACCAGTACAAAACGAGGGGACGCAGTGTCCCCGCATAAACCCGGAGGAAGCGATGAACGCTTCGGACCTATTTGTCAAAGCACTGGAAAATGAAGGCGTGGCGTATATATACGGCGTACCCGGAGAAGAAAACCTCGCCTTTTTGGAAGCCCTTCGCAAATCGAGCATCAAACTCATCCTGACCCGCCACGAACAGGGTGCTGCATTTATGGCTGCGACCTACGGACGGCTCACGGGCAAAGCCGGCGTCTGCCTCGCCACACTCGGTCCCGGCGCGACCAACTTTGTCACAGGTGCGGCCTATGCCCAACTGGGCGGCATGCCCCTGCTCATGATCACGGGCCAAAAACCCATCAAAAAGAGCAAACAGGGCCAATTTCAGATCATCGACATCGTGAGCATGATGGAACCCCTCACAAAATACACCCGACAAATCGTCAACGTAGATATGATCCCCTCCATGGTGCGGGAGGCATTTCGCCTGGCACAAGAAGAGAGACCCGGCGCCGTACATCTGGAATTGCCGGAAGATGTCGCCGAAGAACCCGTTGACGAACACACCACGCCGGTCTTTAACATCAGCACATGCAGACGCGGCGACGCCAATGAACGCGCCATTGACGATGCGGTAAAAATGATCAAAGAAGCCACGCGCCCCTTGCTCCTCCTGGGCGCGGGCACCAACCGCAAGCGCATCTGGGAATCCGTGGCGCACTTCCTCGACAAAACCGGCATCCCCTTTTTCAATACCCAACTGGGCAAAGGCGTCGTTGGCGGCCTCCATCCCCTATTTCTGGGCACCGCAGCACTCTCCGATGGCGACTATCTCCACTGTGCCATTGAACGCGCCGATCTGATCATAAACGTCGGACACGATGTCGTGGAAAAACCGCCATTTTTCATGTCACACGACGAAGGCGCAACCCGGGTCATCCACATCAACTTCCAATCCGCCGTGGTAGATAATGTCTATTTTCCACAACTGGAAGTAGTAGGCGACATCGCAAACACGATCCGGCGCCTCGCCGACAAAACCTGCAAAACAGCCTCGCACGACTTTGACTATTACATGCGAATCCGTGATCAAATTCAGGAACACATTCGTATAGGAGAAAACGACAATAGCTTCCCCGTAAAACCTCAGCGCCTCGTCTGGGACGTCCGCAAAGCCATGCCCGAAGACGGCATTATTGCGCTGGATAACGGCGTGTACAAAATTTGGTTTGCGCGCAACTACCCGACCACGCAACCCAACACCGTCTTGCTGGACAATGCCCTCGCCACCATGGGCGCGGGCCTGCCCTCGGCAATGGAAGCCGCGCGATTTTATCCCAACCGGCGGGTCATGGCGATCTGTGGCGACGGCGGTTTTATGATGAACAGCCAGGAATTGGAAACAGCCGTAAGACTCAACCTCAATCTCGTCGTCCTGATCTTACGAGACAATGCCTACGGCATGATACGCTGGAAACAATACGGGATGGGGCTTCCCGATTTTGGACTGGAATTTGACAACCCGGATTTTGTCATGTACGCCAACAGCTACGGCGCGCATGGGCACCGCGTGAAATCCACAGAAATGACCGTACCCCTGCTGGAGAAATGTTATGCCAAAGGCGGCGTACACCTCGTCGAAATACCCGTGGATTACTCTGAAAACCAGAAAGTACTCGTCGATGAACTGCAAGCAAAGACTTGTTTATTATAATTTTATTTATCCTTGATCATTTTTTAACAGTGTTTGTCAACAATATCGTTGACAAACACTTACCAGTAGTGCAAAAAATTTCTTGCACCACTCGCATGACCTAATCCATCAGCCTCACATTGTATTGTCTCGCAGAGGACTGGTATCCGCGATACAGACTCTCATCCAGGGGGTGCGGGGTATAAATATAGATCGCGGTATCCCACGGATTGTACAGAACCACCTCTTCCCGTTCATCTCCGCACACATCTGCTGGAATACAGTGATACCAGGCCATGCGTCCAACGGGTCTGGGGTCCGGAAGCCCCGGCAGTGGGATAGAGATCCCCTCAAGAGGCAGCCACAGCATCCCACCATTGTACAGAAGTGCAGGCGCATCTGGCCCATTCCAGTACACAACCTCCATACCCGTATTGTTGGGCGAAGGATTGAGGCGGAAATCGTTGAGACACTTCCCCTTTGTATCCACAACCATAACATCCGTGTTATGCCCCTGATATCGAATCACCATCTGGGGAGACGGATCGCATGCATTGAATCGCGCCACCCTCACCTCCTGACCGTGGGGAACCTTCTCCTCGCCGAGCCGCAGGATCACATTTCCGCAATCATCCATCACATGCCCAAACCCGGAACAAATAGCGCGCACCTGACCGTTATCCCACTCTGTGATAGATACCGAATCCATATTCCATCCAAGTTGCTTCTCCCAGAGAACCGTCCCATCGTTGTCTAACAAAAAGTATCCACCATTGACCTCATCTCTGCCATCGCCGTCAATATCTCCAACCGAGGGAATGTACGCGGGACATCGGCTGTACTCGGTCCACCTGGATTCATAGGTCCAGAGAACCTGAAGATCCTCATCAAAAGCAATAACCCTGCTACCAAGCTTAATCACAAAATCCCGAGGCGTATCAATCCCCCGAAAATTGGCAATCATAATGCGCTGATGCACCCAATTCGCCCCCCGTCCCCGACACGACCGCAACTCAGCGGGACTATCTTGCTGCTTGAGATCGCCAGTCTTCCCGTCCCGAATCTGAACGACCACATTTGCCATCGAATCGGGATCGGCCTCAACAGCAGGATCGAGAAAAAAGCTAATAACCTCCTCCCTACCATCGCCATCGATATCGCAAATAGCGACAGGACCGGGTCGGCTGGGCTGGACGCCACCCTCTCCCACCTGCCACAGAACCTCACCATCCGCGGTAAAAGCACCGAGAAAACACGGCTTCATGCCCCCGCCATCATGCACATCGTCAACTGACCGGTACATCAGAAAATCTGCCCGCCCATTTCCCACCAGATCGCCCATCCGGATATCCCCGCCATAGGTACCTTCCTCGGCCGTGACGCAGAACTCAGGCGGAATCTCCACGCGCTTGTATAAAATCGGGCTGCCATATTCCATAGGATTACCCCTCATACGTGTGCTATTGAAAGAAAAACTCCTTGAAGGAATATAAAATTCTCAGTAAGATAAAAAAGAAGGGAATTATATACAAAACGTCCGGCGTGTCAGGGTAAGATGGAAGGTGTGGAAAGTGGATAGGGTTTGATGTTTGCTATATATTGAGGATCTCACATGAGCAGAAAGAAAATTTCTTTTCCAAGTTCAAATTTTGAATCTGGTATGTATGGATTAAGGGACAATACGACGGGTAAATATTTAGGACATGTGGAAAAAGAACCAGAAAAACTTGGTTTTTATCCTGTGATTGACGGATTGTTGCCTGAGAGATGGCTGGTAGATATAGAGGGTCTTTGGGGTGAAAAAGAAGCATTGGATATTTTGTCCGAACATACAGGGATACACAGGAAAAATTTAGAATTGGTACAGCACAGCGAAAATTTTTCTGTATTATCATTTTATCCTGTTGTGAGGACAAACAAGATGCCCAGACAACGTTTTGTGCCACAGTTGAAAAAATTTACAAAGAACCGAATTATTGGTATAAGGGACCGGAAAAATTGGAAATGGTACGTTTATCCGATGTGTTTTTAATTTGTGATAAGTGCGGAGAAGTATCAGATACACGAGTGCTATTTCATTATGACACATTTGGAAAATCTATTACATGTACTTACGCGATGTGTGACTTCAAAATGTTACGAGTCCGTCAAAATCCAGCGGGT
>JAPPIE010000332.1 GCA_028874765.1 Gemmatimonadota bacterium
CCGAAGAGGAACGCCGCGACGCGGGAATCTCCGAACGACTGATCCGCGTAGCAGTTGGCATCGAAGCCGCGGAGGACTTATGCGCGGATTTTGAACAAGCTCTGAGAGGCGTATAGCTAAGGAGAAACCATATGCCCGATAAAATCAAAATTGGAATGCTGAAAGCCATGCCCGAAAAATGGAATGTCGAGAACAATTGGGCAATATTTGAAAAACAATTTGAAACACAGGGAAAAGATACAGACGTATTCATAACCCCGGAATGCTTCCTGGACGGATATGCAGTAACCGAAAAAAATTGGACCGCTGAGCGCTTTGCCAAAGTCGCTCAGGACGTCGAGCAAAGTGCGTACATCCAACAGGTATGCAAAATGGCGCACGCATCGCGCACCCACATCGTTTTTGGATACACTGAAAAACGCGCGGGATATTTTTACAATGCCGCTATATTGGTGAACCGCGCGGGAAAAATTGTCGGAACATATTACAAAACGCATCTACAATCGCACGATCACCGCTTTGTGCGTGGCGATGACCTGCCCGTATTCGACCTCGACATTGGCACCGTGGGCATGGTCATTTGCGCGGACCGCCGATGGCCCGAATCAATTCGCACATTGCGGCTCAAAGGCGCGAAAATCTGTCTCATGCCGACCTATGGCATGTGGCATGAAGAAAATGAATGGTGGATGCGCACGCGATCCTATGAAAATCAGATGTTCGTCTGCTTCACGCATCCCAACGTAGCCCTGATCACAGACCCGCATGGCAAAGTCGCGGCAAAATTGCAATCCAATGTACCAGATGTATTGATCCACGAAATCGATCTCAAAGACGCATCCGATGAAAACCATCTCAGCGACCGGCGACCCGAACTCTACGGCATCATGGGAAAAGTTGACCACTGGTCACAGCAGCCCGAATTTTCATCGCCCACTTATGGAGGGAAATAAACCATGTATCGCATTGGACTCATTGGCAATCGGGCGCACCAGAATACCTACGGCCCGATCTGGCATGAACGAGAAGATTGCGAAATCGTCGCAGCGGCAGAGCACCACGAAGGCAAAGGCGAGGCCCTATCTCAACTCTACGGCCTCGAGGTCTCACAAGACTACGACGCAGTCCTGGAAGACCCGAACGTAGATATCGTCTCCATCTGCACGGACTTCTATCTCAAGCGCACGCTCATCAAAAAAGCACTCGATTGCGGCAAACACGTACTCGTCGATAAAGCCATCGCGCGAACCGTTGTCGAAGCCAGAGAAATTGTCGATACTGTCGCCAGCGCATCAAACAAATTGCTTCTGACGTACCCATCGCGGTTTTCACCCACTATGATAAAACTCAAAGAAGCCCTTGACCGGAGCGAATACGGACGTATCTCCGCGTATGCCCACAACAGCGTAAAACAATTCTTTGGCGACCTCATGGCTTATGTAAGCTATCCGACGCCAGCCGTGCAAAATGGTGGGGGTGAACTGATGAATTTGGGCAGCCATACCGTGGATGCTCTGCTCTGGTTTTTTGGCATGCCCAACAGGGTGAGTTGCCAGATGCAAAATCTCTACTTTGAGGAATACGAGCAATTTGGCACAGAAGACATCGCCACACTCTGGTGTGAATATCCCGATTTCACGGCAACACTCACCGCAGGAAGGTCAAAGGCACAAAGCGAGGATGCCACATTCGATTGCGTCAACATCACAGGCGAAGGCGCGTGGGTTCAGGTAGATCGCCTGGGATATTCCGTCAACGGAAAACTCGTCGATACGCCACCGCCCAGAGCAGCGGGTATGGCAGCAGGTGTGGCGCATCTCATCGACTGCATCGAACAAGACACAACACCTGTCACCAGCGCAGAAGAGGGACTATCCGTTGCCCTGCTCACAACAGCCGCCTATCAAGCCGCACACACAGGCGAACCCGTCACCTTGCCCTTGCAAAATGAACAACATCCTTTAATTGACGCAGAAGACCACATCGTTAACCGTTTGCTGGATTAATCAGGGAGGAATAAGATGAACACGTACCGCGCTGTAATCGTAGGCTTGACGGGCATTGGCGCCAGCCGCCCACATGAAACGAGAGGACCCGTCTTCGGCGCCATGCCACCGTCGCACGCATCGGCCTATCACAAACACGCACAAACAGAAGTCGTCGGCGTATGCGACCTGCGCCAGGAAGTACTGGATGACTTCTGCGAGCGATGGGGCGATATCTGGCCCGATGTGAACACGTACACAGATTTCAGGGAAATGCTGGACAAAGAGCAGCCCGACCTCGTCAGTGTCGTGACATCTGATCACGCACACGCCGACATCACAGTAGCCGCCGCCGAAGGATCGGCACAGGCAATTCTGTGCGAAAAACCCATTGCCACAACCATGAACGACGCCGACCGCATGATCGCAGCCGCAGAAGCAAATAACGTCCTGCTCTCAATTGAACACACGCGCCGCTGGTATCCGAGTTATCTACAAGCACGGGAAATGATCCGATCCGGCGAAATGGGCCGCTTGCGAACCATCGTCTGCGACCAATTCGGAACGCGCGCCATGATGTTTCGCAACGGCACGCACATGATCGACATGATGTGCTTCTTTGCCGAAGCGAACCCCGAATGGCTGGTCGGCGAATTGGAACCCGGCTTCGAGCACTTCACCGAATACAAAGGCGATGGCGGACACGACCCGGCGACCGACCCTTATGCCTCTGCGTACATCCATTTTGACAACGGCGTCCGCGCATTTTACAACTGCCACAAAATGGCGTTTAACGGATCAAAATTTTCTCTGACATGTGAAAATGGACGGATCGAAATATCAGATCAAAAATTCGAGGTCATTACCCAACAAGAACCGCGCTGGTGGTCACATGCAACAGTCCCCGTGGAGCCGTATATATCGATCCGACAAATTGGCGCAGTCACAGAACTCATCCACATCCTGGAAAACGGCGGCACACTCGTCTCGCCCGCACGCGAAGCCAGAAAAACGCTTCAAATCATGCTGGGCATATTGGACTCCCACCACGCGGGCAATCTGCGCGTCAATCTATAGAAAAGGAGAACCCATGACGGATAAGCATCGCATCGAATGTCTCTTTCTCTCTCAAGAAGACCTCCTGCAAGCCGGATGTCTGGACATACGGTTGGCCATAAGCGCGGCGGAAAACGCCATGCTCGCCTACGAAAAAAATGACATCCTTTTCCCGGAAAAAGTAGTTCAGATCTTCAATGAAGACACCCAGGACCGCATTAACTGCCTGCCAGCAACCCTCTTACCCGAAAAAATATGTGGGGCTAAGTGGGTATCCGTATTCCCGTTCAATCCCGAGAAATACGGCCAGCAGAATCTCTCCGCAGTCTTCATCCTATCCGAGATCGAGAAAGGCTACCCCATCGCCTTTATGGACGGCACCCTGTGCTCGAATATGCGCGTAGGCGCAATGGGTGCTATTGCCGCCAAACATTTCGCAAGACCGGATTCCAAGAGCATTGCCTTCATTGGCGCAGGGGAACAGGCCAAGATGCACTTGATCGCCATGAAGACGGTATTTCCAGGCCTTGAGGAGTGCCGGGTCTCTGCCAAGCATGACCACGAAGAGCAGCAATTCATCGACGAAATGGCGACACTCTTTCGAGACATGCGTTTTTCCGCCGCCCATACAAATGCACAGCGGGCCATAGAGGGCGCCGATATTCTCGTCACAGCCACGAGCGCGCAAGCCCCGCTTCTCAAAGCGGCATGGATAAAGCCCGGCGCTTTCTACAGCCATATCGGCGGTTGGGAGGACGAATACGACGTGGCGAGACAATGCGATAAAATTGTGTGCGACGATTGGGAAACCGTAAAGCACAGAACGCAAACGCTCAGTCGCATGTATAAGGACGGGCAACTCTCGGACGAGGACATTTACGCGAACCTCGTCGAAGTCGTCTCCGGCGAAAAAGGAGGAAGAGAGACCCCCGAAGAACGGGCCTACTTCAACGCAGTTGGCCTGGCCTATGTCGATGTAGCTATTGCTTATGCGATGTACCAACGAGCCGGAGAAGCGGGAAAAGGACGGATATCGAGCATCCAGGAAACCATGATCTTCCAGCACGAGAACTTATCAGATTGGATTCGGCTGTAGGATCTATTTGAAGAGGGCAAACAGGAGTAAATCATGACCAGACGCAGACTACCCATCGGTATTCAGACCTTCCGCGAGATGCGAGAAGAGAACTACTACTACGTCGATAAGACACCCTATATTCGGCGGATGATAGACGAGGGGAAACACTATTTTCTGTCGCGCCCGCGTCGCTTTGGAAAGAGCCTGTTTCTGGACACACTGAAGGAACTGTTCGAAGGCAATGAACCATTGTTCGATGGGCTTCACATCCACGACCACCGGGACTGGTCTGTTCGCCATCCGGTAATTCGCCTGAGTTTTGGTCGAGGCAACTTCAAAGAGCCGGGATATCTACAGACGAACTTGATGGCACAACTGGACGCAGTTGAACGTCGAGAGGGCATAAAGTCCGACTACACCACCGCGCCCGAGCGTTTCGCCTATCTGATAGAGGCACTGCATGATCGTGCCGGGCAGTCAGTGGCCGTTCTGGTAGATGAATACGACAAGCCAATTCTGGACGCACTCGAAGTACCAGAAGTCGCACGCGCCAACCGCGACTTCTTGCGCGGCCTGTACGCGACCATCAAGGACAGCGACGCGTATATCAAGTTCACTTTCCTCACTGGCGTCAGCAAATTCTCCAAAGTCAGCCTCTTTTCGGGCCTCAACAACCTCACTGACATTACCATCGACCCGCATTACTCCGCCTTATGCGGCTACACCGAAGAGGACCTCGAAACGGTATTCGCGCCAGAACTGTCCGGCCTGGACCGAGACCAAATCCGCGAGTGGTATAACGGCTATTCCTGGCGAGGGGAGGAGAAAGTGTACAACCCCTTCGACATCCTCCTCTTGTTCCGCAACCGCGAGTTTCGCGCCTACTGGTTCGAGACCGGCACACCGACGTTTCTGGTCAACACGTTAGTAGATCGCGGAGTGAGTTCTATAGACCTGGACGATATGCTGGGCAGCGACGAATTATTATCTACATTTGACGTTGACGATATCGCCACTCAAGCACTGCTATTTCAGACTGGCTATCAGACCATACACCATACCGAACCGCGCGGTAGCCTGACCTACTACCGTCTGGGCTATCCAAACCAGGAAGTGCGCCAGAGCTTGAACAGAAGCCTGCTGAACCACTTGACCGGGAACCCGACGCAGCAGGCAGAGCACATTGCCCGCCTATACGACCTGTTGTTGGTCAATGACTTCGCTGGCCTAAAAAATCTGTTCAAGGCGTTCTTCGCCAGCATTCCCTACCAGTGGCACACAAACAACGACATAGCGAATTACGAAGGCTATTACGCCAGCGTGTTCTACTCCTACTTCGCATCGGTGGGATTGGACATCGTTGTGGAGGACAGCAGCAGCCATGGTCGTCTGGACATGGCAGTTCGCTTCAACGGCAATGTGTATCTGTTCGAGTTCAAAGTAGTCGAATTAGCACCCGAAGGCACCGCAATGGCGCAACTGAAACAGAAACGCTACGCCGACAAATACCGCGATCGCGGCGAGCCGATACATCTGATCGCCGTAGAGTTCAGCCGAGAGACCCGCAACCTGGTGGGATTCGAGACAGCCCGCGCATGAGGAATATAACTACCCAAGAGAACAGTGGACGTGTCGTTTGACCGCGCAGCAGGTAAGGCCACCGGCTACGACTGACTGACTTTTCTCGGTATATATGATTGCGAAAAAGTGATTGACATGAATTTGACCCTTGAATTAACAACCGATCAGGTCATTGGTTTGGTCCGGCAGATACCGCCAGAAGAGAAGCGAGCAGTACTCCTCGCGCTTGCAGAGCAGACAGAAACCAATCAAGCGACACGCATGGACTATGCCGAAGCGCAGTTTCGAAAGTTATGTGCGTCTCGGGGATTGGATTGGTACACGATGACTGAAACGGAACGCGAGAATTTTGTCGATGACCTCATCCATGAGGACCGTGAATGCAACCCGTAGTCGTTTATTGGATTGCGGCTAAAACCAGGCCGCAATGACAGGGGAAGTAACACCATGCCGCTACGTACAGCACCATGTAGTAATGGTTATCTTAATGGAGAAATCAATATGGCACTGACCGCACAAGAAATCTTTGTCGAAACCGTTCAATCCCTACCACCTGACGAACAGTTTCGTCTCGCAGCCCTGATTTTACAAAAGCTATCCCAATCTGGGATTACGGTTGGGGACCGTAGAGACACTTGGCGTGAACAAGATCAAAAAGATTTGTAACTATTTAGGATGGTAGTATTTCGAGGCAGTAGTTTTGTATTTGGAAG
>JAPPIE010000112.1 GCA_028874765.1 Gemmatimonadota bacterium
CTGCGTTTGCCCTGGATGTTGCCGAGGATGGATGTCTCCAATTTGTTGGTGCCTGTTTTGTAATGCAGGCATTCCATACCTGGGGTCGCGGCAATGGCAGTAACGCCGGGCCAGACGGGTTTGATGCCGCTTGCAGGATAGAGGATGATGTTTTCGCGGTGGCGTTTGTAATCGCCCATTTTGACCAGAAGTGCGTATTCTCGACCAAAAGTAATTTGATCGGGTTGAACAATCGGGCCGAGTTCGTCCCCGACGACGGTTTGCAAGCGAACCGTATCCGACGCGGTTTTGGCGGTGGGCAACCACAAGCTAACACGCGGTGAGATGGGTAGAAAGGTGGGGGCATCGGAAACTCGGAATGAAATGGGAATGGCCATGTTTTGCGTGTCTTTGAGCATGTAATGGCCTTTGGGAAGGGTGAGGGAAAACTCCTGCTGGCGATTGGCAATATTGTCGTTCAGGATGTGTTCGGCAAGGGCGACGAGGCTGTCGTGCATGGCCTGTTCGTGCGAGGAAGTGGCGGGGGGCACGGGTGCTTCTCGCGTGAAGCGCACCTGTTCAAAGCGCAAGGTTTTGGGGGACAGGTTGCGAATGGCGAGATAGGCCGCATTTACGTTGATATCTAATCGACCGAGGCGGGTGTGCCATTGTTCGGCAAAACGCGTGAGATCGCCCAGACGGGACTCGCTTTCCCCTGGCAGGGGATTGGGTTCTTGTTCTATGGGAAAGGGAGAACGCTCACGGGCTTCTTCAAAGAGTACGTTCGCTTCTGAGAAGCGGCGGTATTTGCCCAGTACAATGCCGCGATACACGTCAATTTGCGACAGCGCACGGAGCAGGCTGCGTTCGCTTTTTCCCATAAGACGCATCGTGCGTTCTAAGTCGCGCGTCTGGTGGCTATAGTATTTCAGATCTTCGATAAAAGGCGTCAAGCGCGGATCGCTGAGGCGGATAGACGCATTGGTTTCAACCGCGGGTGCTGTTTCGCCAATGGCCAGGGCAGCAGCGAGGAGTTGCGCGCTTTCGGCGAGGTATTGGTCTGCGATATCCACGAGACCGGGTATGGACAATTCCGTGAGCGGCAGCGGATTGCGGGTAAGCCTAATTTCTATGAGTTTGCCGCGCGGGGGCAAAAAGAGATCTTGTTCTATGAGGTTAAAGCCGGGTTTGCTGATTTCGAGGCGGTATTTGCCCACAAAGAGGTCCGACTGATATGCCACATTGCCGCGTCCGATGTTGATAAACCCGGTGATGGTCGTGTCTTGATCTGCAAATCGAAGATGGATTTCTGCACCTAAGGCTGCGAGTTGATCTGACCGGATCTCCAGATGCGCTTTCTGGCGTATGAGCGCAATATGCACCGTATCTGCCAAAACAGTTGTCGTAAATGTGCGCGTGTAGGGCTGGTAGCCGTGTGCATACGCTTGAATTTTATCGCCAATGTCCAGTAGCTTTTCTGTGACAAATGGCGTATAACCCGCTTCCTGCCCATTGATGAAGACCTGAGCACCTGTGGGTTCTGAGCGAATGTGGATTTTCGTCTTGAGAAGCGTCCTTGGCGCAGGCGCTGTTTCTTGAGCCTGGATGTGGAGCGGTGTGGTCAGCAGGATACAAAATAAAATGAATTTCAGGGTGTTCATGGGGAGGTGTCCTGTTTTTTGCTGAGCAGCGCGCTGCTGTGCTTTTCTTCGAGTTGACGCGCTTGTACATAGTTGCCCTGACTTTTGGCAATCCGATGAAATTCTTCCCAGTAGCGTTCTGGCGCGATGCGATAGGCCATTTCCGCGGCCTGGTATGCTCTGTCTCCCATATTTTGCAGATCGGAGTTGAAATAGGCAATCGCCAGGGTGATCAAGGCTTCGCCGCGGTCTTGCCAGCCGAAAGAGGTTACAGGATAAATGGTTGAAATGGCTTCGCGGTACGCGCCTTCTTTGAGTTTTACGCTCGCCAAACTGAGCGAAAGCCCGCCATAGGTATCGCACACTCTCGGTTCGTATTGGTTGTGCGCGTATGCGTATTTGGCATATTCAACGGCTTTGGGCAAGTCGTCCCGGTAAGCGGTGAAGGCCATGTCGAGATAGAGGGCGGCGCGAGAGGTGTCGGATCTCGCATAGACCAGAGCGCGTTGCATGGCGTGGATTGCGCGGTTGGCTTCTTCTTCTTTGCTGTGACGCAATCCCTTGAGGCGGTAGATGGCACAGCGCATGTTATAGCCGCCGTCAAAGCGCGCGGCAGCGAGCACTTGATTGAACCAGTCGGGGTTGTCGCCCAAAACGCCGCGGGAAGATGCTGCGGCAATTTTTGGAATGTAAAAATCGGGTTCTATGCCTTCAAAATTCGCCTGCCCGGCGGTCTCGATCAGGTTCAAACTGTTTTCGATATAGACGCTTAAATAAGCCTGGAGGGTATCGCTCATGCTGCTGCGTTGCGGCGCGGCATAGACAATTTCCTTTTGCGTTCTGCCAAGAATCGCCACCCAAATGTCTCGCAGACCACCCTCAGCGAGATGCCATATCCGGTGCAGGGAGTCAATTGTTGCGGGTTGAAAGCGCGTGGGTATCCAGGTGCTATCTCGCAATGCTGGCGGGGGCAAATCCAGCGGTAGGGGTTGGCGATTGTTTTCGCGGTCGAGCACGAAGTTGGCACGCGCCATCGCGTATTTGACGGTGAGCCGTCCCAATTCGTAGCGAACATCGGGGTCTTGCTCGCGGTCGAGTGCCGTGCGGTAGGCGTCGGCACTTTTTCTGAGCAGGTCCAATCGGTTGGGCGCGTCCTGGCCCGTGTCGTAGGCGCGCTCGCCTGCCGTGCCCAGCCAGATATAATAGGCACTGGTAAAGATGAGGGCCTGGTTGCACGCGCGCTCAAAATGTGCGACGGCTTCGAGATATCGTCCACTCTCATAAGCACTGCGGCCCTGCTCAAAAGACTGATAGGCGAGGGCGTCGTCCTTTTCCTGGGCAAGGGCAAGGGATGGTAAAACGAAAAAAGCGAGGATAAGAATTATTTTTTTCATTAGCGATCTCACGGGTTGCTCAAGGCACGGTCGAGGAAGTGAATGCCCCGGCGCGCTTCGGTTTCGATGTGAAGTACTCTGTCTATGCCCGAGCGTGCGAAAATTTGAATGTCGTCGAGTTGCCCCATGCGAAAGGTGAGGATAAATGCGACGCCATCGGCAAATTGTATTTGGGCTTTGTCTGGGGCCAATGTGAGTTGGGCATTTTTGTATGTTTTGTTTTGCGGCGTTTTCAGGCGAGAGAGTGCGCGCTGGATGCGGGTGAGGCGCACGAGTTCTGTCGAGAGACCAGCCGATGTATGAAAGTTGGAAAATCCAATGCGTCCTGCGGGCCGATAGCCTTTGAGGTCGGTGGGTTCCGCTTGTTGCTCGGGCTGATCTTTGCCCGCGCTTGCGCCCGTTGATGGCAATGTGGTAGGAGCATGCACTGGCATACTCATAGTGGCGCGCGCGACGTGGACTTCTGGCCGCGAACCAAAAAACGACGATGGGTTTGCTCCTCTGTCCAGATTGGGTGCCGAGACGCGAGGCGGTGTTTTCAATCCACTGAGCGAGGGTCTGTCGAGTTGGCGCGGAATATCGGGTAGTGATGCGAGTGCCAATTTCGGTTTGTCTGGCAGCGCGATTTGGGGGCGGGGCGCTGGCTCTGGGGCAGTGGATACTTCGGCTTTCACTTCTGGCTTTGTCGCACTAACTTCCTCGCGTGTGTTTTTGCTCATATCAAAGATGCCCTGCGCGCTTACGAGCATTTCCTCAAAATTTGTGACAATGGCTTTGAATGCCCGCCCCCCCTGGGGAGGGCTGAGTGCCAGGAGCAAGACGATGCCGAGTGCAAACGCACCGGCCAATGCGGGTAAAAAATGTTGCTGTGTGCGTTCAATAGGGGTATAAGATAAACGGATAGACTGCTGTTGAGGGACTGGCGCATGGACAGGAACAAGGGCGATGGCGATTTCTATTTCATGCCGGCGATTGGGGAAGTGCGCCCAGAGTTTGGAAAGCCCCAGATGGTTCTGTTTGGCTGCAAGCACGCCTGCTTCGTGGAGGATATGGCCCTTGTAAAAGCGGTTGATGATTTCGCGTGAGGGCAATTTGAAATGGCTCGATGGCGAAATCTGCCCTATGCACTCCTCAAAGCTGTCGGTTTTCGATGGCGGGACATACCCCAGGTCTCTCACCTGTTTAAACAGGTGCTCGATAGCCCGATGATAGTCGCTTGTAAAGTCTTCGGACGAGGGATAATTACATGCGCGGCGTGCCTCAGACAAGTTGCGAGCGCGCAGTGTGGCAGATAACACGCCAAAGAGTTTGGGATGATCCCGTCGCATGCTTTCAGCAGCACTCTGGATCAATTTTTTTTGTTGGGGAGACATATTCTATTTTACAATTTTCTTTTTTGACTTTCAAGCCCCCATTGTACGGTCTTAAATCCACTGGTGTTGAGGGCGTCGTACACACCAACGGTATAAGTCACGGTTGCATCGCGTTCAAAATAGAGGCGCACCAAAATGTCGTTGGGCGCAAATCCATGTTGCGCCTGTAGTGCGAGTAAAGCTTTTTTTACGGACAAAAATACAGCGCGTTCAATGCCAATCTGGTCATTGTCTGCGCGGTCTTGAAAGACCATATGCTCTTCGGTGGCAACGCCGCCTTTGTCAAATTGAACATAAGATTTGCCGATGATGATCTGCAAAAATCGTTCATCTGTGGGGTGAGGGGCAGAGCCTTTTTCGTCGGGTGCTTTGATAAAATTGAGTTTTTGTGCGTGGACAAAGCGGTTGTGCAAGTTGGCGAGATGGGTTTGCCACACGTTTTGAATAATAAAAAATGTAAGCAGCAAAAACAAGACATCAATAAACCCTTCGCCCGTGTCTAAAAGTGCTGCCAAAGGTCGCCTATTGCGGTGTCTCACGTCTCACGCCTCCCTCTATCTGATAAAAATACTGAATCAGGTTGAGCATGCGCGCGCGATGTTGCAGGCTGCGGGCTTTGGTTTTGCGTATGAGGATCATGGATAGAATGCGTCCGAGAAATCCAATGGCTGTTGTGACGAGGGCAAAGTTGATGTAGTGTGCCATTTTGAGCTGGGTTTGGGCAGGGCCTTCACCCACTTTCATAGTGTCTTCCAAAATTTTGAAAGCGTCTATCATGCCAACAACTGTGCCCAAAAGGCCCATGGAGAGCGATAGAAGACCCAGCATGCCAAATCCTTCGGACAGGCGGTCTTCAATTTCATCGAAGAGTAGATAGATTTTGTCGGTACATCGCTCGACCAATCGCGCCTGATCAGACGCGATTTCAGATTCGACAGACGTGAGGATGGCGTAGAGTTCTGTGTTTTCAGATAGGGCATAATCGGCGTTGTATTGGCCACCCCATAGCAGATTAATGCCCTGCTGCTGAACGATTTGCGCGTCGGAATTGGTGAAGAAGCGGTCGGGTGATAAGTCGTGAGATAAGACCTGAGCATAGCGCACAACCATATAGAAGGGCAGGGCAATCAAGAGCAGGATCAAAACAGTAGAAAGTGGACCGCTGATGTTGGAGATATATCGTCCGATAGATTCGGCCAAATCACCGCCGCGAACAACTGTGGGTACGGCATTGTCGGCTGCAAACGCGATTTGAATGTCCTCAAACTTGTATTCGACCATCTGCGTATTGGGCGCAATGGGTCCATCGGCTGTCTGGTCAAAGTCCATCGCATAGCTTCGGTTGTTGTACTGAAAGCTCAAATCGTCAATCACCGCACTGTGGCTGGCGTTGCGCGTGCGAATGACGAGGCTGTCGATAGGCAGATCGGGTATTGCGATCCATTCTCGCTGTGTACCGGTGTGATAGGTTACGTCACTTCCCTGTGTGTGTACGATCACGGCGATGGGTAAAAAGCGATCTACATTTTTGAAGCGGATGTCCGTGACTGCAATTTTTTGTTTTGGATTGTCGGGTTGTTGGAATGTGACGGTAAGTGCTTTCCAAAAAGTTCCCCCCTGAAGAACTTGCCCGCCTTGCAGCCCGGTGATAGCTCCATCGAGCCAGATTGCCGCTTTTGTGCAGATATAGAGGCCTACAAAGAGGGTCGCGAGATAGAGTGCTACCTGGGCAATAGGGCTTTTTTTTAGAATGGGATGATTTAGAATCTGTGCCATGTATTCTCGGTATTTGGGCATGCAATAAGAAATCTCCGCATATTAGTATTAGAGACCAATTTGCAAAATTTAAGGCTTTATTCCGAAATTATCCACCAAAACTTTTAACCATACAGGGTTACATTGATTCGTTTCTGACAACTGAAAGAAGCCCCGTCTAAAATCGCTTGCACGATCTCGGATGGGGCTTTTTTTATACTCATCATTTCTTTTTAT
>JAPPIE010000342.1 GCA_028874765.1 Gemmatimonadota bacterium
TAGAGAAACAGCGTGATGCCGATATTGCACTCGAACCGGCGACGGTCATTGTCAATCCGTGGAAACAGCATGTGCCGCCGACCACACGACAGGGCGTGCCAGGCATCGAACGCACCGCAAAGGGAAGGTTGTGGATAGTTTACGGGCGGGATGTCGAAAGCCCGCGAAACTACCAGATCTTGATTCGTAGTGATGACGATGGACACACCTGGTCAGATCCAAAAGTCATGATACTGCCCTGTAGGGACGTTCGGGCTATGTCCGCTTCCATCTGGACCGACCCACAAGATCGGATGTGGGTTTTCTGGGGACAGAGTTTTGGTCAACAGGATGGCCGTTATGGCATATGGACTATTGTCACCAGCAATCCAGATGCTGAGAACCCAACATGGTCGAAACCGCGTCGATTAGGTAATGGCATCATGCTGAACAAACCAACGGTACTATCGAATGGCGATTGGCTCTTTACTTCGTCTGTATGGAAGACTGACAACAGCATCAAGGTCTATGCCTCGCGCGACCAGGGTAAGACCTTCGAGCTTCGTGGTACTGCCAATATTGTTAACGCGGAATTGCGGGGACCTGATGAACCGATGATTGTTGAGCGAAAGGATGGCTCACTCTGGATGCTGGTGCGAGTCCGTGGCATCGGCCAGACAGTTTCTCACGATCTTGGAAAGACCTGGACGCCCGTTGAACGTCTTAAAATACCACATCCTACCACCCGATTTTTTGTGCGTCGTTTGAAATCTGGCGCATTGTTATTGGTCAAACATGGATCCATGACCGAAAAGACGAGACGCGAGAAACTGGTGGCGTTTGTATCCGACGATGAAGGTCAGACGTGGCAGGGCGGACTCATGCTGGATGAACGGGAGAAGGTCACCTATCCCGATGGCGTGCAGGCAGGCGATGGAACAATCTACATCATTTACGATTACAATCGCACGCCAAACGGAGCAGTTTTCATGGCAAAGTTCAGGGAGGCAGACGTTCGCGCTGGCAAGATCGTAACAGAGAATGCCCGACTGCGCGGGGAGGTCGCACGGCTGTCGGCTGAGAACGATATGGTGAGGGATGTATGAAAAACGTCATTAACAATTTAGCCCCGAAACGACTCTTGCCTCCTTTGATTATTTCCTTTTCCCTGTTGATTGCCAATATCAATGTGCTTTACGCCAGCGATATTTATCAATGCGCTACAAGCAAGGATGTTTACGATGCATTGGATACCGTCAAGCCAGGTGATACGATTGTGCTTCAGGGCGGCAAAGTGTATGAAATCGATAAGAGTTTTAAGCTACATGCAAATGGGTCCGCTAAAAATAGAATCACCCTTACATCAAAAGACAGCACAGGCCAGGGTCGATATGCTGTAATTTCCACGGTTGACCAAAAAAAGGAAGAGGATTTGGTAGCAATCAAACTAAGTGGCTCGTTCTGGAACATTTCCCGCATAGAAATAACCGGGAAGAAAGTGTCTCTGGCCAAGGGGTATTGGAACACGCATGGTTTTCGTATCGGTTTATATTTATTGGGATCGGGCTCACACCATAATGTTATTGAAGATGTGCATATACATCATACACATAACACTGCTGTAGCGATCAGGAATGAAAGTCACCATAACACCTTTAGAAGAATGAAAATCCATCATATTGGAGAATGGCTGGACAAAGATTATAACGCCCATGAAGGAGAAGGCTTTTATATTGGTTCATCGAAAGGGCTTGAAGAAAGAGGAAAAATGGCAAGAGCCCATAATATCATAATTGAGGAAAGCATATTGGGACCGGGATTACTGGGGCAATATATCGATATCAAATACGCGGCCTCATTTGTAACTGTCCGGAATAATATTCTATACTGTTATGAAAAATCCTACAATGAAGAGATTGTCAAACTGGCGGGATTTGCCAACATCATAAAGGATAATAAATTCATCGGATCTAATAAGAACCTGACTCGATATATTCAGATTTTTAATAAAAAAACGGACGATCCAGTAAGGGTGGACTATCTTGATCAGAAAAATATCCCTGCTCCAACAGGGCGGGATAACACTGTTGTGAACAATGTTTTTTATACCAACGATCCAAAGATATTAGTTGTTGAAATTGATGTTGCTCCAATAGATCGTTCATCAGTTATTGTTGAGAATAATAAAATCGAACCATTTGATGATACGCTATCTGCCAAGAATTCTCTGCAACACTTATTTCCCACCCAAAAATAAGATAACAAAAAACAATACGGACGCTTAACCATGTGTCCGTGCTTCAGTCGCTGCACTCCTTCTGCCATTCGACAACCTACCCTATAGAGGAGGGGGAATGACATCTGATCTGCACAGGATGTATGCCATTGGCTTGATGGCGTTCATCATCTTCCTGAGTACTCTCGTCAGCCTTCCCGTATTGCCGAGACTCAGCACGGAACTCGGGGCTGAAACGTACCAGATACCCATAGTCGTGTCGGCCGCCCTTGCCACAGTGGTAGTCGCCCAATTCTTCGCAGGTGCCCTTGCGGATCGCTTCTCACGGAAACGTCTCATTCTGATAGGCACGGCCCTCGGTTCAGTTTCATCTCTTTTGTGTCTGATTGCGAGCGACTGGGTCCATTTGGTAATTCTTCGAGTCCTCGGTGGTGTCGCTGATGCCATCTCGATGCCCGCTCTCCTGGCAATCACTTCAACGCTTGGTAAGGATGCTCCAGGGCGGTTCTTCGGAATCCTCAGAAGCAGTCAGGGACTGTCCTTCGTGGTTGGCCCCGCCATAGGAGCAGCGCTTTCGTTGGCTTCGCTTCGGGCTCCATTCCTTGTGGACGGGCTTCTCTCACTCGTGGCCTTCTGTGCTGCTTTCTATCTGATCAAGGGTGGAGAACGGGCTTCATCGGAGCACAATCTGGGCGTTTTTCGCAGCCTTGGTGCAACCTTTGGGAACAGTCGCGTATTTGTCTATCTTCTGATGGGATTCGCGGGTCTGTTTGCCTTCGGGATTTTCGGAGTGTTTGTGCCGACAAAGGGCGAGGTGTTGGGATTCGACGCCTGGGAGATCGGGCTAATTCTGGCAACCGGTTCATTTGCATTCAGTGTATCCTCATACTTCACCGGAGCAATCTCTGAGAAAGTGGGACGAAAAATCTATGTTCTCGCGTCTCTCGGACTCCTGGTTCTATCGGGAGTGGGACTGGTCTATGCCGACAGTCTATCCCTGCTGATAGGGTTCTACGTTCTCTTTTGTCTTACAAATGCAGTGCCATACTTATTATCATTCGTGTACGCTTCGGAGGCGTTTGACACGTCATATATAGGAGCCGCCATGGGGGCATTTGATTCCCTCATGGATCTCTCTTTGTTAATTGCGCCGCTGCTTGGAGTCGCAGCACTCGGGATGACAGGTGAAATGGCCTATCCATTATTGCTGGCAGTCCTTCCAGCATTCCTTGCACTCTTTGTGATCTCTGCGTTTTTGCGGGAATCGCACGCTCCAAAACAGATGTAAAAGGCGTCGAGCCGCCACTACTTCTAACAGGTCCAAAGGAAACAGTTATGATACTTTCACAAGCGCTATTCAGAGCAGCAACGCTCTTCTTGTTTTGTACAGTCGCGTTTAGTCATTCGTTTGCTCAGATTGACAAGGAAGACGAAGCCAAAATCATCGGGAACAAAGACTTTGTCCACATAGAGGAGGTAGGAGGAATTTGGACCATGGTTAACGGTGATGGCGAACCCTTTATTCCTCTTGGAATGAATCACGTAGGTCCCATGTCCAGATTTGCCAGTTACAACAAAGAACACTGGATCGAGAAAATCGGCGGCGGGATCATGAAGGGAAGAAGAGTCGATTTTAAGTCTGAAGGAGCCAGGACCTGGCTGGAGATAATCGCTAAGGATCACAAAGATTACGGTTTCAATACCCTATCCTTTCATCATCCACACGTAATGCCCACGGATTACTGCAACGAATTGAAGTTGTATTATTTTGGCAAACTGCGAATGAGCCATGTTCACCCCAAGCGGGTCAAACAGTGGTCAGCCGACAAGCGCTTCCCCGACGTATTTGATCCTGCCTGGAAACAAAAACTCGACCATTTTGTCAAAGCTTACACTTCAAAGCACAGGGACTCAAAGTACCTGTTAGGATACAGTTACGAAGACCTACCCGCTTACACAATTTATAATTTGGGAAAGCCAATTAGAAGGTTTGAGCACCACCCCTGGATCATGGACATCTTGTCTCGCCCCGGTAAGACACCGGGCAAAAGAGTTTGGATTGGAGTGTTACAGGGTCAGTATTCTTCGGCAGTTGAGGCTGGGGAAATGTACGGATTAAATGTGAATACGTGGGAGGATTTTTTCGAAATAAGCGCGTATGGTATGCCCGGGGATCCCAAAAGGGGTTTTACCGATCAGGCACTTATGAATGCAAAAATCGTTGACGCTTATCTCAAGGCTCACCACGATGCCATCAGGAAACACGACCCCAATCATTTGATTTTTGGCGATAAAATACAAAATGCGAGGCCCCAACCCGATTGGGTGTGGGATATTGTGAAGAATTACGTAGATGTGGTGCTGATCCAGGATTACGATTTCTATACTCCGGCTCACGAACAAAAACTGCGAAGAATTTATGAAAAGACGGGAAAGCCCATCATCAACGGCGATCACGCCTATGGATTCCTGCGCCCCCATATGGATAGGGTGAAGGGGGTGGAAGTCCCCACAATTGAGGATAAAGGCAAGCAGTACGCCATATACCTAAAGGGCATCATGAACCTGCCCTTTATGCTGGGCTGGCAGACGTGTGGGTATATCGAAACCTGGGCTGGAACGCATGACGCTACGGGTAAGTCTCAGACCGGGTATTTCGATCCTATGGGGAAACCCATTACCGAGGCGCTCAAGTATGTCAAAGACGCCAATGAACAGGCATTGGCATGGCATAAAAAGGCCGGAACTTTGGAAGACGTCTATTCTTCGATGAGGCGGAAGCCCTTCAGGAGATAGGGCGATCAAGACTTTTGGAGAACAGAAGTAATACAATGAGAATGATTAACTGGACGATTATTCTAACAGCAATGCTGAGGACTTTGAGCGTGCAAGCTGATTACCGCACAGAGGAATTGAAAATACGCGCACTGGCAGAGTTGACAAATGCGCCTGTTGTCCGCAATGAAAAGGAACAAATCGTTAGTATTGGTGCTGGTGAATTGAAGACGATCTACTTTGATGCGCTTATGTACGCGGGAAAACCAACCCGCGTCTATGCATGGATCGGTATCCCTGAGGGTGCATCGTCGAGCCACAAGGTCCCGGGAATCGTGTTAATCCATGGCGGTGGCGGAACCGCCTTTAAGGAGTGGGTTGAAAAGTGGAATGCTCACGGATACGCGGCAGTCAGTATCGCAGTGGAAGGGCAGATAGATGAACGGGAGATAGGGAAACCCGGCGACAATAGGCGCAACAGGTGGAAAAAACACCCATGGTCAGGACCCGCCCGCACAGGTATTTACGGTGACTCCGACAAACCGATTGAAGAACAATGGATGTATCACGCCGTTGCCGATGCAATCCTCGCGAACTCGCTCCTTCGTTCCTTGCCACAGGTAGATAGTACGAAAGTCGGCCTGATGGGTATCTCCTGGGGAGGCATTATTGCAAGCACGGTTATCGGTATCGACGACCGCTTTGCTTTTGCCATTCCCACGTACGGATGCGGGAACCTGTCCCAGGCGGCCAATCACTACGGCAGGGCGCTTGGAAATAATGACCTTTACAAGCAGGTCTGGGATCCTGTGCTACGCTTAAAAAAAGTGAAAACCCCGACCCTGTGGCTCTCCTGGCCAGGAGACCAGCACTTTCCATTAGACAAACAAGCCTCCTGCTATCGCACTGTATCTGGGCCCTACATGGTATGCCTGATCCCCGGCATGAGACACGGGCACCAGGCCGGCTGGAAACCTCCGGACAGCTATGCCTTCGCAGACAGCGTTGTCAAAGAGGGCAAACCCTGGGCCAAGCAAATTTCATCCAGGACTAAGGGCCGACAGTTCACAGTAATTTTTGAATCATCAAGACCTTTGGATGAAGCCCTTCTGATATCAACTGCTGATACCGGGATAACCGGCAAAAGGAAGTGGATCGAATCACCTGCAAAGCTGGAAAGGATGGCCGAGCAGTGGGTAGTAACCGCCACGCAGCCAGAAGGAACAACCGCCTGCTTTATGAATGTGAAGTCGGGTGATTTAACCCTCACCTCCGACTATACAGAAATAGAATAAACGACATTTCAGCGGTAAAATTCCGCCAGCGGATAAATGCGCAGCACCATCTCGCGCGGCTTCCTCGCCTTCCCTTTCCGTTCCCC